>NZ_OZ007001.1:1800000-2122500 GCF_963931295.1 uncultured Mailhella sp. | reverse complement strand
AGTACGGTTCACATGGACTAAACTTAGAAGCTTTTCTTGGCAGTGTAGACTCAATGACTTCCGCCTTGCGGCTCGGACTCGCGTCTCGGATAAGCGAAACGGATTTGCCTGCTTCGCACTCCTACACGCTTGCACCGGGATATCCAACACCCGGATCACCTATCTTGCTGCGTCCCTCCATCGCACATCCATGCAAGTACGGGAATATTAACCCGTTTTCCATCAGATACGGCTTTCGCCCTCTCCTTAGGGACCGACTAACCCTGGGAAGATTAACTTTACCCAGGAAACCTTGGGTTTTCGGCGAACAGGTTTTTCACCTGTTTTATCGTTACTCATGTCAGCATAATCACTTCTCAACAGTCCACCATGGTTTTCACCACAGCTTCAGCCCGTTGAGAACGCTCCCCTACCAGATGCCATAAAGGCAAATCCGAAGCTTCGGCTCCATACTTAGCCCCGTTACATTTTCGGCGCAGAATCATTAGACCAGTGAGCTATTACGCTTTCTTTAAACGATGGCTGCTTCTAAGCCAACGTCCTGGCTGTCTAAACAACTCCACCACCTTCACCACTGAGTATGGAATTGGAGGCCTTAGCTGTCGATCTGGGCTCTTACCCTTTTGACGACGGACCTTAGCACCCGCCGTCTGACTCCCAGGGTACATTTATTCGGCATTCAGAGTTTGATAAGGTTTGGTAATCTGGTAGGACCCCTAGCCTTGTCAGTGCTTTACCTCCGATAAACAATCCCTGAGGCTATACCTCAATATATTTCGGGGAGAACCAGCTATCACCGGGTTTGATTGGCCTTTCACCCCTATCCACAAGTCATCCAAATCGTTTTCAGCCGATACTGGTTCGGTCCTCCACAAGGCTTTACCCTTGCTTCAACCTGCTCATGGATAGATCACCCGGTTTCGGGTCTAATCCGCTGTACTGTGCGCCCTGTTCAGACTCGCTTTCGCTTCGGCTCCGCTCTCGCTTAACCTTGCACAACAGATTAACTCGCTGACTCATTATGCAAAAGGCACATGGTCACAGTCGTTAAAACTGCTCCCACAGCTTGTAAGCAACAGGTTTCAGATTCTATTTCACTCCCCTGACAGGGGTTCTTTTCACCTTTCCCTCACGGTACTGGTTCACTATCGGTCGCTGGATCGTACTTAGGCTTGGAAGATGGTCCTCCCGGATTCCCACGAGGTTTCACGTGCCTCGCAGTACTCAGGTACCGCCTGCGCTCTTTTCGGTTTCGGATACGGGACTGTCACCCGCTGTGGTGTGGCTTTCCAGCCAGCTTCTCCTGCCTACTCCGAGATCGCGTACGGCGGCCCTACAACCCCGCACAGTCGAAACTGCACGGTTTGGCCTCTTCCCATTTCGCTCGCCGCTACTTTGGGAGTCTCGTTTGATTTCTTTTCCTCTGGGTACTGAGATGTTTCACTTCCCCAGGTTAGCTCCTCAATAGAGGTACTGGAACTGCTTCCAGTGGGTTGCCCCATTCAGAGATCCACGGATCAAAGGATATTTAGCTCCTCCCCGAGGCTTATCGCAGCTTATCACGTCTTTCATCGCCTTCAGCGCCAAGGCATCCGCCCGTTGCTCTTACTAACTTGTTTTTCTCGAAAAAAAACTCTCATCATTTCCCTGTTCAATTGTCAAAGAACTTACTGCCTTTCGCGGCAGCAGCCGGGCTGAATCCCGGTTCGAAATCTTCAGCGTCGCTGAAGCCTTCTCTCAAGATTCAACCTTACATATGTCTGGTGGAGGCGGACAGAATCGAACTGACGACCCTCTGCTTGCAAAGCAGATGCTCTCCCAACTGAGCTACGCCCCCGATAATGGTGGGCCTGGAAAGACTTGAACTTTCGACCTCACGCTTATCAGGCGTGCGCTCTAACCACCTGAGCTACAGGCCCTGACATACTCACTTTCAAAGAACTCTCGGTTCCTTGCAAGTAAAGAGCGAGTTGGGATTTCTCTAAAAGGAGGTGATCCAGCCGCAGGTTCCCCTACGGCTGCCTTGTTACGACTTCACCCCAATTATCGGGCCTACCGTAGACGGCTGCTCCTATTGCTAGTTAGCTCACCGGCTTCGGGTAAAACCGACTTTCGTGGTGTGACGGGCGGTGTGTACAAGGCCCGGGAACGCATTCACCCTGGCATGCTGATCCAGAATTACTAGCGATTCCGACTTCGAGGAGTCGAGTTGCAGACTCCTGTCCGGACTGGGACGCATTTTTTGAGATTGGCTCCACCTCACGGTCTCGCTTCCCTTTGTATGCGCCATTGTAGTACGTGTGTAGCCCCAGGCGTAAGGGCCATGATGACTTGACGTCGTCCCCACCTTCCTCTCCGTTAACCGAAGCGGTCTCCTTAGAGTGCCCAGCTTTACCTGATGGCAACTAAGGACAGGGGTTGCGCTCGTTGCGGGACTTAACCCAACACCTCACGGCACGAGCTGACGACAGCCATGCAGCACCTGTCTTAGGGTTCTCCGAAGAGCACCCTCTACTTTCATAGAGGCTCCCTAGATGTCAAGCCTGGGTAAGGTTCTTCGCGTTGCATCGAATTAAACCACATACTCCACCGCTTGTGCGGGCCCCCGTCAATTTCTTTGAGTTTCAGCCTTGCGACCGTACTCCCCAGGCGGGATACTTATTGCGTTAGCTGCGTCACCGAGTCATACAACCCGACAACTAGTATCCATCGTTTACAGCGTGGACTACCAGGGTATCTAATCCTGTTTGCTACCCACGCTTTCGCATCTCAGCGTCAGTTACGAGCCAGATAGCCGCCTTCGCCACTGATGTTCTTCCAGATATCTACGGATTTCACTCCTACACCTGGAATTCCGCTATCCTCTCTCGCACTCCAGTTTGGTAGTTTTGAAGGCAGTTCCACGGTTGAGCCGTGGGATTTCACCTCCAACTTGCCATACAGCCTACACGCGCTTTACGCCCAGTAATTCCGATTAACGCTTGCACCCTCCGTATTACCGCGGCTGCTGGCACGGAGTTAGCCGGTGCTTCCTTTGAAGGTACCGTCAGGGCACTGCTGATTAGCACAGTGCTTATTCTTCCCTTCTGACAGAGGTTTACGATCCGAAGACCTTCATCCCTCACGCGGCGTCGCTGCGTCAGGCTTTCGCCCATTGCGCAATATTCCCCACTGCTGCCTCCCGTAGGAGTTTGGACCGTGTTCCAGTTCCAATGTGGCTGATCATCCTCTTAGACCAGCTACCCATCGTCGCCTTGGTGGGCCGTTACCTCACCAACTAGCTAATGGGACGCGGACTCATCGAAAAGCGGAAGCATATGCAGAGGCCCCCTTTCCTTCATAGACAAATATGAAGCGTATGCGGTATTAGCAGCCGTTTCCAGCTGTTATTCCTCACTTCCCGGTAGATTATCCACGTGTTACTCACCCGTGCGCCACTTTACTCGGGCCCGAAGACCCTTTCACGTACGACTTGCATGTGTTAGGCACGCCGCCAGCGTTCAATCTGAGCCAGAATCAAACTCTCCAGTTGAAAAGTATTTGATTCAGAGAACCGAAGTTCTCAAATCGAACTCAAAGCTCTATTTCCCAACTCGCTCTTCACTTGTCAAAGAACCGTGCCGCTCACTCGCTGCGGTGTTGCTTTATGCAACTTTTCGTTTCACCTGTCAACAACTTTTTTCAAGTTTTTTCAGGCGGCGCTTTCGGCGGGGCGCTCGTTTGAGCCGCTGTGCCTCAGCGCGTTTTCGAGTTATGCCCATTTACCCCCGACTTGTCAAACACTTTTTTTGCAGTTTTTTTATTCTTTTTGCATTTTCCTTCGTAACATATCGAGAATACAGCATAAAAAAATGAGGCAAAGATCACTCTCCGCCCCATTTTTTGACCTTTTCCCGGCGTTTTCTCCCTCAAAGGCCCATTTTTCGGTTTTTTCGAGCTGAAAAACGGAGCAAGCGCGTTGTTCCGGCTTTTTTCCCGCCCTTTGCGACCCTCACCCGCAGTTTCAAGGCTCTGCCCTTTCCGACGTCACGCTCCATCACGGACCGCAGGAGCCGTGACCACGCCCTGCTCCGCCGCCCAGAGGCAGACGTCTTCCTTACGGATGGCGGCCGCCATCATGCCCGGAAAGATGTCCGGCGTGCAGGCAAAACAGGGAATGCCCAGGGCCGACAACTTTCCGGCCAGCGCCCTGTCGTAAAAGGGACTGCCCTCATTGCTCAGCGCCAGCAGCGTGATGAACTGCACCCCCGACTGCACAAGCTCGCTGGCCCGCTGGAGCAGATTCCGTTCCACGCCGCCTTCGTACAAGTCGGAAATCAGCACCATGACGGTGTTGCGCGGATCGCTGATGAGCGACTGACAGTACCCCACGGCCCGGTTGATGTCCGTGCCGCCGCCGAGCTGCACGCCGAAGAGCACGTCCACGGGATCGCGCATTTCGTCGGTAAGATCGACCACCGAGGTGTCGAACACCACAAGGCGCGTCTTCACGGCAGGCAGCGACGCCATGACCGCGCCGAAAATGCTGGAGTACACGATGGAACTCGCCATGGAGCCGCTCTGATCGATGCAGAGTATGACCTCCCTCTGCGGACGGCGCGCCTTGCGTCCGTAACCGATGAGCGATTCCGGAACCAGCGTGTGATATTCCTTCTGCCAGTGACGGAGATTGGCCTGAATGGTGCGGTTCCAGTCTATTTCCGCATAGCGGGGACGGCGACTGCGCACCGCCCGGTTAAGCGCTCCGCTCACCGCCGTGCGCATGGGTTCCTCAAGCTGTTTCAAAAGCTCGTCCACGACCTTGCGCACCACCAGCCTTGCCGTTTCCCGGGTTTCCGGCGGAATGACGCCGTTCAACGACATGAGCGTGGAAACCAGATTCACGTCCGGCTGCACGGACTCCAGCATTTCCGGCTGCAGAAGCATATCTTTAAGATAAAGGCGGTCGAAGGCGTCCTTCTGCATGGCCCGCACCACCGTGGACGGAAAGTATTTGCGTATGTCGCCGAGCCAGCGCGCCACGCGGGGAGACGACGCGCCGCTGCCTCCGCGAAGCCCTTTTCCGTCGCCGCCGTGATCGTAGAGCAGAGAAAGCGCGTCGCTCATGCCCGCGTCTTCCTCGCTGAGCGTCACCTCCGGGCAAGCGCTTCTGGCCTCGTCGCCGAGCGCCAGCACCCAGCGCCGCATGCGTTCCTTTTCAAGGTCGTTATTCATGAGCACCTCGCTCGTTTTCCCCCGCGTGAGGCGCGGCAAGTCCGAGAATCTTCCGCAAAAAAGGCAGCGGAAACGCCGCGCGCGCCTCGTCCCGGTCGAAAGACTGCGCCGCGCCCGCCCCTCCGCTTCCCGGAGCCCGCCGGGCCCGCTCCGCAAGCTGCCGCCGTTCCGGCGCGGAAAATTCCGTGAACGTGCGGCGAAGCATGGGCAGCACCGACTTGAACCGTTCCGCAGGAAGCGTCGTCAGCCACTGATCCACAAGGGTCCACAGCATGTCGTCGTGCAGCAGCACCATGGCGCTCTCGCCGAGAAACGACGACAGCCACCCCGCCGACTCTTCCGGCTCCGACGCGGGAGAAAGCGCAAGACTCATGAGCGACGCCACCTCGTCGAGCGAAAGAAACTCGTCGTCGAAAAGAAGCCGGGCGGCCAGACCGCGAAGCACGGCATGCACGCCGCTCTCTTCCGCAAGCAGCCGGCGCAGCGCCTGACGCCACATGAGCGCAAGCTCCTCCCGTCCGGACAGGCGTATGGCCTCATGCGCCGCGCGCAGCGGTGCGGACAGTTCCGCCGAACTTTCGGCGTTGAGCCCGGAGAGCGCCGCATGAAGCCCCACGGTCACGCGCGGAACCATGCCGTCCACCAGCGCAAGAACCATGCCCGTGTCCGTGCCGCGCACGTCGCCGTAACGAGCCACGCGCACAAGCTCCGGCAGCGTGCGGAGAAGCTGGAGCGTGTCCGTGGTGAGCGCGGCCAGATTTTCCAGCGTGCGCACCAGTCCTTCCACCGCTTCCCCGAGATCCGCCAGCAGCGCCGCGTCCATCAGGGCGGCAAGCTCGGGCAGATTCGCCCGGGAAGCGCGATCCAGCGTGCGGCGCACCGCAGCGTCGAGCAGCGTGCCGCCCCACACGCCCGCCTGAATGATGTCCACAACAAGCTTCGGCTCCCACTGAAGCTGCCACACTTCGTGGAACGTGCCCTTGCCCCCGCCTTCGCGTCTGTCCGTTCCCCAGGGAATGTCCAGCAGATTCATGCGATGCAGCATGCGGCTGCGCTCCAGATCCACTTCCTTACGCAGATCGAGATCCAGCGTTTTCTGCGAGGCTTCCGGCTTGAGTCGGAGCTTTTTCTGCAAACGTTCGATGTCCCGCTGAAGCGGCACCGCAGGCACGCCTTCCGGCACGCGCCCCAGTTTCTCGCCGGTGATGAGACGCCGCGCAATGAGACGCATGGGCGCTTCCTCGCCCATGCAGACCACGGTCTGCAGCGCCTCGCACAGCTCGCGAAGCCCCGCGCCCGGACGGTTGCGCAGCGCCGCCAGAGACTCGGCCAGCCTCGCGGATTCAATGACGTGCGCGGGCGAGCAGTCCAGCCCCTCCTCGCGAAAGAGCCGCGCCGCCGACGCAAGCCAGCTCACAGTCCGGGATTCCGCCGTTTTTCCGCGCCACAGATGCTCGTACCACGCCGGAGACTCCACCCCTGCGCCGTAGCCGCTCCGCACGCTGAGTCCCGCGTAGGTCCACGGCGCCCAGGTGGCGACCGCCTTCATTTTCGGCAGTCCCTTCAAAAGCGCGTTGTCGTCCCTGGCGGCCACCTTCGCTTCCAGCGCAGGCACATGCCACGCGCCGCACACCACCGCAATGCGGGAAAATCCTTCCTTCTTCGCCTTGCGCAGGCACGAACGCATGTGCGCCTCGCGCAGCGCCTCCAGACCCGAAACGGCTCCGTCGCGCTGCTCGCGTTCCTGACGAACGGCCGTCATGGCCTCGCGGATGGCCTCGAACAGTTCAAGCCCGTCGAGCCGCTCCTCCACCATGTGATTCCACCAGCTCTCCCCGCTTTCGTAGCCTGCGGCGCGTCCCAGCCAGTCCAGCGGATCGTCCGCGTCGAACGGAACGCTCTCCTCCTGCCCCGCGTCCGGCTCTCCGTCGCTCCCGGGTTGCTCCGCTCCCGCTTCATGCGACGCCGTTTTCTCCGCCCCGGTTTCGTCCGGCGCTTCAAGCTGTGCCGTCCGCGTTTCGCCCTCCTGCGCCAGCTCCGGCGATTCGCCGTCCGCCTGAGCAGAAGCGTTTTCAGCCGTTTCAGCCGCGGCCCTCTCTGCCTCTTCCTCCCTCTTTTCCAGCGCAAAGCGCACGGCAGCCGGCAGATCCATGAAGCGGACCGGAACGCCTTCGGCAAGCGCATAGCGCAGCGCCTGCCATTCGGGAGAAAATTCCGCAAAAGGATAAAACGCCGCGCGCCGGGCCTCGTCCTCCGCATACACGAGCAGCGCCACCGGCGGCGTCATGGCTTCGTCTGCGGCCAGAGGCAGCACGCTCTCGCCCTCGGGCGGGCCTTCCACCAGAATCGCGTCCGGCCGCCACTGCTCAAACGCCCGCACAAGGCTGCGGGCGCATCCCGGCCCATGATGTCTGATGCCGAATATGCGTATCTGCAAGGATTCGTCCATGGTCATTCCACGTCGCGGCAGGCGCGGTAAAGGTCTTTCCAGTCGCTCCGTTCCTTCATGACGGTTTCAAGATATTCATGCCAGATCACGCGGTCCTGCACCGGATCCTTGACCACCGCGCCCACAAGACTGGCCGCCACGTCGGCCGCGCGCAGGCAGCCGTCGCCGAAATGGGCGGCCAGCGCCATGCCGCTGTTGACCACGGAAATGGCCTCCGCCGTGCTCAGCGTGCCGGAAGGCGTTTTCACCTTGAGCTTGCCGTCTTCGGTTCTGCCGTTGCGAAGCTCGCGAAAAATGCGCACCACGCGGCGCACTTCGGCAAGCGCAGGCGGCTCGGCGGGCAGTTCCAGGCTCCGCCCCATCTCCCGCACGCGCTTTTCCACAATGGCCACTTCCTCGTCTTCCGTGGCCGGAACAGGCAGCACCACCGTGTTGAAGCGACGCTTGAGCGCGGAGGAGAGCTCGTTCACGCCCTTGTCGCGGTTGTTCGCCGTGGCGATCACGTTGAAGCCGCGCACGGCCTGCACTTCCTCGCCGAGCTCGGGCACGGGCAGCGACTTTTCCGAAAGAATGGTGATGAGCGTGTCCTGCACGTCGGCGGGGATGCGGGTCAGTTCCTCCACGCGGGCGATGCGGCCGTCTTCCATGGCGCGCATGAGCGGACTTTCCACCAGTGCCTGCCGCGACGGCCCCTTGGCCAGCAGCTCGGCGTAGTTCCAGCCGTAGCGCATCTGTTCCTCGCTCGTGCCCGCCGTGCCCTGAATGATGCGCGTGGAATCGCCGCTCACGGCCGCGGCCAGATGCTCCGACACCCACGACTTGGCCGTGCCCGGCACGCCGTACAGAAGCAGCGCGCGATCGGTGGCCAGCGTGGCCACGGCGATTTCCATGAGCCGGCGACTGCCGATGTACTTGGGCGTGACCTCAAAGCCGTTGTCGAGCCGGCCGCCCATGAGATAGGTACACACGGCCCAGGGCGACATCTGCCAGTTCTCCGGGCGCGGATGCGAGTCGGCCTTCTTCAGTTCTTCCAGCTCTTCGGCAAACTGCTGTTCGGCGTGCTGACGCAGCACGCGGGCGGAGTCTTTGGAATCTACGGTGCTCATGCAATGCCCTCAATGGTTGACGGTCAGGAAAAATACTCATCCATCGTCCTGCGCTGCAGGGCGATGGCGGAAAAACGATCGAAAATTTCGCGGTTCGGGGAATCCTCCGGCAGCGCGGCCAGAACCTGAAGCGCCTTGTCCAGACGATCCGACGGCAGCGTCATGGCGAGCTCGGCGACAACATAGGACAGGGCGTAGTCCCGGCGAGAGGCCGACGCCAGCCGCGCGCCGAGCGCCTGAACGGCCCTGTCCGCCAGCGCGGAAGACATGCGGTAGTCGAGCTCCTGACGGCTGAGCACGTCCTCCAGAAACGCCGTCAGCGTTTCCCCGGAAAGCAGGGATTCCCACGTCCTTTCGCGCTCCTCCCTGTTCAGCAGACCGGCCAGGTAAAAAACGTCGAGCCTGCCGGACGAAGACGGCCACACGTCGCCCTTCTTCATGAACTTCAGCATGGCGCGCGCCCAGTCTTCGTCGCCGAAGCGAAGCTCCGCGTCGCCCCAGGCCGTCTGCAGGGGCTTCTTCCACTCCGAACGGGCGGAAAGCGCAATCAGCTCTTCCGGCTCTCTTCCGGTGCGCTCCGTCCACCACGACGGCGGCATGACGCAGGCCATCTGATACAGCCATCCGGCGCGCGGCCCGAGCTGCGGAATCGGCGGCTTTTCCGTGATGAGATCCTCCGCCCAGCTCTTGTCGTAGCTCTCGGGCGGCGCAATAAAGTCTGCCTTGTCCGCCATGCCCACGGCGGCCGCCGCCGCGCGGAAAAGACCGGTGAGCGCCGACGGCTTCGGCGCGGACAGCAAGCCTTCCATGCAGACGGAAAGGCGTTCGCCCATGCGCGAGAGATACGCGCTCTTCGGCAGGCGGGAAAGCAGAAGGGCCGCCGTTTTCTTCACCTCGCGGCTGCGGTCCTTTTTGAGCAGGCGCTCCAGCAGCTCTTCGTCCCCGCCGGACAGGCCGTGCGAAAAAAGCCCCAGCAGCGCGGCGCGCTCCGAAGCGTCCATGGAAGCCATGTCCTTTTCAAAGAGCGCCCTCGCCTGCGCGGGATCCTTCGTGCGCGCGGCAAGAAAAAAGGCCTGCCGCTGCATGGGACGGCCGTGTTCCCAGGCGTCCTGATCCGGCTCTCCGTCGGATGAGGCGGCGAACATGCGCCAGTCGGGATTCAGCGAGGCAAGCCACAATCCGCGCTCGCCCGCCGTGCGCGCAAGCAGCGGACGCAGCGCAGGCGCGCCGCGCCCCATGACCAGCGCAGGCACGAGCAGCGAATGAGGCAGCACCATGTTTTTCTTCTCAAGATGCGCAAGCGCCTCCCACTGCAGCCGCAGCGGCCCGTTCCGAAAAATTTCTCCCATCACGTCCGTCACCGGAACGCCTTCCGGCAGAGATGCGCGCGTTTCCTCCGGGCACGGCCGGGGCGTCTCCGGCGCGCTTTCCACGGATGCGGGGCGATGCCCCGCCAGACTGCACACAAAGAGCGCTCCCGCGCCGCAGAGCAGCACGCGGGAAAGAGCTTCCGGCGAGGAGTCCGAGGCGTCGGCAAGTTCCCGGATCAGCGAGCCTGCGGGAAACTCGCTCTCGGGAAACGACGGCAGGCGCCGCGACGCTCCGATGAGGGCCAGGGAGCCGAACAAACGAAGTCTGGGGTCCATGATGCCTCCCCTACGATGCCGTCTGAGGAAAAACACCCGCCGGAACCAGCGCGCCGCCGCTCCACTCGCCGCAGACAAAAAGCGGGCGTCCACCGCATGCGGCCAGCATGTTCCAGGCCGCGGCGTCGTCGAGAACCAGAGGAATCAGCCGATTGCCCTCGCACGCAAGCTGCCAGCCGCTCTCTGAACGCGTCAGTTTCGCGCCGCCGAAAAACAGCGGCAGCGGCCTCTGCCACGGATTGGCCGCCACGCGCGCGGCCATGTCGGAAAGCGCCTCGTCGAGCGTGCGCTGCGGCAGCGCTCCGCCGGGCTCGGGCACAAGATCGCCTGCCGCCACGGCCCGAAGCGGAGACGCTCCGGGATAGAAGGCAAGCGTCATGCGCACATGATCACCCGGCAGAAAGACCGGCTCAAACGAACGGGAGCCGTGAGAAAAATCCAGAACCAGCGCCGTGCGCCCGCTCTGCTTCCCGTAAAGCCACACCCGGCGACGCCACAGCCTGTCCTCTTCGGCCACGCTCACGCCCATGACGCTCCACACGTCGGCAACCGCATCGTTTCCGGCAAGCACGGCCCCCTTGTCGGGAAGAAGGCCCAGCGCGGCGCGCACGTCGGCCTGCTCGGCCGGAGAAAGGCTGTCCATGCGGGAAAACGCCTCCGCCAGCAGCTGAAGCTCGCCCATGCGGCCGAGCATTTCGGCGGGCCAGTCGTCGCCTGCGTCCGTCAGTGCGGAAAGCTCCCTCACCCTCGCGGCCACGCCGGGCATCTGCGCGTCCACCATGCGGGCGGCCAGCCGGTTCCACTCGTCGTAGCGCCCGGAAAGAGACGACAGGCCCTGACGCACCTGATCGTTCATCCAGCGGACAAGCTCGTCGAGTCCCGCGCGCATGCGCTCAAGCCTCGCGGCTTCCTTTTTGGCAGAAGGCGCGGCGCTCTTTTTGGCGCTCGCTCCCGCTTCCTTTTTCGCGGCCCGCTGCTGCCTGCCTTCCAGCCACTCGCTCACCCAGTCGGGACGGCCGCCCTCCGCAAACGCGCCCTTCTGCTGCGCCAGAAGCAGAAGCAGCGCCAGCGCGTGCTTGCAGGGAATCTTGCGGCTCGGGCAGGAACACGAACACGCAGGCCCCGAAAGGTCCACCTTCGTCTGATAGGGTTTTGATCCGCTTCCCTGACAGAGCCCCCATGCGGAAGCCTCGTCAAAGCCGAGCGTCTGCCATTTGCCGGGCGAGGCCAGAGAGCGCGCAGCCTTGACGGATGCGTCGTCCGGAGCCAGGGCAAGTACAGCGTCCACCGTGATGTCCATATGCTCTTCTCCCGAAGGATGCCGCGACAAACGCGCGGCTGACAGTCCACATAATATCCATCTGTAACGACAGGGAATTCCTGCGTCAAGCGGGAACGGCGCACACGAGCGCACGTTTTTTGCGCCGCGAGGAGAAAAATCATCTTGTTCCATTCCGGAACAATGGGCGCAGGCTTTACAAGGCCCGCCTCGCCCGGCTACACCCTGAGGATATCGGACGCCGCACGACGGCAGAAACATTCAGGAACGCCGGCGACACTGCCGGCCGTTTCCGCGCCGAAGCGGCTCCGCCGTCATCATTCTTTCACTTCTTTCGGACGCATCATGGAAAAGTCACCGGAAACTCAGAAGGCTCTGGCCGTTCTTGAAAAATTCACCAGCGATCAGTGCTGCGGCAAATGCATTTCCTGCCGGGAAGGCACAAGGCAGATGCAGCAGATTCTCTCCGATTCTCCTCTTCCCTCCCCCTCCCCGGAAGACCTGGCCCTGCTCACGGAGCTCGGAACGCTCATCGATCACACCGCCCGCTGCGGTCTCGGCAAGAGCATCGCGCGGCAGGTGCTCTCCGTACTGGAGCATCAGGGCGGCGAGGAACGCGTCATCGAAGAGTACCTGCCCGGCCCCTATCAGGAACTGATCTTTTTCGACATCGATCCCAAACGCTGCAAGGGCTGTTCCCGCTGCGCGCGCATCTGCCCCGTACACGCCATCACCGGCGTGGTGAAGCAGCCCTTCGTCATCAACCATGAAATCTGCATCAAGTGCGGCACCTGCATGATGAACTGCAAGTTCGGCGCCATTTCCATCAAGGACTAACCATGGGCAGCATGATCATCGACGGCATCCGCGTCGAATTCACCGATGAAACCAATGTGCTGACGGTCATACGCAACGCGGGCATCGATCTGCCCACGCTCTGCTACGTTTCGGAACTTTCCGTGTACGGCGCCTGCCGTCTCTGCACGGTCAAGGACGACGAAGGCCGCTATTTCGCTTCCTGCACGGTGCGCCCGCGCGACGGCATGAACATTCAGACCAACACGCCGGAACTGAGACAGTATCGCCGCACCCTGCTCGAACTGCTGCTCGCCTCCCACGACCGCGACTGCACCGTGTGCAACAAGAACGGCGACTGCCACCTCCAGAACCTCGCCGAACGCATGGGCGTGCGCAACATACGCTTCAAGAGCGCGCAGGAACATCACGAGGTGGACAACAGTTCCAACTGCATCGTGCGCACGCCGAGCAAGTGCATACTCTGCGGCGACTGCGTGCGCATGTGCGACAACATTCAGTCCGTGGACGCCCTCGACTTCGCCGGCAAGGGCGTGGCCACTCTGGTCACTCCCGCCTACAACCGCCGCCTCGCCGAAACCGACTGCGTAGGCTGCGGTCAGTGCCGCGTGGTCTGCCCCACGGGAGCCATTTCCATCAAGAGCACCGTGGATCAGGTGTGGGCGGCCCTTGCCGATCCGAAAAACAAGGTGGTCGCGCAGGTGGCTCCGGCCGTGCGCACGGCCATCGGCGACAGATTCGGCTTTCCCGCCGGCAAGAACGTCATGAACCGCCTCGTCACGGTGATGCACCGCCTCGGCTTCGAGGAAGTGTACGACACCGCCTTCGGCGCGGATCTCACCGTGACCGAGGAAAGCCGCGAACTCGAAAAACGCCTCGCCTCGGGAGAAAAGCTGCCGCTCTTCACGAGCTGCTGCCCCGCCTGGGTGCGCTTCTGCGAAAAACGGCATCCGGACTTCATTCCCAATCTGTCCACCTGCCGCTCGCCCATGCAGATGTTCGGCGCAGTGCTGCGCGCCTGGGACGACGAAAAGCCCGACGAACAGGGGCGCCGTCTCGTTTCCGTGGCCATCATGCCCTGCACGGCCAAGAAGGACGAAATTCTCCGGCCAGAATCGCGCACCAACGGCCGCCAGGACGTGGACTTCGTGCTCACCACGGAAGAGCTCATCGGCATGATTCAGAGCTACGGGCTCAACCTGAACGGCGCGGACAAGGACGCCGCCGACATGCCCTTCGGCATCACCTCGGGCGCGGGCCTCATTTTCGGCGCGAGCGGCGGCGTCACCGAGGCCGTGCTGCGCAACTTCATTGCGGGGCACAACCGTCAGAAGCTCGACGAGCTCAAGCGCGTGGGCGTGCGCGAAGAGCGGGGCATACGGGAATTTTCCTTCCATCACAACGGCAGGGACATCCGCGCGGCCGTGGTGAGCGGTCTGCGCAACGCCGACACGGTGCTGAACGCCATCCGCAACGGCGAAAAAAGCTACGACTTCGTGGAATTCATGGCCTGCCCCGGCGGCTGCATCATGGGCGGCGGCCAGCCGGTTTCCTCCTCGGGCAGCATGTTCCGGGCCCGTCGCGATTCCCTGTACGAAACGGACATCAACATGCAGATCAAGAAAACCAACGAGAACCCCCTGCTCGACACGCTCTACGCCACGCTGCTCAAGGGCAGGGAGCACGAGCTGCTGCATCGGAACATGGGCGGCCACTGAGTCCGGTGATCTGAACCAGCGACGAACATTGAAGGGCCGGGAAGACTCCCGGCCCTTTTCTTCTTCGCCTCATCGAAAAAAAAGACCCGCTTCCCACGAGAGGAAACGGGTCTTTGTCATTCAAAAGCGAGGCCTGCAAGGCAGACTTCGTTTTCTAGTTCTTCAGAAAGCTCGCAAAGGGCGAAATCTTGCGCAGTTCGCTCACGATGTTGGGCATCACTTCGATCACGCGGTCGATTTCGGCTTCGGTGTTGTAGCGGCTCAGGCTGAAGCGCACGGAGCCGTGGGCGTAGTTGAACGGAACGCCCATGGCGCGCAGCACGTGGGAAGGTTCGAGGCTGCCGGAGGTGCAGGCGGAACCGGAGCTTGCGCAGATGCCGTACTGATCGAGCTGGAGCAGCAGGGCCTCGCCTTCCACGCCTTCAAAGGAGATGTTCAGCGTGTTGGGCAGGCGGTGTTCCTGATCGCCGTTGATCTTGCAGTGCGGAATGGCGGCCAGAAGTCCGGCCTGCAGGCGATCGCGCAGCGCGGCGACCTGGGTGCGTTCCTTTTCCATATTGGCCGCGGCGAGCTCGCAGGCCTTGCCGAGACCGATGATGTAGGGCACGTTTTCCGTGCCTGCGCGACGGCCGCGTTCCTGATGACCGCCCTTGAGGTAGGGACGGAAGCGCGTGCCGCGACGGATGTACAGCGCGCCGATGCCCTTGGGGGCATGCAGCTTGTGGCCGGAAAGCGCCAGATAGTCGATGGGCAGCTTCTTGAGGTCGATGATTTCCTTGCCCACGGCCTGCACGGCGTCCACATGAAGCTGCACGCCGTGAGACTTCACGATTCTGGCCACGTCCGCGATGGGGAAGACGGTGCCGGTTTCGTTGTTGGCGAACATCATGGACACGAGCGCCGTGTCCGGACGGATGGCGCGGTCGAGTTCCTCAAGGTCGAGACGGCCCTTGTCGTCCACACCGAGCCAGGTCACTTCGTAGCCCTTGTCCTCAAGGTAGTGACCGTAGGCCAGCACCGCGGAATGTTCCACCTTGGTGGTGATGACGTGCCGCTTTTCCGGCTGGGTTTCCGTGGCGGAATACCAGGCGGAGTTGTCGGACTCGGAACCGCAGGAAGTGAAGACGATCTCTTCCGGATCCGCATTGAGAATGCCGGCCACCTGCTCGCGGGCCTTCTGGATGTAGTGGCCCATCTGGCCGCCGAAGGTGTGCATGCTGGAAGCGTTGCCGTAAAGCGGGCCGAAGGCGGGCATCATGGCTTCCACCACTTCGGGAGCAACCCGCGTGGTGGCGTTGTTGTCAAGATAAATCACATCAGTACGGTCGGCCATGTTACGCCTCCACAACATTGATGGCGGGATCCACCTGCTCGCGCAGCGTCTTTTCCACCAGGTTCTTCAGCGTCAGCTGGCTGGCAGAGCAACCGGAACAGGCGCCGCGCAGAGCCACCACAACGGTGGTTCCGTCCACATCCACAAGCTCGATGGTGCCGCCGTCAAGGGCGAGGCGCGGAGCAATGTCTTCATTAATAATGGTCATGACCTTCTGCATGCGCTGCACGTTGGTCATGCGGGGCACGGGGCGGATTTCCTCAAGCGGCTTTTCCATGGCGTGCAGCTTGTCGAGAATGGACTGAATGTCGTCCTTGCAGCTGCCGCAGGCGCCGCCGGCCTTGATGAAGTCGGTGACTTCCTCCACCGTGGTGAGGTTGTTTTCCCTGGCCACCTTGATGATCTGCAGATCCGTCACGCCGAAGCACTTGCACACGAGACGGCCTTCTTCCTCCTTCGCCTTGGAGGGAAGTCCCTTCCAGTGACGGACGGCGTCTTCCAGGGCCTCTTCGCCCATGACGGAGCAGTGCATCTTTTCCTTGGGAAGACCGCCGAGATACGCGGCGATTTCCTTGTTCGTGAGCTTGGCGGCCTCGTCCATGTGCTTGCCCTTGATGAGCTCGGTCAGCGCGGAGCTCGAAGCAATGGCGCTCGCGCAGCCGAAGGTCTGGAACTTGACGTCTTCGATGATGCCCTGATCGTTGACCTTGAGCATGAGCTTCAGAGCGTCGCCGCAGGCAAGGCTGCCAGCCTCGCCGATGACATTGGCGTCTTCAAGCACGCCCGCGTTGCGGGGATGCAGGAAGTGGTCACGGACAGTCTCGGTATATTCCCACATGGTTGTACTCCTGATAATGCGAAGTCGGCAACGGTCGTCTTCGCGTTTTCGTCTGGTTTCCCAGCAAGGTTAATCACTTTCCGGGCAATGTCCAGAATCGCCGTCACAAGTTCCGAAAATCTTCCGCGCCCTTCCCGTGCCGGAACGCCGGACGAGAAAGGGCGGAGCCGCCTTTCGACGACTCCGCCCCACAGCGAAAAAATTTTTCCGCTACGATGAGGCTTCCCACACCATGTCCGTTTTGCCGAAGCACTTTTCCAGCGCCTTGAGGCAGCGCTTGATCCGCTCCTGCTCCACGGGACAGGGCGCCGTGGCGCGCATGACGAGCGCAAGCCCCTGAGCGCGCCGGACGAACGATGCGGACACCACGGCCTGCCGGTGACTCTTGTCCATGGCTTCCGCCAGGGACAGAAACAGCGAAAGATATCTCGCGTGCTCCTGCCAGTCTTCGGCAAGTGCGGCGCAGACCTTGTCCTTGCGGGAATAGCCGTAGCGGTGAAACAGCGCCAGCGCGGCCATGAGCGACACTTCCTTCTGCGTAAAGCCGAGCATCTCGCTGTTCTGGATGAGGTAGTGGCTGTGAACGTTGTGCTTAGTAAAGGAAATGAAGATGCCGATATCGTGCAGCAGTCCCGCGTAGTGCAGCAGCTCGCGCATGCGCGCGGGGCCGCGGTACAGACCGAGTTCCCGGGCGGAATCGAAAAGCATGAGGGCAAGCTTTGCCACGTGTCTGGAATGCGTTTCTTCAAAGCGGCACAGCCGCGCCAGACGCAGCACGCTCTCGTCGCGCACGGAAAGCCGCCCCTTTTCGGGAAACAGCCGCTCCAGATAGTCGGCCAGCGCGCCGTCGCGCAGTCCGCGGCCGGACACCCGCACGGAATCGAAGTCCAGCTCCTCCATGATGGTCTGAAGAATGGCCGCGCCCTGAATAAGTATGCCCGTTCGGCGGGGATTCATGCCGGGCAGCGACATGCGCTCTTCCTCGTTGCGTTCGCAAAGCGCCTTCACCACGCGCCTAAGCGAGCTGTAGCTGAGTATTTCCGCGGTGTCGCCCGTTTTTTTCCCGCTGTCCCGGGCCATGGCCACGGCCATTTCCGCAAGGCTCTGAATGGTGCCGGAACTGCCCACCAGCTCGCCCGGAGCCTGCGCCTCCATGCGCTGGAGGGGCAGCACCGCGTGATCGCGCACGTACTTCTGCATTTCCGCGTAGCACTGGGAGCTCACCGGGCCGGAACCGGGGAAAAGCCCGGCCAGACGCACCGCGCCGAGCTTGAGCGACTCCAGTTCCAGAATGTTCGAGCCTTCCGCCACGGAAAGCTCGGTGCTGCCGCCGCCGATGTCGATGAACATGCGCTTTCCGGCAAAGGGTTCCAGCGCCACCGACACCCCGCGGCAGATGAGACGGGCCTCTTCCCTGCCGGAGATCACCGTGAAGTCCACGCCGGTTTCCCGGCGCACCTCGTCCATGAATTCCTGACCGTTGGCGGCGTCGCGCACGGCGGCGGTGGCCAGCGCCACAATCTCGTCCACGCCGTAGGAACGGCACATGCCCGCAAAGCCGCGCAGCGCGGCAATGGTGCGGCGCATGGGTTCGGGCTGAAGCCTGTGTTCCCCGAACGCGCCCTCGCCGAGCCTGACCATCTGCTTCACCTGATTGAGCACGCTGGTCACGCGGTTTTCACCGATGCGGACGATCATCATGCGCAGGGAGTTCGACCCCAGATCCATGATGGCGACGGTGCGCCCTCTGCCCGCAGGATTCTCAACCGGCATCCCTGTCTCCTTCCTTTCCCTGCGCGACCTCCAGACGTCCGCCGTACAGGTCTTCAAAAAGATCTCCCTTCTTCAGCGCGCGGCGGCATTCGCGGCTGCAGGGTTCCGAGCCGAAGCAGACCAGACGCGCCGCGTGACGGCGAAGACTCACCCGCACCTCTTCCACCGCGCCCTTGTGACGGTAATCCAGAGCGTCGGCGATTCTGAGGATGGCGGATGCCGCGCGAAGCGCCTTGCGATCCTCGCGGCAGAGCGCGGCAAAACGCCGATGCCTCATGCTCGGCCAGGCGCGGCGATGGTAGCGGGCCAGCAGAGCGACCAGCGGGCGTTCATTCTCCGTCAGCCCGAAGGAAAGCGACAGAAAAACGTTTTCCTCGATGATTTCCATGCTGCGCTTGTGATGGCGGCGGCGTCCGCCCGCGGCAAAGCCGAGGTCGTGCCACAGCGCGGCCTGCGCCAGCATTCTTGCCCAGCGCATGTCCAGAGCAAAGCGCGGGGCAAGAGGCTCGAACAGCGCCAGCGCAAGCGCCGCCACATGACGGCCGTGATGCACGGCTTCAAGCAGCGCCGCGCCGGAGAGCTCCGTTTCTTCCTCGCCGTCCGCGCCGCTCTGCGGGCGCTCCTTCTTCCACTGAAACATCTGCTCCACGGCGGCCTGTTCCAGATCTTCCGAAAAAAGCGCCCCGCGCAGCATGTCGAGCTCGCCGGGAACGCGTTCCCCGGCGGAAGGCTCAGGACGGCATGCCGTGGAAGGCTGTTCGGAAGTTTCTTCCAAAGCCTTTTCCGCATCCGGCAGCGCAGCCTCTTCCGACGCGCGTTCCGTGCCTTCGGGCAAGGCTGCTGCTTCGACGGCGTCTTCGCACGGCGCAACCTTCGGCGCAGCGTCCGGCACGGCGTTTGCCGCGTCCCCTTCCGAGGCTGAGTCCGAGACGGCGTTCGGCGCAGCGTCCGAGACCACATCCGAGGCAACCTCCGGCGAGCTCTCCCGAGTCTCGGCCTGCGCATCGTCGGCATTCGCGACCGCAGCTTCCATGATCCCGGAATCGCTTCCGGCCCCCGGATCTTTTTCCGCGGACGCCTCCGCAGGCGTCTCTTCGATCGCTCTTCTCTTCTCGTCAACGGAAAGAGTCGTCTCCACAGCCGCCGCTTCGACCGCTCTGCCGCGTCCGGCTCGGCGTCCGCCGCCGGATCTGCGCGTTCCGCCGTTCTTTCCTGCCGATCTGACCATAGTTCCTCCCTGAAGAATGCTTCTTCAGCGCTTGAGAAGAATTTCCTGCGAATTGACGGGCTCGCTTCCTTCCGCAGGGGAAAGGCGCACGTATTCGCCGTTGCCGCGCAGCTCCCAGGCCTGCATGTTGTCGGCAAGCTGGAGCCTGAGCACCTCAAGCAGCGTGCGGCGTATGTTTTCGTCGAGCACGGGCGTGAGCACTTCGATGCGTCTGTCCAGATTGCGGGACATCATGTCCGCGCTGCCCATGAACATGCACGAGCTGCCGCCGTTGCGGAACCAGTACACGCGGGCGTGTTCCAGAAAGCGCCCCACGATGGAGTGCACCGTGATGTTCTCGCTCACGCCGGGCAGTCCGGGCAGCAGGCAGCAGATGCCGCGCACGATGAGCCGCACCTTCACGCCCGCCATGGACGCCATGTACAGCGCGCGGATGATCTTTCTGTCCACGAGCTGATTGCACTTCATGATGATCTCGCCTTCGCCTCCGCGGGCGCACACGGCGATTTCGTTCTGAATCTGCTCGATGAGACGGCGGCGCATGGAATTGGGCGAAACGAGAAGTTCGCGATAGTTGTCCTTTTCCGCATAGCCGGTCATGACGTTGAAAAGATCGGCCATGTCGGCGCAGATGTCGGGCTGGCAGGTCAGAATGCCCATGTCGGTGTAGAGTCTCGCCGTGGAGGCGTTGTAGTTGCCCGTGCCTATGTGGGCGTAGCTCACCACGCCTTCCGCCTCGCGGCGCACCACAAGGCAGAGCTTGGCGTGAATCTTCATGCCCACGAAGCCGTACACCACGTTCACGCCTTCGCGCTCCAGCTCCTCGGCCCAGGTGATGTTCCGCTCTTCGTCGAAGCGGGCCTTGAGTTCCACCACGGCCGTCACCTGCTTGCCGCGACGGCGCGCCTCGATGAGCGACCGCACGATGGGCGAATCGTTGCCCACGCGGTAGAGCGTCTGCTTGATGGAAATGACGTCCGGATCTTCGGCGGCCGTCTGCACGAAGTCCAGCACCGGCGAGAAGCTGTCGTAGGGATGGTGCAGAAACACGTCCTGCTTGCGGATGATGCGGAACAGGCTGTCCGTCTGCAGCACCGGGGGAATCGCGGGACTGTGCCCCGGAATCTTGAGGCCGGGCCTGTCCAGACCGTAAAGGGACATGAACTGCGCAAAGGCCAGCGGGCCCTTCACGCGGTATACCTGAAAGGGCTTGAGTCCCAGGCGCTTGATGAGAAATTCCGAAAGATCGGACGACATTCCGCGCGCGGTCTCAAGGCGCACCACGCCGCCGAAGCGCCGCTGCTCCACCATGTCCTGCACGGCTTCGAGCAGATCTTCGCTCTCGTCCTCGTCGATGTCCACGTCGGTGTTGCGGGTGATGCGGAAGAGGCCGTAGTCCACCACGGTATAGCCCGGGAACAGCAGCCCGAGATGCTCGCCGATGAGTTCCTCAAGCAGCAGAATGTCGGCGTCGCGCACGTTGGCCTTCAGGCCGAGGGAGGCGTAGGTTTTGGCCTCCTTGTTGCGCGGAATGAAGATGAAGCGCGACACGTTGCTCGGACAGCGCAGCCTGGCGAAGCGGGCAATGCCGTCCCTGCCCTGGAGCCGGATGATGAAATTCAGGCTGAGATTGGAAATGGTGGGAAAGGGATGCCCCGGATCAATGGCCTGCGGCGTGAGCACGGGATAAATTTCGTCGCGGAAGTAGGCCAGCAGAAAACGCCGCTGCTTTTCCGTGAGTTCGTCGTAGTGGACGAGATGAACGTCCCGTTCGCGGAGCAGGGGCACGAGCTTCTTCTGCCAGTGCTCGCTTGCCAGAGACAGCAGTGACGAAGCCTTGCGGCGAATCTCGGCAAGCTGACGCGAGGGGGTCATGCGGTCGGCCTCGCAGCTTGCCGCGCCCTCGCGGTACTGACGCAGCACCTTGGCCACGCGCACCATGAAGAACTCGTCGAGATTGTTGTAGAATATGGACAGGAACTTGGTCTGCTCCAGAAGAGGCAGGCGCTCGTCGAGCGCCGTCTGAAGCACGCGGGCGTTGAAGTCCAGCCAGCTCAGTTCTCTGTTGAGGTAGTAGTCCTGCGCCGTGAGGTCTATTTTCTTCTGACCCGCTTCCTGCGGCTCCGTCATATGCTCTTTGTTTTCGGCCACGGTTACGCCTCCGCACTCTGCCGACCCGCCATGTGATCGGCGATCTTTCTTGAACGATACGCTATTTGCTCGATGGCTCCAAGCACGTCAATGAAGACCAGACCGGATTCGGGAGAGCAGTGTCCGGCGCTCAGGCGGGAAGCGTGGCTTGCCCGCAGCGAGGATTCCAGCTCGCGGATATGATCGGCCAGGGCGTCCAGCGTTTCCTTCTCTCTGGCGGTGAACGGTTCGGAGCCGAACACGTCCAGCGCCAGCCGCACGGCCCGACGCGTTTCAAAAAAGAGCGAACGTACTTCGTTCATGGCCGCAGAAGAAAAGTCGTCGCCCCTCTTTCTGCGGTATTCGTAAAAGTCGATGAGTCTCTTGCCCTTGTCGCCTATGCGTTCGAGATCGCCCGCGCTCACCACGCAGGCTTCCAGCATGTCGGCGTCCTTTCCGTCAAGACCGGTCTGCATGATGTCCGAAGCATAGCTGCGGATCGCCGTTTCCAGCCGGTCGATTTTTTCTTCCAGACGCAGCACTTCTTCCTTCTCGTCGTCCTTCTCCTCGAAGAACACCTTTTCCGTGCGATCCAGAAGTTCGAGCACGATTTCGCCCATGTGACGGCATTCATGCTTCACGGCGCTCACGGCCACCACGGGCGTGCGCTGGATGAGATGAGGATCGAGATAGGCGGCGTCGCGGCGGTCGATGCGGTCCGCGTCGGGAATGATCTTGCGGATGAGCGCCGCAAAGGGCTTGACAAAGGGCAGGAAAAGAATGGTGTTGCAGATGTTGAACATGGTGTGGGCGTTGGCTATCTGATGCCCGATGGACGAGGACGACGCTTCGATGAAGCCGATCCACAGAGGCATGAGCGGCATCCAGATGCACACGCCGATGACGTTGAACAGCACGTGGGCCGCGCAGGCCTGACGCGCGGCGCGTCCCGTGCCGAGCGCCGCGAGCACCGCCGTGACCGTGGTGCCGATGTTGTCGCCGAAAATGATGGGAATGGCCGCTTCCAGGGGAATGAGTCCCTGCGTGCCGAGGGCGATGGTCAGGCCCACCGTGGCGGAACTCGACTGCACAAGCAGCGTGAGCAGCGTGCCTGCGGCAAGGCCGAGCAGCGGATTGTTGCTGAAGGCGAGGAAAAGATCCTGCCTGTCGCGCAGAAAGGCCATGGAACTTTCCATGGTCTGCATGCCTATGAAGAGCAGTCCGAAGCCGAGCAGGCCTTCGCCCAGATGCTTGAGCTTCCTTGACGGGCAGACGAAGATGAGCAGCACGCCCACGATGACGAACAGATACGCCAGATCCTTGACCCGGAAGGCCAGAATCTGTCCCGTGACCGTGGTGCCGATGTTGGCGCCCATGATGACGCCGATGGCCTGGGTAAGATTCATGAGACCGGCGTCCACGAAGCTCACCGTCATGACGGTGGTCGCGCTGCTGCTCTGAATGACCATGGTGACAGCCGTACCCAAAAAAACGCCCAGAACGGGCGTTTTCGTAAACATGCCTATGATGTTGCGCAGTCTCTCGCCGGCCACCATCTGCAGGGATTCGCTGATGAGCTTGATGGCGTAGAGAAAAATTCCCACGCCGCCTAAAAGCTGCATGGCTGTAAAAAACGACATACTCTCACTCCGTTATCAACTGTCCTGTGATTTCGGAGCAGCATGCCAAACTCATGTGACGTGAGTATTACAGTCTTATGACATCCCGGGACACAATCAGTCCTCAAGCTCGGCGAGCGCGGCGGGATCGCCTTCGCGTACGGCCTGGCAGCGGCGGCAGCACACGCATTCCGGCGCGGCCAGTATGCGGGAGAGCGGAATGGGTTCCCCGCAGTCTTCGCAGAAGCGTTCTTCCCCCGCGCCGCCGAGCGCCAGTCTGCGCAGGGCGCTCAGTCGTCTGGCGCTTCTGTCGGCAAGGGTGCCCGCAAAGCGCACGGACTCCATGTGCAGGGCGTCGTCGAGCTTGTCCGGCATGGATTCGCCCTGAAACAGGCCCCGCAGATACCGCAGACGTTCCTGTTCCTCCTCAAGTTCGGCGTTCAGACGTTCAAGAGTTCCCGCTTCCATCATAAAGACCTCCGGATGACAGATTCGGAACCGGTTCGCCGCACAGACCGCGCGACCGGCATCGCGGCTCCGCCCGGTTTCGATCAAACCCTAGCAGACCGCCGCGGGAAAAACGATGATACACCGGCAAAGCGGACAACATTATCACGCATGCCGCGCGCCGGAAAACATCAGGAATCACTCTACCACGCATCCCGGGAAAAAACGTCACGCCGCGATGACGTTTTCATGAAGATATGATGGCGGCGCAAACACGCGAAAAGCGCATGCAAAACCGCCGCGCCGTCTCTCTCCGGCGAGCCTGCCGAACCAAAACACATTTCCGGCTTGTCATTTTCTCATCCTTCTTATATCCTGTTGCGAACACTTTTTCCTTCAGGAGTCACACATGTCCCAGCAGGCCTCATCCGATCCTGGCAAAGGCAGTGCCCGCGGCCTCTTTTCCGGCAACATAGGTTTCATTCTCGCCGTGGCCGGCTCTGCCGTGGGCCTCGGCAACATCTGGCGCTTTCCTTATCTCGCCGCCAAGTACGGGGGAGGCATCTTCCTGCTGGTCTATCTCATTCTCATGCTCACCTTCGGCTACTCGCTCATCGTGGCCGAAACCAGCCTCGGCAGAAAGACAAGACTCAGCCCCGTGGGAGCCTATCGCGCCTTCGGCCAGATGCAGCGCAATCCCTTCCTGGTGTTCGGCGGCTGGGTCAACGCCGTCGTGCCCATGCTCATTCTGCCCTACTACTGCCTCATCGGCGGCTGGATCGTAAAATATCTGTTCGAGTACGTCGTGGGCGACGTCAGCCTCGTGGCCGGAGACGGCTACTTCGGCAGCTTCATCTCCTCGCCGCTTGAACCCATTCTCTGGAATCTCATCTTCCTCGGCTGCACTCTCGGCATCATTCTCAAGGGCGTGGAAGGCGGCGTGGAACGCGCCTCGCGCGTCATGATGCCCCTGCTGCTCGTGCTCGCCGTCATTGTGGCCGTCTATTCCATGACCCGTCCCGGCGCGGGCGCGGGCATCTACTACTACCTTGTGCCCGACTTCTCCAAGTTCTCCATCATGACCGTGGTGGCCGCCTGCGGACAGCTCTTCTTCTCCCTGTCCATAGGCATGGGCATCCTCATCACCTACGGCTCCTACATGAAGAAGGAAGTCAACGTCGAAGAGGCCACCTACAGCATCGGTCTCATGGACACCCTCGTCGCCACGCTCGCCGGCTTCATGATCATTCCCGCCGTGTTCGCCTTCTCCGGCGGCACCGCCGAAGCGCTGAACGCCGGCCCCTCGCTCATGTTCATCACCATTCCCAAAATCTTCGAGAGCATGGGCTTCGGCGGCGTCATCGGCGCCGTGTTCTTCCTCATGGTGTTCTTCGCCGCCCTCACCTCCAGCATTTCCATCATGGAAACCTGCGTGTCCACGCT
Source organism: uncultured Mailhella sp. (assembly GCF_963931295.1). NCBI lineage: Bacteria > Pseudomonadati > Thermodesulfobacteriota > Desulfovibrionia > Desulfovibrionales > Desulfovibrionaceae > Mailhella > uncultured Mailhella sp. Next base: position 2,097,461 of record NZ_OZ007001.1, on the reverse strand, counting down.
CACCGACGAACTTCACTGGTCGCGCAGAAAGAGCGCCCTGTTCATGACCTTTGAAGCCATCGCCCTCGGCGTGCCCTGCTCCCTCGGCTTCGGCGTGTGGGACTTCATCTCCATTGCCGGACTCAGCATCCTCGACATGATGGACTTCCTCGCCAGCCTCATTCTCTGCCCGCTGGCCGCCATGCTTACCTGCCTGCTCATCGGCCGCATCGTGGGCATCGAAAACCTCATTTCCGAAGTGAAGCTCTCCTCCGCCTTCCACGGCGAAAAGATCTTCCGCATCTGCATTTCCTGGCTCGCCCCCCTGCTGCTGCTCGTGGTGCTCGTCTCCTCCGTGGCTGCAGCCCTCGGCATCATCAAAATCTGATCTCGGCGTCGCGCCGGGCGTTGCCGCTCCGCAGCGCAACGCGCGCATCTCTGACCTGAACAAAAAGCGCCTTCCCGAAGGAAGGCGCTTTTTGTTTTCCCCTTGTCGTTTTCCGGCAATCTGCAAACGTTGCCGTCGCTGCAAAGCAGCGGATAACCCGCCGGAAACGAAACATGCCCGAGGCGCGGGCCATCTCAGTACCTGCGAACCTCTCCGACGTCTGGCTGCCGAAATGTTCTCACCCTGCGCTCAGTAGAGCTCGGGCTCTCTGTCGAGAAACACGGGAATGCTCTCCCGCACGCGGCGGACGCGTTCCGCATCCAGTTCCGCCGCAATGACCTCTTCGCCGTCTCCTGCGCAGGCCAGCACCTCGCCGTCCGGCGCAACGATCATGGAATTCCCCGCAAAGCGTTCCCCGTCCTCGCCGCCGCAGCGGTTGCAGGCCACCACGTACATCTGATTTTCAATGGCGCGGGCGCGCAGCAGCGTTTCCCAGTGATCGCGCCTGACCATGGGCCACTCGGCGCTGACGAACAGCGCCTCCGCACCGGCCACGGCCAGCTTGCGGATGAGCTCGCAGAAGCGGATGTCGTAGCATATGGCCAGCGCGCAGCGCATGCCCGAAAACGAAAACAAGCGCGTCTCCCGGCCCCTGGCCAGAAACCTGTGCTCGTCCATCAGGCGGAACAGATGAATTTTGTCGTAGCCGGTCACGTACCGGCCTTCCGCGTCAATGACCTGCGCGCGGTTGAACACCTTGCCGTCCTGCGCCGAAAGCACGGAACCACCGATGAATGCCGCATGATGCCGCCGCGCAAGCTCTCCGAGAAAATCGGCGTCCTCCCGGCCCAAAGGCGAGGCGAGTTCCCCGGCCCGCTCCAGCGCGTAGCCCGTGGACCACAGTTCCGGCAGCACCAGCGCATCCGGCGGAACCGCCAGAGCCGCGGCCTCTGCCGCAAGACGCTGCGCCTTTTCCAGGTTGGCCTGCCGGTCGCCCTTGATCACGTCCATCTGCAACACGCCTATCTTCACGCCGCACCTCCATGCCTTTTCTGTTCGCGCGCTCCGGCGTCGCCGCCGTATTACTTCACGCCTCCGTCCGCGCCGTGATGCTTCTGCTCGTGGTACGCGTGCAGCCGCTCCTGCACCCGCCCGTCCATCCGGCCCTTGAGCCAGAGCTGCGTGGCGTTGAACACGTTCTGCGTGACGGAATAGGCCGCAAGTCCGACCACCACCATGGGATCGAAATACTGGAAGGCCAGCCACATGGCCAGCATGAGATTCTTCTGCGCCAGCGCCTGACCGGCCGAAATGCGCCGATGATACAGGGAGCCGAGCAGCTTGCCCACCAGAAACTGCAGCATGCACACCACCACGCCGCACGCGGCCACCACGATTTCCGCGCCGACGTCCTTGCGTCCGGGCGACAGCAGCATGTCGAAGGTGCTGCCCATGAGAATGAGAATCATGGCCACCCAGAGATAATAGGAGACGAAATTTTTGCGAACTATGCTCTCACACACGCGCGGCGCAAAGGACTGAAGCGCAAGCGCGCAGAAAAACGGCACGAAGAGAATGGGGCCGACCTTGAAGAACACCGACAGCATGGAAGCGAAGAACGGCATGTCCACGTGCCCGGGAGCCATCATGGGCACGAGCAGCGGCGCGGCCACGATGGAGGAAAACGTGCCGAGAAACACATAGGTCGCCAGAAAGCCGACGCTGCCCCCGAGCATGCCGGTAATGGTGGCGGCGGCCGTAGCCGTGGGCACGAGCATGATAAGCCCCACCGTCTGCGCTGCAAGATCGTTCCATCCGAGAAGAATCCAGTACAGGACCAGACTTCCCGCCATCTGCAGCGCGAGCAGCATGACGTGCAGACGATGAATGCGCACCGTTCGCAGCGACATGCCGCAGAAGGTGAACAGCAGCATGGCTATGAGCAGATACGGAGAGAGAAAGGACAAATGGGAAAAGACGGAGTGCCCCAGCGCTCCGGCGATGATGGCCACCACCAGAGCCCACTGCTTGAGAAAAACAAGAATACGTTTCATGGTCCTGTCCGAAAGGCGCTCGCCCGCCGACGCGGGCGTTTCCAAATACTTTTCAAACCATAGCCGCAAAAGCTCCGCTCCTGCAACCATGCGAAAAAAAGTGAAAACCTCCTCAGCAAGCCACTGACGCAGGCTCCGCGCCCACGCCGACCTCTGCAAAATTCTCTTCAAAAATCACAAAAAACGGCACCGCTGTCTTATTCTCCGCATCTCTTTTTTTGTTCCGCACAAATCAACATCTTTACTATGCTCCACAACCGCACATCATGGAGCATTATCATTCACGGATATTTTCAATAATATGCACGCATAAAAAAATAAAAACATCTCGATTTATGGTCATTTCAACCAAAAGAAGAAGATTTGATTGCATATTCAAAAAAGGCATTGACACTTTTGCGATAATTATGACAATCAATACATGGAAATAATTATTCTTATAGTGCTCATCGTGCTGAACGGCATTTTTGCCATGTCTGAAATCGCCCTCGTGACCGCCCGCAAGGCGCGGCTCTCGCCGAGGGCCTCCGCCGGCGACAAGGCCGCCCAGGCCGCCATACATCTCGGCGAAAACCCCACCCGCTTTCTTTCCGCCATCCAGATAGGCATCACGTCCATCGGGCTTCTGAGCGGCATTTTCGGCGAATCGGCCCTGGCCGGGCCGCTCTCCGTGTGGATGCACGAATCCCTCGGCGTTCCTGCGGCCACGGCAGGCATGCTGGCCACCGTGGTCGTGGTCATGGCGGTCACCTATCTGTCCATCGTGGTGGGCGAACTCGTGCCCAAACGCCTCGGACAGCTCGCGCCCGAGCGCATGGCCTGTCTCGTGGCCCGGCCCATGACGGCCCTTGCCAAAATAAGCGCGCCCTTCGTGCTGCTTCTTTCCTGGTCCACCAGCCTCATTCTGCGCATTCTGGGCGCGCGGCCCGACGAAAGTCAGACCGTCACCGAAGAGGAAATTCAGGCCATGATCGACGAAAGCTCGGAAGCGGGAGCCATCGAAAGCCGTCAGCGCGACATGCTGCGCAACATTTTCCGCCTCGACGACCGTCCGGCAAACTCCATCATGGTGCCCCGCGCCGACGTGCTTTTTCTGGACGCGCAGCTCTCCCCGCAGGAAAATCTGAACGTGCTGAAGGAATTCGAGCATTCCTGGCTGCCGGTGTGCAACGGCGGTCTCGGCAATCTGCTCGGCGTCATACGCACCAATCAGGCGCTGCTGCTGTGCGCGGAATCCGCAAACGACGCCGAAACCTTTTCCCGCGAGCTGACCGCCCAGTGTCTGCCGCCCGTGTTCGTGCCGGAAACGCTCACCAGTCTGGAGCTGCTGAAACGCTTTCAGGAACAGCGTCTGCACGTTGTATTCATTGTCGATGAATACGGCACGCTGCAGGGCATCGTCACGCCCCGCGACATTCTCACGGCCCTGGCCGGACAGATCGACACCCCGCACGAGGATTCCTGGGCCGTGCAGCGCGAGGACGGCAGCTGGCTCATGGACGGCGGCATTCCCGTGCCGGAACTCAAGGACAGACTCGGCATTCAGACGCTTCCCGCCGAGGACAAGGGATACTACACCATTCTGAGCGGCATGTTCATGTACCTGACGGGCCGCATTCCCCGCGAGGGCGATCACGTTGTCTGTCAGGGCTGGCGCTTCGAGGTGGTGGACATGGACGGCAACATGATAGACAAGATTCTTGCGGAAAAGCTGCCCGGGGAGGCCAAGGCCGAGGAGAAGGAATAACCCGTTCCGGCGGAGCCAATCGCCGGGAAAAAGCAGCCGGCGGCGGCGCAGACTTCCGTACGCTTCGCAGACCTCGGCGCGAAGCAGCCCCTTTTACGGAATCCTGCACCGACGACGCCGCGGCCGGACGAGTCATCGTCCGGCCTTTTTTTCGTGCATCGCCCTGCGTGCAGCGGCACGCCCGAAAGCCTGCCGCTCACGCAAAAAGAAACCGGCCGGTTCGTGGAGCTGGGAACCGGCCGGCATGGAAAGGGGGTATGGAGGAGAAGAGTATGAAAATCTCTGGTTATCCAGGGGAGCTGACAACCTTCGACAGCTCCCTTGTACATGAGCCGGCAGGAAAGTCACGTTTCAAACTCTTTCTCGTCGTGCAATATTTTGCAATGTAGCCTCCCCTGCCTGCGTTTTTTGCCGCCGCTCTTGCGCGATCCCGGGCCCCTGGCGTAAGCTGAGCAGAAGCCGCCCCTGCGGCAAGGAGGACATCATGAAGAAAATAGGCATCATACGCTGCCAGCAGACCGAAGACATGTGCCCCGGCACCACGGACTTCAAATGCGCAGGCGCGGGAACCATGGCCTTTGAATCCTTTGCGCCCTGTGAAATCGTGGGCTTCGTGAGCTGCGGCGGCTGTCCGGGCAAGCACGCCGTCACCCGGGCGAAAATGCTGGTCGATCGCGGAGCCGAAGCCGTGTTTCTCGCCTCCTGCATACGCAAGGGCAGTCCCATAGGCATGCCCTGCCCGAACGCCGAAGCCATGAAGGCCGCCATAGAAAAGAAGCTGGGCGACGCGGTTCCCGTCATCGACTGGACGCACTGATCCTTCGTCGCTCTCCCCCCTGCGCCGGGCGGCGCGCTCCGGCTCCGGCCGTTTTGCGCTCCCCTCGCCGGGTCGGCGGGCTCTTTTTTAATCGCTTCCGCTCCTCAATCTCCTGAAAACATGAAAGGGGCGACGGAATATTCCGTCGCCCCTTTCATGTTTTCACTTATCCGCCAAAACGGCGGAACCGCGTTCCGCAGCCTTCGCGCCGCTACGGCGTCACGCGAAGATCATAGGCGCGGTTCAGATCCAGATACTTGCGCGCCGTTTCGCGCAGCGTCTTCGCATCCACGGCCTTCATGGCCTCAAGGCATTCGCGGCCGTAGTCGAGGCCGTGCCCGTTCAGAATGTTGGCCGCGCCCTCTCCGGCGCGCATGGCGCGGCTCTGCCTTGCGCGGTAGTAGTTGGCCTCAGCCACGGCCTTGGCCCGCTCCAGCGTTTCTTCAGAGAGCAGATTTTCGTGCAGATCGCGCACGATGGCTTCAAAGGACGCCCTGGCCTTGTCCAGATTTTCCGGCGAGGCGATAATGCCGAAGGCAAGAAAACCGGTATCCTTTCCGGCCCAGTCCACAGGGAACACCGAGTAGCCGAGGCTCTGCTTTTCCCGCAGATCCTGATAAAGCTTGCCGGTGAATCCGCCGAGCGATTCCGAAAGCAGGCGCAGCGCCGGCCTGTCGGAGTCCTCAGCGCCCGCCGTGGGGAAGAGCATGAGGTACACGGCCTGATTGCGTCCGGGCAGCTTCATGCTCCACGTCTTTTCCTTCGTCCACGCGGGGGCCTCGCTCTCAAGCGCCTTTTCCGAGGGCGCGGGCAGCGACTTCACAAACGCTTCCACCTGCGCGCGGTCGAAGTCGCCCGCCACGGAAAGCACCCACGGACGCGCCTTCTGCCGGTTCCAGAACGCCGCAACGTCCTTTGCCGTGTACTTGGCCACCACGGCGGGATCGCCGTCGTTTCTGTGCGCGTAGGAACCCTTGCCGAAGAGAAAATGACGCAAATTCCTGCCGAGCAGGCCCATGGCGCTCTGCTCGCTGCTCACGATGGAGGCTATCTGTTCGCGCTTCACGCGCTCCACGTCTTCGTCGCGGAAGGCGGGCTGTTCCAGCACTTCCTTCATGAGCGCGAACACCTCGGGCGCAAACTTTGCGGGGGCGTCCATCTGCACGCTGAACGAACGCAGACCGCTGCCTGCGGAAAGTCCCGCCGCGCGACCGGAAAGGTACACGTTGATGTCGCTCAGACTGCGGTTCTTCGTGCCCGTAGGCAGCGCGGCCGCAGTGAGCGAGGCCAGACCTTCCTCATTGTCGCCTGCCAGAAGCTCGCCGCCGGAAAAGCTCAGCGCGGCGGACACGTACGGCAGCGACCTGTCGGGAAGAAGCACGAGCGTGCGGCCCTCGCCGAGGGAAATCACTTCGGGGCGAAGCGCCGTGTCGGCCTTGTCCTTCTTCGCTTCGGCGGGCGCGGCCTTGCCCGCTTCCGGCCAGCCCTGCACGAGCGCAGCCTTTGCCGCGGCGCCGTCCAGCGCCGCAGCTCCGCCCTTTTCACCCTGCGGAACCAACGCGGCCACGGTCAGCGCGTCGGGGCGCAGCCAGCGGTCGATGACTTCCTGAATCTGCGTGCGTCCCACGCTGCGCACCGCAGAAAGATAACGCTCGCCGCCCACGCTGGACGGATCATAAAAATATTCCGAGCCCATGGTCTCCGCGACGTCGGCAATGTTCTCAAGGCCGCGCAGATAATTGTCCTCAAGGTTCAGACGGGCACGGGCAATCTGCTCGTCGGTGAAATCCGTCGCCTTGAGCGAGTCCAGCGTTTTGCCCAAGTCGCGCAGATATTCGGGCGTGTTGTCGGCGTCGAGCTGCGCCAGAATCATGAAAGCGCCCGCCCGCTCAAAGCTCATGGCCGAAGCGCTTATGCTGTCCACCACGGGCTTCTGAATGCGGAACGACACGGGCAGCAGCGCAGTGTCGTCGCCGGAGAGAAGATGCGCCAGCACGTCGGCCGCAGGCAGAAGCTCATCCTTCATGCCCGGCAGCGGGAAGGACAGCGACACGAACGCCTTGTCCCAGGGGCCGACCTCCACATCGACCACCAGCCCCTGCGCCAGATCGGCAGGATCAAAGGACGGCTCCACCTTGAGCACGTTGTTGTTCCGGTAGCCGCCGAACAGCGTTTTCGCCTCGGCCAGAATGTCGGACGCCTTCACGTCGCCCGCCACCGAGAGCACCATGTCCCGCGGATCGTAGCGCCGCCGAATGTAGTCGCGCATCATCTCGGGCGTCACGCCGCGCAGTGCCTTTTCCGTGCCGATGACCGGCGTTTCGTAGGGCGTGCCCTTCAGCGTGTGCGCAAGCGCCGTCTGGAAGAGCTTCGTCATGGGGCTGTCGCCGCGCTGCTTCTTTTCCGCAATGACCACTTCCCGTTCCGCGTCCAGATCAGCCTGACGCAGCAGCGGATCAAAGGCCAGATCGCGCACCGCGGTCATGGCGTCCTTCCACTTTGCGGCAGGCAGGTCGGTCAGATAGGTGGTCATGTCGTAGGACGTGTAGGCGTTCATGGAACCGCCGGCGTTTTCCACGCGCTTGTCCACTCCCGGGCCGCTGGTCTTGGAGCCCTTGAACACCATGTGTTCCAGAAGATGGCTCATGCCCGCCTCTTCCGGCTTTTCCCAGGCCGAGCCGGCCTTCACGAAAAGACGCACTGAAACCAGCGGAAAACGATTGTCTTCCCGCACAAGCACGGTCAGACCGTTTTCCAGACGGAATATCTGTATGTCGGAAACGGCCTGCGCCGCTCCCGTGCCGCCCAGCGCCAGGCATACCGCCAGCGCCACGTTGGCGCACCATTTAAAAAAACGCATAGTCACCTCGTATGCTCACCCGGCCGTCGGCCGGAACAGTTCAGCGCTTCCGCGCGATGTTCGTTCGGCGTCGATGACAACGCCGTGCCGTCCTCAACGCGTCCGCGGCCCGCTTCCCGCCGCGGCGTCTTTCTAGCTGTGGCACAGTCCTTGTTTTTCCGCCATAATTTTTCCGCCCCTTTTTCGTGACAAATTCTTGCAATTGCCCGAAAAGCTGCACCGACCGCCCCAGCCCGGGAAGCATTTTTCGCAAAAAACGCCGCTTCGAACGAAAAAGAAATATGACGCGCACGCCGATCAGGCAACCGGGCCGCTTCAAAGCGCAAAAAGACGCGCGGCAGTCTCCGAGCCTGGCCGGGAAAGTCCGCGAAGACACGTCGAATCCGACCAGAAGACGAATATCGACCGGCGATATCGCGACAGGCGTGCCGCTCCTTCGGCATCGACACGCGCCGCATCGCCCTGAGGCCTCCGAACGTCGATGGGCAAAAAAAGCCGGAATATCGTCGAACCCGACCATATTCCGGACAACTCGTTTTGCAGGAGCAGCGCCCCTGTCGAAGGGACTACTGCCTGGCGGCAAGAATCACATGCGGAGCCTTGATGGCGGCCAGCACATGCACGCCTTCGGCAATGCCGGCGTCATCCGCGCTGTCCACCGTGCATACGGAGGTCAGACGCTCTCCGTTTTCCAGCTCCACGGCCACGCTGGCCATGATCTGCCCTTTTTTTACGCTCACGACCTTGCCGGGCAGCATGTTGCGCGAAGAAAGAATATAGCCGTCGCTCTCGCGCACAAGCAGAACGTTCACGCCCTTCACCATGGCCAGCACTTCGCGGCCGGGTTCCAGCTTGAGCGTTTCGGTGCTTTGGCAGGTCACGACGGCGGCAACCTTCAAACCGCCCTTGAGGTCGATATCGACCTCATCGTTGACAACGCCTCTTTTTACAGACGTAACCACACCTTCCAAGATATTCCTCGTGGTGACTTTCATGGGGGCGACTCCTTCCTAAGGGGTTTGTTCTAGGATTACTCACCGCCAAAGAGCTGTCAATGCCCTGTTTCCCTGTCTCCCAAAGATTTTCCGCCGTCAGGGCAGGCGGATCGCCCCCCCCGGGCAGCGCCGAACATTCCTTTTTTCTTCCAGATTTCGCCGGAAGTTTCCGAGGTGATTTTCCAGACGCACGCCTTCCGGGAACGGACGGATCGGAGGCATTTTGAACGCTCGCGCAAAGACTGCAAGAGCCGAGCCGCGGCAGTGCAGACCGGGCAGCCTGCACCGCCTAGCGATCCATACATCAGAACCGCACGCACCATCTCGTCTTGCCGGATCATAAGCCCACTCCGCCGTCTCCCCCTCGAAAATTTCAGCCGCACTCCGTTAAACATCGCATATCGTACCCCCAAATGTACCCCCAATTTTGGGGGTACGTCCATGTTGCTTGCTGAATTATGCGGGACTATGATTTTTAAAAAAATAAGTCCCACAAGGGTTTATGTACCTTATGGGACTTTTCAGCATCTATCCTGGCGGAAAGGGTGGGATTAGATACTGTATATTATCCCATTAGTATAATTGAGTTTCGTCAAAGTCAATGGACTACTATACCCCCAAATATACCCCCTGACGAATCTCAATACCCTGCGCGTTCTCTTTATACCTTACCTCCAATTAAAAGTCAGCTGCATACCTTTGAGCTAAAAAATTCCCCACACCGTACGGCATGGGGAAGAAATACATATCAAAAGCCAAGTCTTACATATTTAATAATATAGAAACTTCTTGAAAAGAAACACTTTATATAAAGTGTAGTAAATTCTTGTAATTTCAATATATTATCGCATATATTCAATGCGTTTCATGTAACCGAAGGATTGACGGAGACTTTTTATGGACATTAGTCCATCATATATATCATGTATTTTTTCTATAATATTATGAATAAAAAGTATCCGCACGCCCCCATAAACTAAATTGATCTTTATTATTTTTAATATATTTTTGTGTTTCTTCACGAGAAAGAAGATAACAATTTTTATCCTCTGCTGCGAAGTCAGCAGTAGATAATTTTTGTTTGGAATTTTTCTTGCTGAATATTCCACCACGTGTAATATACTTAATGTTTGAAATTTTATTTATAAATGTTTTTAGTGATTGAATATCAAGTGATAAAATAATGTATTCTAGATTTTTAGATTTTGTTATATAATTTATCTTTTTTTCAAGAGTTGATTTGTTTGTTATTGATTGTATATTAGTTTGTATTTCATAGTCCTTCTTATAATCGCTATTTTTACTTAGTAATTTATCTATTGAATATGGTAAGAATTTTTCTTCTTCAAGGATATTGTAAAATATATCACAAGCGAATTCACTAAACTCATTATTAGAGATAAAATTTCTACCTTTCACGCTTCCAGATACTGATATAATGGCATGAAGATGAACATGTATATATTTTTCTGAAGTTACACTTCCAAATTCTATACTTGTAATATAACCTTTAATTCTTTTTGAGAAAAATTTACTATTTTTTATTCTTGTAAAAAGTTCTCGTAGAAATCTTATCATATCCTTAATATATTCTACTTTAATTCTACAAGGAGACAAAGTAATAAATACAGCATTAATTTTTTCCATATTTTTTACTATACCTATTGCTTCTTTTCTCATATTATACATTTTTAAATCATTGCATATTGGACATACGCATTCTTTACATCTGTAAAATCCAGATGGCTTTATTAAAGTTTCACCTGTTAATTTGTTTATATGTTCAATAACATAAAGAAGTGATGAGCAATTTGATACATTTTCATATCTTTCAAAGCAACCTCTTTTCAGCCTATTAACAAACTTTTCTTTATTTCTACGAATAAAAAAACTCATATCTTCCTCTATTTGCATTTTAATACAAAATCTTAATAGTTTTTTCTAAACAATTTCAAATTAACTTATTTTATTTTTTAAATAAAAAGGCGGCGCAATGTATGCCGCCTTTTTCTTGAATTACACTATACTATTTATTAAAGTTGTCATTATTATATACTAATGTTTGATATTCGTTTTCATTATACATTTTTATCAATTCAATAATTTCTTCTGCCACTTCATACACATCACTCAGATCTTCATCCGCCAGATTCGGATTTTTCCTTAGATAATCGCGGAGATTACAGATGTCACGATAGGACTTACTTTTCGGATCTACAGTCTTTTTCATGGGCTTATGCTCCTTTTTATTTATATAGTTACTGAACGCTTCCATTTGCTTATCCGCTTTCTTTCTTGCGATAATCAACATGTCTCGCTTTGGAATATCGTCTCTTTTTCTGACTTCATTACGTATTTTTTCATCGATATTCATCAATGTTCTATAATCTGATACGGTTTGCTTTGATATATTAAGCGTTTCTATAAGATATTTTGTCGTCAGTTTATACTTATCTATATACTCAGCCATGTCGATGTAATGAATGTCAGATCTGACGATATTATCTTCCAGGCAGACATTCCTGAGATTACAATAAATGAATCTGGCCCGGATGGTTTGAAAGCCAAGTTCCCGACAGGCACGCAACCGACGCTGACCGGAAATGAGGTATATCCGCTTCTCCGGCTTCGCTTCATCGTCGACTGTCGCTTCCGTGAGGATAATGCTGCTGTTCTGACCGGAAGCCCTGATGCTGTTCTTCAGAGCCTCAAGATCTTCCTGATCCATGTGTTTGCGAATTTCACACGGGTTGTCGAAAATAAGGTCAACGGGAATTTCGTATTCCTTATTCTCCTCATATTCCCTTCTGCTCTTATCCACTGGAACAAGTGGGAACGTATTGATGTTGAGATTTTCGAAAACTTGATTGCTAAGTTCACTAATTTGATCTTTAAAAGAATCCATAATAAACTCCATTGTTAAATGTTAAACAAAAAAAATAATCTACTCATACTATTTCTATATAAAAATATAAAAAAATTATGATGCAAAAAAAGAAGCCCTCTTCTTATGCAAAAGAGGGCTTTTGTTTTAGACTGTCGAAGCTATTGCCTGATGGGTTGTGGTTTTCTGTAGGTGTTGAGGGTTTTGAGCAATCCCCGCAAAACTATGGGGTTTGACTCGCATTCTCTAAGAATTTCAGCCTGTTCTTGATACTGTTCACTATTCATTCTCTCCACCGGACAGCCATAGGTCTGCTCCAGGTATTGCCGGTAATGGGGAATGTAATCGGCCAAATTCAAGGCGGAAAGCATCTGACTCAGCGGTATCTTCTTCTGTGCGGTCGAAGACTGCGGCCGGGAAGTCCGCCGTGACGGACACTTTTCCTGCCGAAACGATGCGGCATTGCCGTCATCATCTTCTCCCGTGACTATGCCGAGCATGGCGGAAAGTGCATAGCGTCGTCCATAGGTACAGGCTGAACCAAGCCCCTGAGCATCATTTTTTGCCAGCGGGATCATGGCCAGACCTGCCTGATACTGGCCAGTCTCCGCATGAACAAGCTTGGTGACAAGGCCGAAGTATCCGGGCTCGGCTGGAACCGGGTACTGAGTCAGCAAAATGCCGTTTTCAATCAGTACGGAACGACAGCAGTCCATAACACTGTTCAGTGTCGCGTATTTGTTTTTGACAAAAGGATTGACGGCATCTTTAACAGCAGGCTGAAGCTGCCTCTGCACATTCAGAAGCGCTTTTGCCAATTCACGTATATCATCTGATGCATAGGAAAATTCCATGTGACAACCTCACATTATGGATTTGAATGGAAGCATATGTCCTGATGTTGACACCAGGAGCAGTGCATTCCGATATTTTTATAAAAATTACCCTGCAGGATGGCTTGGGATATAGACAGCAGCATGGAATATGTCTGCTGGAAATCCTTTCGGCTCCGTGCAGAGTTGAGCCATACGACTTTGGGATTCTTAGTTCTGACAAGGTACAGATAAGAAACCGGAATACAGCTGTTCCAGCCGAAACGACTGGCCAGAAGGTACGCATAGGTACTGAGTTCCAGGGAACGATCTGCCTGCCAGTCAAACGGAGTTCGTGCCGAAGTCTTGATATCTATGACTCGGTAAATTCCGTCATCTGTGCAGTCTATGAGATCCATGTATCCGCGAAGCAGTATGTTCTCATGGACCTCACCTGTCTCAGGATTGAACAACGGATACTCAAAGTACGTTTCCATATCCACGGGATTGAGAGGGTCAATCTGCGAAAGAAATGTTTCAGCTTCTTTGAGTACGCTGTCCTGAGCTTTTTTCATGGCTTCCGGGCTTTCATATTCTGTGCCCGTCAGCTCGATGTCCTTCCAGAATTCGTCGGATGCCACTCTGGAAATTTCTGCAATCTTGTCACCGTACACGATGGTGTTCTCGATGACATGATGAAGGGCAGAGCCTTCCAGCATGGCCTTCGGCGTTTTTTCAGGAATGATCTTATCGACGTATGTATACTGGTACTTCTGAGGGCACAGGGTAAATGTGCCGATTTTGGACTTGGAGAGTCTCAGAGTGGTCATGATTCCTCCGAAAAGGAGGGCGGCGAGAGATCCCGCCACCCTTTTGAATTGTGACGGGAACAAGCCTGTGCCTTAATCGCTCATGCGGATTTTTCTTCGGGGAAGATTCTCCAGCGACTGATCAATGGCAGCAAGCAGCTCGCTCATTTTTCCGTGCATTTCCGTTTTGAAGGAAACGTCAGTACGAAGCCGTGCGGGAGATACACCGTCCACAATGCTTTTGCATTGCTGCACCAGTGACTCCAGCTATTCATCCTGAAAGATGTTCCTGTCATCGAAGTGAGACAAAAACTCATGCAGGTTTTCCACAGCGGAAGACCGGAGGCGTTTTGGCATTCCGTCGGTTCCGTTCAGCTTGTCGGTCAGATTGGATACCAGATCGACAAATTCCATTCTCAGTGCCTCTTCGGCTTCCTGACGTGCCTGCGCCATGAGTTCCTTGAACTTGGTCATTTCCTCCTGATACAGAGAGGCAGGGAGTATTCGTGATGTGGACGGGCCGACCGTGAGGTAACGCCATTCAAAGCGAAAGCGGCCCTTCAGCTGATCGGCAGAAGGATAGTCCAATTGATCAAAAAGCTCTCCCAGCTTCTCCGCTGCTTCCGTGATGGCGGAAGGATACCAGTAGAGAAAACTTTCCACGGAACAATCGTAATCGTTCTTAAATGTTGAAAGCTGATCCTGTATTGTCGGGATCAGCTTCCGTGGCACGAGGACACAGCCTCGAATGGGAAATGGCAAGGCCAGCTTTCGGATGTAGTTTCGGGCCTTGCCGGTTATTTGTTTGATGGGAGCCGTGGATTCCGGATCAAGGAGAAGTTTTCGTCCTTTCAGGTAGTCCACGTTCCCGACCTCAGCCAGAAGTGCGGGCGGCAGTTTTCTGTCAATGCTCCAGCAGGTTGCCGTGAGCTGAAGAAGCGCCGCATCCTTGAAGATATCAGAATACGACACGTCGGACTCCTAATGGATGGAATAACCGCCGTTCCTGCACACGGGAACATGACGGGTCACTTCTTTCCCTTCCTTATTAATATAGGAAAGAGGTGTCAGTTCACGGGAGATTTCCTCCCCGAGAACCTGCTTGATGAATTCCGAAGCTTCCAGGCACGATTTGCCCTTGAAACCGGAAGTTTCCAAAGTGACTTCGCCTGTGGCGTCGATGGAAATGGTGATGGTCTTCATGCTGTTCTCCTACACTGCGGTCAGGGTTATTTTCAGGGTATTGTCGACCTTCTTTTCCGAGTAGAAATAGTTATGGCGTTTTGCCTGGGCCTTCACGACTTCCGCCGTGTATGCCTGCTTGAGCAGTTCGCCATGATGGCCGACAGCCTTTCTGAGTCCCTGATCCCAGTCGTCAAAGAGCAGGATGTATTCATCTCCACGTCTGATGACGCCGATCTCATAGCCGAGTTTGGCCGTGGGAACCTGTATGGCATGGTCACATTTGCCGAGTTGTTCCTCGGTAATATCCGTGTGAATCTTCAAATCTTCGGGATGCACCACTCGCCCATACCACGTATAGGTTTTCTGGTTTTCCACGAAGCGAAGATTGAGCCGTTCGCAGGTTCTCTTGAGAATGTTCAGGTCCTTAATCTGAAGTTTGATTTTAGCGATGTGTGACATGGTTGCCTCACTTGGCTGGGGTAAGAGTTTTTCTGGCTACGGAACGGATTTTTCTCACTTCCTGTGGAGCCTCGTCGGGAGTATTGGCTATTCTTGCTCTGGACATGGCCCAGGAACGCAAGGCGTCAATTTCTTCCTTCATGGTTCGGGAAAGCGGAATCAGGTTCTTTCTGGCTTCTTCCAGACCGTCAAAGAGGGAATCCCTGATAATCTGCTCCAGTTCGGAACCGGTGTATCCGTTCAGCTGCTCCGCCCATTCAAGGGGCATGGCAGTTCCGTATTTTCTGTTCATGATGGCAATAATCTCCCTGCGCTCCTCAAGAGCAGGAAGGTCGACAAACCAGATGGAATCAAATCTGCCGGAGCGCAAAAACTCCGCAGGCAATTCCCTGATGTTGTTTGCCGTAGCCACAATGAACGCCTTGTTCTGATCATTCATCCATGTGAGGAAATGAGAGAACATGCCGCTGGTGGTTCCGCCGTCGCTGCTTCCGTTGCCTTTGACTCCTCCGAACATTTTTTCGAGTTCATCGAGGAAAAGGACACAGTTGCCGAAGGCGTCTATCACCTTGGTCGCTTCTCGAATTCTCCGTTCCGACTCGCCGACAAGGGAATTTTTGAGCTGCCCTATATCCAGACGAAGCAGAGGGAAATCCAGCATGGAAGCGACGGCACGGGCGGACAGTGATTTGCCTGTTCCCGGAATACCCACAAGAAGGATTCCTTTGGGCTTGGGAAGCGACGAATCAGGAGCGTAGGCCTGTGCGCGGTTCTGGATGTAGCTTTTCAGTCTTTTCAGGCCCCCTACGTTCTGCATGTCGACAGAGGGATAAAGCTCCAGCAGACCAGACTTCTTAATCATCTGCGCTTTGGCTTCAGTGATGACCTTGGAACTGAAATAGCCTTTCTTCACCAGCGATAAGCTGAAGGCAGTTTCTGCCTGAAATTCAGTCAAACCTGTGGCGAGCCTTGAGGCTTTGCGGTTTGTCCTGATGTTGGTGGTTTCGCCGATCTCGGCCTGCAGGCGCATCAACGCCTCTTCATCGGGCAGCTTCATCTCGATGAGATGAAAGAATGGTTGGAGTTGAATCGGCAGCGCAGGTAATGGAGAGACCATGACCAGACAGTTGCCGACGCTCTTCCAGCGAAGAATTCCATTGAGGATGGACTGGCAGACGACGGGATCATCAAGAAAGTGCTGGAGTCCATGGGCGATGAGCACCGTATCCTTCACGGTGGAAAGCCATTGGACAGCTTCGACAGGGTTTTGGATTTCGTTGAGAGTGAAGGATGACGGGGCCATGCCGTGAACACCGGAGACACAATCCCAACGGCATATCTGCCATTCGGGAATCTTCCTCATGAGTTCATCCGCTCGATGCGGTTCCTGAGTCTGTAACAGGATGGCGGGAAAACCGGCTTTCAGATAGTCAGTAATCATAATAAAACCTCCTATCTGATACTATTTCTATATGAAAAAGCCCTGTATTAAATACAGGGCTTGATGAAATATTTTTCTTTGAAAAATAAGCTGGTTAGTATTTTGCTAACTCGTCCTGTATTTTCCTGACGAGTTCGGCGGCAGTCATTCCCATAGCCTGAGCCAGAGCAAAAATAACAGCGAGGCTAGCGGATCTTTTCCCCGCTTCAATCCCGACAATGTAGACTCTCTGAAGACCTGCCTGATCTGCGAGAGCCTGCTGAGTTAAGTGCCTCTTTCGCCGTTCTCGAAGAATGACGGTGCCTGTGGCTACCTGAAGGGAAGGGTTGCTTTCCATACCTCACAAGTAGTGGGTAACTTGACCTGAAAAGTATATGATAGTATACATTTTTAACCTTTGAAAAACTTCGGATGTACTTCTCCCAACAAATACCGGAGAAATACGCTCTTCTTTTTCTTAAAAGGATTTCAAAGTATTATAAGTATTCAGGAGGAGTCGGAATGCTTACCAAAGGTGCCATAGGAAACCTTATCAACAGGTATAGGGCAGTTTTGAAAAAATGCACGCTGATCAATGTATTTGGTTCGCTGGCCGTTGCGTCCATGCTGGTCATGGGAGGAACGTCCTGCGCGAATGCCGTTGATTTAAGCGACCTGACGGATGGAGTCATTTTTAAGGACGGGGCCGCAACAGTAGACCCTGACAGTGGAAAATATGCTGCGGGCAGCAAAGTCACTTCTGACGACAGCACTCTTGATACCACCTCGATTTCCCTGACTAACAAACCCTTTACAGGCGAGCTCAATGCCGGCAGCCTTGCCTTCGGTAAAGATGTGACAGCTACGGTTAAGGATGCCTCCATTTCCATTAATGGAGGTTCCTTCACCGGTCTTATGGAAGAAGGAGAAGAAGAGCCCTGCCCCATCCGTGGCGGCGGCATAGCTGCCAACGGTGGCACATCCATTGTAGAGAAATCCGCTATCAGCATTGACGGAGCTAAGGTAGGGAATACGCTGATCTGGGCTGGAGGTGTGGCGGTGGCCGAAGAAGATGGAACGATTAACGGTACCTCCATCACAAATGAATCTACCATCACCATTAATAATACAGACGCTTCTGACGTTACCGTATACGGCGGCAGTGACAGCGGTCATGTCGGAACGTCCACCATCACCGTCTCGGGAAACAGCGAGGTTGAAACCATCTTTGCGGGCGGTGACAACGACACTGTAGAGAACGTGACCATTACGGTCGGAGACGGTGCCACTGTTCATAATATCATTACCAATGGCTCTCATAATTCCCAGGTAGAAAACGCCACCATCTTCATCAACGGTGGTAATATTGCGGGATACCAGGGGAATGCCATCTACAAGGAAGCGACCGGCGGAACGACGGAGAACCTGAAGATCGAGCTGAACGGTGGAACAATCAACGGCAACGTCATTGCCGATGCAGGTACCGCTACCATTTCCGTCAGTGATGAAGCTAAAATTTTCGGTGATATCATCAACAACAGCGGAAATATGGGGCTTGATGTTGCCGACGGTGCCATCATGACCTTAGGCTCAGGACTCATTAATTGCCAAAAGGGTAAAAAGTTCTTATTGTCGGCATAGGGAGGATGCCGTGAAGGAACTTTTTTATCTTTCTCATGAACAGATTGCTCGTATCAAACGCTACTTTCCTCGTTCCCACGGCATTCCGAGAGTCGATGACAGGCGTGTCGTCAGCGGCATTATCTATGTCATCAAGCACGGCCTGCAATGGAAAGATGCCCCGCGCGAGTATGGACCATACAAAACTCTCTACAATCGTTTTATCCGCTGGAGCCGATTGGGTGTCTTTAACAGGATTTTTGCGGAGCTTGTTGAACAAAACGGCTCCACAACACGCTTGATGATTGATACCACACATCTCAAGGCACACAGGACAGCAGCAAGTTTGCTGAAAAAAGGGGCCTTTCCCGATGTATCGGACGCACAAAAGGCGGCCTGAATTCAAAACTCCACGCTGTCTGCAATGCCTTCGGTCAACCGTTGGCCTTCCATCTGTCCGGCGGTCAGGTGAGCGACTACAAAGGCGCTGCTGTCCTGCTTGATACTCTGCCGCAGGCCAGGGAGCTTCTGGCGGATAGAGGCTATGATGCCGACTGGTTTCGTCATGCCTTGTCCCGTAAAGGAATCACGCCGTGTATTCCTGGCAGACACAGCCGAAAAACTCCGGTGGTCTATGACAAGGAGGTTTATAAGCAGCGGCACAAGATAGAAATCATGTTCGGCCGACTCAAGGATTGGCGCAGAATAGCCATGCGTTATGACCGTTGTGCACACACGTTCTTTTCGGCCATTTGTCTCGCTGCCATTGTCATCTTTTATATTTAATGAGTCCTGAACCTAATTAAAATTAAAAATATTTTCAGGGAAAGACATTTTGTCTCAAAAAAAGAGAAATTTTTAGCTGAATGTAGTTAATCTGACAGAAAAAAATATATTTTTCACGTACGTTTCAGATAATCAGATCTTAATCGTTGGCGATTTCAGCCTTTTGTATTTTTTAGATCAAAGATCCAAGCATGAGGCACCACGAAAATCGTCTCTCACACCAGGAGGACTTTTATGGCCGTACGGATTTCTCCCTCTGTCAAACAGCTTCTCTGTTTTCTGTCAGGACCTATCGCATGTGTGTTTATCAAGGATCTTCCGCCGATGGACGGTATGGCTCCACAGGGCATGACCTGTCTTGCCGGCTGCGTATGGCTGATGTTGTGGTGGCTGACGGACATTTTCTCCATGCCTGTTACATCCATCATGAGTATCCCCATTTTTGGCTTCCTCGGAGTCCTCACTCCTGCCAAAGTGTTTTCTGTTCTCGGTGACCCTTCGATGATGCTTATTTTCGGCGCGACCATTATCGTCGGTCTGTGGAAAGAGAGCAACTTCATCGAGAGATATGCCTACTGGTGCTTTAATTTTCCATTTGTCAAAGGGAGTTCAAAACGGCTTCTGTTTGTTTTCATTTTTGGCGTCGGACTTATGTCAGCCATTGCTCCGAACGTACCCTTGGCTATTCTCTTTGTCTCCATCGCTGTTATGATCGGACGTGCCTGCCAACTGGACAAAAAGTCCAATCTAATGCGCTCCCTATGCGTGTTCTCCGCAATCGCGCCTGCGGTCGGCGGCGCAGCAACGCCTATCGGCGGTGCTCCGAACATGGTTGTTATCGCGCTCATCGCGACCTCTTTGCAGTATTCTATAACCTTCTGGGAATGGTCTGCTCTTGGTATTCCACTTGTTCTGATCGCGCTTTTCGTCATTTTCTTCATTTCCGGTTTTGCACTGCCTTTAAAAGGTAAAGAGGCCAATCTTCCTGTGCCTGAAGAATATCTGCGCAAGAAGCTTGAGGATCTCGGTCCGATAACTAGGTACGAGCATATCGCCATCTTCGTTATGGTATTCGCTTTCATCCTCTGGTGCTTCGGCCCCCAGCTTGCCAATCTCATCGGCTGGAAGGCTGGCGTCAAAATGCTTTCAGCCCCGGTTGTTGCCGTGTTTATGGGGGCGATGACTTTTCTTATTCCGCTTCGTAAGGATGAAAAAAGCGGTAAGATTATCTTTTCCATGAACTGGGAGCAGGCTCTGAAGCACATCGGCTGGGGTATTCTGGTCATTCAGATCGGTACTCTTTCCTTTGGTAACGTTCTTCTCATGGGCGGATTGGATAAATGGGCTGCAAACCAAATACAGGTTCTTGCCGGTGATCTGTCCGGAGCTTGGGTGTGGTTCATCTTTGTTGTCATTACCGGGCTGGCTTCTCAGGTTGTGACGAACCTTGCTCTGGCTGCTCTTCTTATCCCCATCATGGCTAACTTGGCCATCGGTTACGGATTCCATCCCATAGCCGCTTGTCTTTCTGTCGGTTTTGCCTGCAACATCGCTACATGCTTCCCCTTCTCCTCTCTGACAGTGGCTGCTGCAATGGTAGGCGGCGGAGAATATGTCCACTCCAGAGACTTCCTTATCACAGGCCTCATAACCACCATCTCGATTTCCATCATTTCCTTCCTTCTCTGCTATTACCTCGGCCCTGTTTTGCTTCCTGCATGGGGCGCGTAGTTTTATGTTCAACCTCAACTTAGGAGGTCACAATGAAAAATTCTATGTTCAGTACAAGAAGCATGCACACTGATGTCCTTGTGATTGGTGGAGGGCTTGCCGGTTGTTCCGCTGCCATCAGGGCACGAGAACTCGGCCCTTCTGTCATTCTTGTTGATAAGGGTCATGTACGACGTAGTGGTAATGCTACATCAGGCGTTGACCATACATGGTGCTATCTGCCCGAATTTCATGATCCACTGGGATTCACTCCGCGTCAGCTGGTGGAAGATCATATTGCGAAACTTGGTCCTATGCAGGATCAGGATATGATCCTTACCATTGCGGAAAATATCGGCGACCGCATCAAGGAGCTTGAAAGCTGGGGATTCCCGTTCAAAACGGATGGAACGTACCGCTTTGTTAAGAAAATCCACCGTGTTCCCAGCTTTATGCACTGGGCCGGGCGGGATCAGAAGGTCATGTTTGAAAAGAAGGCCAGAGAATGCGGCACCGACATTCTCAACCGAGTCATGATCGTTGACCTGCTCAAAGACAACGGCAAGGTTGTCGGAGCCTGGGGCATAGGTTTACGCGAACCGGTTATCTACGTAATTTCGGCAAAGATTGTCGTCATTGCTACCGGCGGCATTTCAAGAGTATTCCCTGCGGCGACTTGTCTTGACTTCAACCGTCAGCGGCATCCGTTCGGTACGGGTGACGGCATTGCCATGGGTATCCGTGCGGGTGCCGAAGTCGTACGTATGGAATTTTTCACCCGCTGGGCCGGTCTGCATCACTTCTGTAAGCCTGGCCGCGGTACTTGGATTGGTGTCGTGGAAGACTCCGCTGGTAACGCTCTCTCTGGCAAGAAAGCCACCAGTACCCGTACGCAGATCGACTCCGCCGTTGAGTCCTATGGTGATATCATCAATGCATACCGGGCAGGCCGTGGCCCCATGTACATGAGCTGTCTCAATACTTCCAAGGAAGACTTTGATTACATGTGCTGGGCTCTTTCCAATGAAGGAAACCAGATTTTGCTCCAGCAGTTCAAGGAATGTGGCCTTGACCCCATGAAGACCCGTATTGAGTACTCTGCCTACGAGCCTGAAATCACCGGCGGCTATGCTCCCACCGTTCAGGGCGAAACTAATATTCCCGGTCTGCTTGCTGCGGGCGGTGAAGTGGTCGGCAGCATGAAGCGCTCCGTTTCTCCCGGCTCTTACGTCTTTGGTAAGCTCGTCGGCGAACACGCTGCTATTCTTGCCAAGAATGAAGACAATGCCGACATGTCCATATTCAGTGATCTTATTGCATTCCAGAAGGACAGACTGACCTGCATGAGAGAAAGAACGCAGGGAGCAAGCTGGCAGGAGGCTTCCGGCGCATGTCAGGACATCATGTCACATTACTGCTGCGAATATAAATATGAGGACCTTCTCGACGCTGGCCTCGAACAGCTTGCCCGTGTACGTCGTCGCGCTGAACTCACTCTGGCGGCGGCGAATCAGCATGAGCTTGGTCGTTGCCTTGAGGCCTTCAACCTTATGGATATCGCTGAAGCAGCTCTCAGGACCTCGAAGGAAAGAAAGGAAACCCGTTTGGATAGATACGATCCCTTCAAGCGTGTAGATTATGACACTGAAAATCCGGACATGGCCAAGTTCCTTCTTTATTCCATTGCTGACGGGAAGCCTAACTTCCGCTGGCGTGCTCCCCATACGCTGGACGACTAGGCTTTGCTGCCAATACTTTTTACATAAGGAGAAATATCATGCCTCCCAAGTTTAGCTATGAGGATACCTCTGCATATCTGTATATCCACCCTGCGATGACGCTTCGTCGTCCGCCCTGTCAGGCAGCCTGTCCTGCCGGAACGCCTATTTCTCTGATGAATAAACTTCTGGCTGACGACAGGAAGGAAGAAGCCCTGGCTGTCCTTCTGGATATTACCCCGTTCCCCGGTTCTATGTGTGAAAGCTGCGCAAAGCCCTGCGAATCGGCCTGTAATAAAAGACAGCATACTTCCAAGCCTGTTCCCATTGCCCGTCTGGCTCAGTTGGCAGCCTCCTGTCTTCCCGATGCAAATCCTCCCTGTGGAGAACCTACAGGCTATACGGTTGCCGTCATAGGTACAAATGTCGAAGCTCTTACCATGGCGTATTTCCTGTATCGTCTCGGACATACTATTACGGTTATGGGGGATGCTTCTGTTGATGGCGGATCTGGATTGCCTGAACGAGGCGTAAAGCAGTACCTGGCCGACCACGGTGTAGCTTTTTGCCCCGAGACTCCTGAGATATCGACCATTGAGTGTCAGTACGATATCATTATGGTGGAAAATGAAGCCGAATCTATTGCGTGCCAGAAAGTCTGTGTTATCCCTCAAAAGAAGAACAACACCGTGGCCTGGGTTCAGGAAGTCCGACTCGCGGCCTGCGAAGTGGACTGTCGTCTGCATGGATGCCAGCTCAAGGACATTGCATGGATTCGTATCCTTGCTGATGGAGTAGAGCGCAAGCGTATGCCCTTGGATTTTCCTGAGGATGCCAAGCCTGTCACCACCGTTCACTATGAAGATCTGAAGAATAAGACCTTCTACAATGACCAGCTTACCTTCAGAGATCGACTGGCTCCTCTGGATTCTCTGGAAGAGCAGGCTATGGAATGCTACCATTGCGGTAAATGCACAGGCTGCGGTACCTGCGTCAACATCTGCCCCGGCGACGTGCTTGCCATGAAGGATGGCAAGCCGTATGTCAAGTATCCTGACGAGTGCATTCACTGCTCCTCCTGTATGCTTGACTGCCCCAGCAGCGCCATTTCATTCAGGCTGCCTCTGCCTGCCACGCTTGGTGCACCGATGAAATACCTAGCATAATTGACGTGGCTCCGGACTTTAATTTAGCATGATAATAAAGTCCGGAGTCTTTCAACTATACGGAGATCACTATGCCGGTAGATTTCAATTTCTCTTATTTTATACATCAGGATGATATAGTATTTCCTGATTTTATTTTAAAAATGGGAGAACGGGAAAGCATTATGGCTGGGAATCAGTTGGCAAACACCGGAGATATTCTTAAATGTATTTACTATATTATAAATGGCAAACTATCATTAAATGCGATGTCTTCCGATGGTAAAGAAAAGAAATGTATGTTTATTATTAGAAATATGTTTTATGGTGAAGCGCATTTGTACGATAATTTTCCAACAATATTCAGAGTCGTTGCAGAAGTTCCAACTACATATATAAAAATTCCCCTGCGTACTGCGAGGAATCTTATCGATACTTCGCCTGAATTTCGTACTCTTTTTATCAATGCTCAAGCTCAGAAAATCAGGTGCATGACAGGAGAGCTTGTTTCATTATTGATACATAAGCCGGAAGAGCGGGTACTACACTATATAATTGATCAAATAGAACATATAAAAGAAAAAGATGACACAAAATGTATAAAAACGTCACAGCAAACCATAGCTGACGCTCTTGGAATGCACCGTGTAACTGTTGCAACTGCGTTATCTGTCTTAAAAAATTCAGGTTTTATTTCCTGTAAGCGAAATGAAATAACGCTGATAAAAGAACCTGCGTACTGCGCGGACAGATGGCCGGCATTAACCTGTTCGTCATGAAAGGCGTGGCGGACGTTCCCCTCGGGTTGATCTTCAAGGCGGCCATCCCCTTCGTGCTTGCTCTGTTCATCTGCCTCGCGCTCATTATCGCCTTCCCTCAGATTTCCCTCTTTATCCCCAGCCTCATGTAGGCCAACCGCATCAAGGAGTTTCCTATGCCTCCCGTCATCCATGCTGACCGCTGCACCCACTGCGGCATGTGCGCAACCATCTGCCCCATGAACATATTCAAGCACGAAAAAGGGCAGGTACCCCGCGTGGCTTACCCGGAAGAATGCTGGCACTGCAACGCCTGCGTGCTGGACTGCCCGTCCAAGGCCGTTGAACTGCGTCTGCCCCTTAACTACATGGTTCTGCATGTTGATGCAGATACCCTTCACGCTTAGGAGACCGCCATGCTTGAATTCAATGCTCCCATTTCTACTGATGTTCTGGTTATCGGCGGCGGCATAGGTGGACTTTGCGCGGCCATAGCGTCTGCGCAGTCCGGCGCCAAAACTCTGGTGGCCGAAAAGGCCGATACACGTCGTTCCGGTTCGGGCGCCACTGGTAACGATCATTTTGCCTGCTACTATCCGAAAGCGCACGGCGACGATATAAAAGTCATTCTCAAGGAACTGCGTCAGAGCATGGTGGGTGCTTTCCATGATGAAAAGCTGTCTTTGCGTTTTCTGGAAGAATCCCTTCCCATGGTGAACCGTTGGTATGAATGGGGCATCAATATGAAGCCCTTCAGCGACGACTATGAGTTTATGGGACACGCCTATCCCGATCGTCCCCGTATCTGGCTGAAGTACGACGGTCATAATCAGAAGCAGGTTCTGACCCGCCAGGCCAGGAAGGAAGGCGTGGACATTGTCAACCACATGCCTGTCGTCGAGCTTATCAAAGTCGACGGTGAAATAGCAGGTGCTCTTGCGCTGGATGTTTCCAGAGATATCCCCAGCTTCACCGTCATTCGTGCCAAGAAGGTTGTTCTTGCCACCGGTACCGCGAACCGTCTGTATCCTGCTGCCGGTACTCCCGGCTGGCCCTTCAATACGGCATTCTGCCCTGCCTGCGCAGGTGCAGCCCAGGCTCAGTCCTGGCGTATCGGTGCCAAGCTCGTAAACATGGAAATGCCCAACAGACACGCCGGCCCCAAGTTCTTCGCCCGTGCCGGCAAGTCCACCTGGATCGGTGTATACAAGTATCCCAACGGCAAACTGCTTGGCCCCTTCGTAGACAGAGCTACGCGCTATGTCGGCGACATCACCTGCGACGTATGGAACTCCGCATATACCGATGTGCTCCTGAACGGCAGCGGCCCTGCCTACATCGACTGTTCCCAGACGAAGCCCGATGACCTCGCCTTCATGCGCGAAGGCATGATCAGCGAAGGCCTGACCACGCTGGTGGACTACATGGACCGCACCGGACTCGACGTGTCCAAGCACGCCGTGGAATTCATGCAGTACGAACCTCACATTATCGGCCGCGGCCTTGAAATCGACATCGACGGCCAGACCTCTATTCCCGGTCTTTATGCTGCCGGTGATATGGTTGGTAACTTCCGTGCCGATATCGCAGGTGCTGCCGTTTACGGCTGGATCGCCGGACGCCACGCCGGTTCTACTGCTGCCGCGAGCGAACTTAAGGATGCTGAAAAGTCTCCTTGGGTTGCGGAACGCGCTGCGCTCTACAGCAGCTTTATGGAGCGCGAGGGCGGCGCCGCATGGAAGGAAGCCAACCTTGCCGTTCAGCAGATCATGGACTCCTACGCCGCCGCAGGCCCGCACCGTCTGCGCTCCGAAACGCTTCTTGCCGCCGGTCTGAAGTACATGGCCGACCTGCGCAAGAACGCCATTGAAGAAATATCCGTGCCCGACGCCCACAGTCTCATGCGGGCCATCGAAACGCTCGATCTCATGGACAACGGCGAAATCATCATGCACGCGGCACTGGAACGCAAGGAAACACGCGGCATGCACATGCGTTCCGATTACACGTTCACCAACCCCCTGCTTTCCGACAAATTCCTGGATGTATGGCAGGAAAACGGCGTTGTTCACAAGGAATGGCGTCAGTGCTGGAACTGATTTTATCGGAGCTGCCGCAAGGCAGCCCCTTTTCTCAAAAGGAGTACGCTCATGCCCCCCATCATTGATCCCGATAAATGCGTAGGCTGCGGCACCTGTGCCGACATATGCAACTCAAATATTTTTGTCTTCGACCGCACCAAGGACAAAACTCCTCAGGTAAAGTTCCCCGATGAATGCTGGCACTGCGATTCCTGCGTGATCGACTGCCCCAAGGGGGCCATACAGCTCCGCATCCCTCTTGCCTTCACTCTCCTTCACATCAATGCCGACGCCCTTAACCCCCAGGAGGCGAAATCATGATTCCTGTTTCCAAAACCATTGAAGCCGATGTGGTCATCGTAGGCGGAGGCATTGGCGGCCCCATGGCGGCCATAGCTGCGGCGGAAGCCGGGGCCAAGAGAGTCGTGGTTCTCGAAAAATGCAATGTGAAGCGATCCGGCTCTGGAGCCACGGGCAACGACCATTTCACCTGCTACTGCCCTGAAGTTCATGGTGATGACGTCGAACCTGTTCTTAAGGAACTCTTGGGAAGCCTTGTCGGCCAGGCCAAGGACGTGGAGCTTATGCGCCTGCATCTTCTGGAAAGCTTCGACATCGTGAAGAAGTGGGAGGAATGGGGCATCAACATGCGTCCTCTCGGCCGCTGGAACTTCCAGGGGCACGCCCTGCCCGGCAAACCCCGCGCCTTCCTGAAATTCGACGGCCGCAAGCAGAAGTCCGTGCTCGTCGAACAGATGAAGAAACACGGCGTTACGGTGCTCAATCACCATCCTGTTGTGGAACTCGCCAAGGAAAACGGCCGGGTATGCGGTGCTCTCGCTATTGATACCAGCACACCTGCCCCCTCCTTTGTGCTGGTCAGTGCTCCGTGCGTCATTCTGTCCACCGGTCTGACTCACCGCCTGTATGTGAACGGCACCACGCCCAATTATATGTTCAACACTGCCCATTGCCCCAACAATGCCGGAGGTCAGGCTCTCGGATGGCGTATCGGCGCCAGCATGGTGAACATGGAAATCCCCTACACGCATGCCGGTACCAAGTATATTCAGCGTGCAGGCAAGGCCACATGGATAGGTGTATACCGCTATCCGGACGGCAAACCTCTCGGTCCCTTCGTGACCAAACCCGATCCTGAGTACGGCGACGTGACCTCCGATATCTGGAACTCCGCCTTCCTCGATGTCATGCATAACGGTCGCGGCCCCGCCTATCTCGACTGTTCGGAAAACACGCCCGAAACACTGGCCTACATGCGCAAGGCCATGTTCGACGAAGGACTGTCCGCGCTTATCGGCTACATGGACGATAAGGGCATAGATCCCGCCAAGCATGCCGTGGAATTCACCCGCTTCGAACCCATTCTGCACGGGCGCGGACTTGACGTGGACAAGAACGGCCGGACTACCGTTCCCGGCCTCTACGCCGCCGGCGACATGGTAGGCAACGCGGGCTGCGGTCTCGGTCTTGCCGCCTGGATGGGCTGGAGAGCCGGCCATGCCGCTGCTGCCGACGCCGCCACGGCCAAGGGCAGCGCGGATCTCGCCTCCAATCCTGCCATCCAGGCCAAGATGGAACTTCTTTCCTCCTTTATGGACAGAAAGATCGGTGCCGACTGGCAGGAAGCCAACATCGCCCTTACCCAGATCATGAGCGACTACGCCAATGTGGGGCCTTACCATGTACGCTCGGAATCGCTGCTCAAGGCCGGTCTCGGCTATCTCGCTCAGCTGCGTGAGGAAACGAACGCCGGCATGAAGGCATCCTGTTCCCATACTCTCATGCGTGCGGCAGAAGTACTCGATTTGTTCGACTGCGCTGAATGCATCATGCGCTCCGCTCTGGAACGTAAGGAAACCCGAGGTAATCACAAACGCTCGGATTTCACGTTCACCAACCCGCTCCTTGCCGACAAGATGATCGACGTGACAAAGATGGACGACGGTTCCATAAAAACATCCTGGCGTGACAGAGGGTAACCTGTAACATTATCCATTTTCATAAAAGAGGCCGTTATGAGTTCACTCATATCGACCTCTTTTTTTATTCATAGACATAAACAAATCCGATGCGTGCCGAGATACTATAGCATGCTTAACAAACATCATATCATAAAGTCAAACCATTGCACCATGCCTTGAAAGGTCGGATAAAAATCTCCAAAAAATTTTTTTCAAAACATAAGCACAGTATTTCTGCCAAGTTCTGATCAGTAACGAAGTCTCAGTCCTCATGAAAATAAAAGGGGCTGTCCTAGACTCAGGACTCATTAATTGCCAAAAGGATAAAAAGTTCTTATTGTCGGTATAGGGAGGATGCCATGAAGGAACTTTTTTATCTTTCTCATGAACAGATTGCTCGTATCAAACGCTACTTTCCTCGTTCCCACGGCATTCCGAGAGTCGATGACAGGCGTGTCGTCAGCGGCATTATCTATGTCATCAAGCATGGCCTGCAATGGAAAGATGCCCCGCGCGAGTATGGACCATACAAAACTCTCTACAATCGTTTTATCCGCTGGAGCCGATTGGGTGTCTTTAACAGGATTTTTGCGGAGCTTGTTGAACAAAACGGCTCCACAACACGCTTGATGATTGATACCACACATCTCAAGGCACACAGGACAGCAGCAAGTTTGCTGAAAAAAGGGGCCTTTCCCGATGTATCGGACGCACAAAAGGCGGCCTGAATTCAAAACTCCACGCTGTCTGCAATGCCTTCGGTCAACCGTTGGCCTTCCATCTGTCCGGCGGTCAGGTGAGCGACTACAAAGGCGCTGCTGTCCTGCTTGATACTCTGCCGCAGGCCAGGGAGCTTCTGGCGGATAGAGGCTATGATGCCGACTGGTTTCGTCATGCCTTGTCCCGTAAAGGAATCACGCCGTGTATTCCTGGCAGACACAGCCGAAAAACTCCGGTGGTCTATGACAAGGAGGTTTATAAGCAGCGGCACAAGATAGAAATCATGTTCGGCCGACTCAAGGATTGGCGCAGAATAGCCATGCGTTATGACCGTTGTGCACACACGTTCTTTTCGGCCATTTGTCTCGCTGCCATTGTCATCTTTTATATTTAATGAGTCCTGAACCTAAGGTATATTAACACTGGTATTACATATAAAAATATTATTTACGACTATACCAAAATCACTTTTAGAAAGGAGCTGTCATGTACTGCCCAAAGTGTTCATCAGATATGATGATACCGGTTGACTTCCGGTTCCTGTGGAACTTGTTCAACGTACACGTCCGTGGTCAAAAGATCCGGCATAACCGCCTCAGAAAACAACTTCTCTTCTGCCCTTGCTGCCGAAAGTTTTACATCATGTCGGATCTGTAGATCCGTATCTCTCACCTCATAACACCATCAACCGCAAATCGCCGGATTCCTCACGGAGTCCGGCTTTTGCTATTTAAGGAGGCTGTTATGCCAAACTGGGTATCCAACACCGTGACCCCGCTCAATGAAGCGGCTGTTTCGTTCACTCGTGAGCGCATTGTGGATGAGAAAGGCGAATTCTGCTTCAGCAGGCTTGTCCCTCTTCCGCGTGAGCTCTCAAAAACCAGTTCTCCGAACAGAATCGTTTCCCCCGAAGAAATGCAGGCGTTCAAGGATCGATATGTGGAACGGGTATGCACGGAGTATGAGCAGGAAGGACTGCTTTATGTTGAGCATCCGTCCGGCTTTATCGAAAGCTGCTGTACCGCCGAGTGTGCCCGAAATCTCATCAGCCGATTCGGAGCCGCAGACTGGTACACCTTCACAAACAGCCATTGGGGCTGCAAGTGGGATGCCTGCTGCCGGAAACATGACGACACCAGCTACTTCTTCGATACACCCTGGAGCTATCCTGAGACGTTTACGGAAGTCATGGCCACCTCATGCCCTGAAGGGTACTGGCAATGGCGATGGGAAGAGGAACAGGGCTTCGGCGGAGTCTTTGAGATCCGGAACGGAGTCATCGTTCACACCGACTCCTGGGATATCCCGGAAGAGGAATAATCCCATGCCTATCGGCAAACGATCTGTCTCTCCCTGATATTGTCCCTCATTATCCCCGTCAGTACCATATTCTGGCGGGGATTTTTTTATGCTGGCATACTTGTATCAAAAAATAGTGCCGACATTGACGACAGAAAAATTAATGGATCAATAACAACAGATTATGATCATTTTTTGTCGTCACTATCACTGACGACAAAGTGAAGACAACAGACGAATAATGTACGACACGCTGGACAGAGCTCAAAAAAAAGGAGCCCACCACATAAGCGGTGAACTCCCTGACTCGCTATTCTCGGGCCAGATTATTCGTTGTTCTGCTCCCTGTCAGCATTGGAACTCTTCGGACGCCTGGCAATGACATAGAAATGTTTCTTTTCAGAGCCGACCCTGACTTCCAGTGTGTTGCGCTCCCGGCCGCAGTGCAACCAGCCTTTGTCCTTGAGCCAGCGGATACTATCGCGAGAACTGGAGAACAGCGTTCTGAACGCGGACGGAAAGAAAAGGTATTCCACCTGATCGTCCACTTTTCGGGTAAAACCGTACTGCTTATTGACCGGCTTGGCCCCTCTGCCGAGCGGAACGAAATGCGCGGCGTCTCTATCCAGCGTAAGGATGAGCTTCTTGAAAAACTGATTTCTGAGCTTCTCCTCCGGCGTTTGATAGAGGTTCCTCCAGCTCGTGAAGCAGCTTCTGACCGCAGCTCCGACATTCATCGTTCCGGGAAGAATTCCGGCTTGCTGAGCGGCTTCTCCCGCTGCCCAGACTACAGCGAATCGAGTGGCAATACGCTGAACGGTTTCCTCCCTGTTTCCATCACGGGAGCTCAGCAGTAGCTGCTCTTTTTCTTTTCGCGCTGCCTGAAGAGTTTCCAGCTTGCTACGCATATCGGTTGTCAGCCAGGTTAAAAAGGCCCTGCCTGCGAAGCCCTGATTTTCCATGGCGAGGTCTTTGACAGCTTCAATGAAAGATGCTGCATCGGGATAGTCGTGCAGGCTTCTCAACATCTCCTTGCAAACCTGGATGGGGACAAACCGTACTTCCTGACCTGTTTTGGGCCCCTGTCTGGAAGCCATCTTTTCCGCAAGCCCGACCTCTCCCGTAGAAAGGAACAGAAGACGCCAGGAAGAAGAGCGCTGCTGCCTGCCTGACGGGGTAGATCTGCTTTTGCCTTCTCCGTTGGCCAGCATGTAGCAGATGTTTTCAAGCTGCCTGCCATTGACTTCGCCGATTTCATCCAGAAGAAGCAGACTGTCGTTATGGCTCTTCGCTACATGCTCCAGTCCGTTCTCGGTGGTTCGCCATGATCTGACTTTGTGCCCCCAAACGGTCGAGGCAACGGTGAGGGCCGTTGTCTTGCCCGAAGAGGACTTGCCCACGAAATGGAATCCTCCGCCTTCAACATTCAGGAGACGAAGCAGCGGCGCGGCAAATGCGCTGCAGAGAGCGAACTCCAGCCTGGTATTCCCACAAGCCAGCTCGGCAAGTTTCTTCCACCCCTCAAGAGTGCCCCGACACCTGTACATTTCCTGGTAGCCGTCAGAAGACAAGTAAGGAATGGTCTCCGCCGTCACTCCTACACTCTCCTCCGGGAGAACATACTGGCTATCCTGAAACCATCCGGGAGTCTGCACGTCAACGATAACCGGGAGTTCGTTCCTGATCTCCTGAAGAAAATCATGAAGAGACTTTCCATAATCAAGAGTGATGGGACACCCGTACCTGGGAAGAAGGGTAAAGTTTTTCGCCTTGTAATCGTCCTGGATTTTAGTTTCTGGAAGATTTTGCACCTGTATCCCCTTCGGGGTATTCCAGCGCATTTTTATGCTCCACTGACGGCTGGAGCCATCACAGCAGCGTCCCAACACCTCGATGCGGGGATGCTTTTCCAACGGCCCAACAGGGTAGGGAAAGCACTTGAGGTCTTTCGAGGGAGTCAGCTGAATAATGAAGGCGGAAGGCAGTTGAGAGTCGGTAAGAAGGGACCAAAAAAAATCATTATATGAACTCGTGAGCATAGAGACTCCAATGTGAATAAGAGCAGAGCCAGCAGAGACCAGCTCTGCCCAGGATGACAAGAGAGTACGTATGCATGCCGAGAAAGGCTGCATCAGGAGCAGCATAAGGATGGCTGATGAAGCGCAATAGCAAGCCTACCCTGTACGGCATGACGTACTCGAAGATAGGCCTAAAGAGAGAAGTCGCGCTTCTGCTCAACGAAGGCGAGAACTTCCTTCAGCGCCCAGACTGTTACACGAGTTGAAAGACAGAAAGGATCGGGCAGATTGCCCTCAGCCCGCCAATGCCAGATGGTTGATTGCCTGACACCTAAGACATCGGCGAGAACGGCCACACGAATACTCCGCGAAAAGCGCGGGCGATAGCTTGGCATAGTAAAACCTCAATACCGTGTGCCCCCGAAACAGGCACAGCCCTTCGCAGCAACGCAAGGAAGGCGCGCAACGACCTTGAAGCGAAGACGGCCCGAAAACGAGAGAAAACGGAAAACAGCAGGCTTCGGGAGAAACTCCCTGTCTCGAAGAGAAAAACTTAATTAGCTAAGATAGATCAGAAGTAATTCAAGTAATTAATTCAAGTGATTCGAGTAATTAATTCAAGTAATTCAAAGTATTGTAGCTAATCATGCTCATCCGGATGTACAGGCCGGACGGCTATTTCATAATTATATGGGTCAAAGCCCTTTGTTTTCTCAATCTCTGCAGTAGATCGGAGTACGCGTTGAGGTCCGCGTACACAAACTTCATAGGACCTCTTCCCAAAAAACGCAAGGGGAAATTGATATGGCATACGCAGTCCCACCAGTTCACCGGTAGGGGGCAGGGAATCCCCAACTTGAAACTTCCACCCCTCTCAAGGAATGCCATACAGGTAATATGCGCTGAACGCTCTTAAGGCAGCGAACCATCAGTCTCAAGTCCGCATACAAAAAAAGCCCTCACGCAAAGCGCAAGGGCATCTGTCACAAACTAGAAGTCGGCAGCCAACGGGGGCGTACTTTGCTTCCTCTTCTCTATGAGCTCACGAAGTTCCTCTTCGGACCAGCGTCTTACACGGGCAGAGAATAGGACACCGGGAGAAACCTTCCCTTGTTTGACCCATGACCAGAAGGTCGATCTACCGATACCAAGAAACTGAGCACACTCTTTTGCAGAAAAATAACGAAGCGGATACACCTGAGAACGAACTTTCATTTTTCCTTACCCTTACATGCAGCATATTCATAACACCCTCATCATCTTGTCATATTTCGTGTCATTAAGAGGTAGCCACTTGGAATATTTCATGTAAATTCAAAAAATAAAATCATGACGAACCCGCCGAACCTCAATATCTTCCCCCCTTGTCTTGCGGGCAGGAAGATCCCCGGCATTCCCTATCAATTATCAAAGAACAGGTAGATGGTGAATACAGCGCGGTCGCAATCGACTCGATCCCACTTCCACAAGGTCATATCTGGCTGGGGCTGTCATAACATGGAGGAAAACGACAACGACTCCCCCAAGCTTTTTCAGAGTATGATCACCACTGCTCCCCAGTCAAGCAATTTCCATGAACAGACGGATGCTTCACGAGATGCTCCCATCCCCGCCAACGCTCAGGCTGCCGCCCTCAGTTTGTCCAGATAATCAGCCCACTCCTGCATCATCTTTTGACGCTCCTTCAGGTACTGTGCTCGGTTATAGGGACGCCGGGAGTTATCTCTCTCGCTGTGTGCAAGCTGCATTTCAATGATATCGGATGGATACTGCTGCTCATTGAGCAGTGTCGAGGCCATAGCCCGAAAACCATGAATGCACATCTGGTCCTTATCATAGCCCAGACGTCGCAAGGCATTGAGAAGCCCCATATCGGAAATACACCGGGATCTGCTCTGAGGA
This sequence comes from uncultured Mailhella sp., assembly GCF_963931295.1. Taxonomy (NCBI): domain Bacteria; kingdom Pseudomonadati; phylum Thermodesulfobacteriota; class Desulfovibrionia; order Desulfovibrionales; family Desulfovibrionaceae; genus Mailhella; species uncultured Mailhella sp. The sequence continues at coordinate 2,063,313 of NZ_OZ007001.1, read as the reverse complement.
CTGGGAAAAACCAGTTCATCTGCTCCGGTCATACCATAAAGCTCCCCAAGGATAGCCAAGACCTGACGAGCCAGTGGAACCACATGGACTTTTTTCATCTTCATGCGCTCCGCCGGAATGGTCCACAGAGCCTTCTGGAAATCTATTTCCTTCCACTTTGCTCCACGCAACTCCTGAGAGCGTACAAAAACATACGGGAGAATGCGCAAGGCATATTTTATGGTAAAGCAGCCGTCGTACTCATCCAGTGCCCGGAGAAGCTGCCCCACCTGCTTTGGGTCAGTAATTGCCGCTCGATGCTGAACGGATCCCCCGGAAGACAATCCGGCCATGATCTCAGAAGCCGCATTGTGTTTCACATATCCGCAGGCAACGGCATAGGAGCATATCTGACGGGTTATCCTGGCCAGTCTTTTAGCCATGTCATAAGAACCACGATTTTCCACTTTCCTCAACGCATTAAGAATAGTGGGAGCGTCGATATCTTCCATGGCTACAGAGCCAAATGCAGGAAAAATCTGATTCTCCAGTCGATTCCTCAAAAGCTTCTTATACCCTTCCTGCTTGTCGAGACTCTTCTTTTCAAACCATTCCCGACCTACCTTCTCAAAGGTTAAGACCACCTTCCGTTTTTCAGCCTCTGCGTCGCTTTTCAGACGCTTTTTCTCCTCCTTGGGGTCAATCCCTTCAGCCAGCTTTTTCTTGGCTTCCAGCTTAAGCTCACGAGCTTTTTTCAGAGAAACATGAGCCAGCATTCCAAGGCACAGAGTATCTTCCTTGTCATCAGGCCTTCTGTATTTCAACCTCCATAACTTGCCACCGGCAGGCGTGACATACAGGTAGAGCCCTTCTCCATCTATAAGCTTGTAGGCCCTTTTCTGAGGCTTCGCCGTTTCGACTTCTTTAGCAGATAACATATTGACTTTTCGCATGATTTACTCCATTTGGGGGTATTTTCAAGGGCACCATCCGATATTTTCGCACGATACCCCCAAATGTACCCCCAATTTTGGGGGTACGTCCATGTTGCTTGCTGGATTATGCGGGACTTTGATTTTTAAAAAAAAATAAGTCCCACAAGGGTTTATGTACCTTATGGGACTTTCTCAGTATCTATCCTGGCGGAAAGGGTGGGATTCGAACCCACGTACCGGCTCATCACCGATAACTCGATTTCGAGTCGAGCGCGTTACGGCCTCTTCGCTACCTTTCCACAACCGTGTGTTGTACACGAAGACAGGCCCGCGGGCAAGCCTTTTTTCCGGGGCCGTGCCGCAACGGCCGCCCGCGCGCTGTCCCCGGTTATAGACGCAGCAGGACGCCGTGCGCCTGACGAGCAGCCAGACCTGCGGGCAGCCCGTGCCGCGTCCGGTCAGGTGCGGAATCTGTCTGCGACGCTGCAGATTCGTCGCCCAGCGCCGAAAAAAAAGACCCGCTTTCGAAAAGCGGATCCTTTTCAAATGCCTGACGAAGCGGCGCGGGGTTCAGACGAAACGCCGCCTCCGCAGCGCTCAGAGCGGAAGTCTGCGGCGCTCGTCCATGTCGGCGTGCAGCTGTGCTATGAGCGCGTCCAGCCCGTCGAAGCGACGATCCTGACGCAGTTTCGCAAGAAAGCGCACTTCCAGTTCCCTGCCGTAGATGTCGCCGGAAAAATCCATGATGTGCGTCTCCAAGGTCAGCGCGGAGCCGTCGAAGGTGGGATTCTTGCAGAAGCTCGTCACGGACATGCGCCACTCTCCCGCGCCTTCGCCGTCCAGCAGACGGGCCGACGTGGCGTACACGGCCGGGGCCGTCATGGCCTGCGTGTGGGGAACATCGAGATTGGCCGTGGGTATGCCCAGAAGCGGCCCTCCCCGACCTTCGCCGTGAACGACTTCTCCCTGCACGGAAAAAGGACGCCCGAGAAGCAGATTCGCCTCGTCAAGTCGCCCTTCGGCCAGTGCCTTGCGGATGCGCGTGGAACTCACGGGCGCGCCGTCCACAAGCACGGCTTCCACCTGCGTGACGTGCGGAATGCAGGCGCGCAGCGCATCCGCTCCGGCCTGATCCCGCCCCATGCGGAAATCGTATCCGACAAAAAGCTCGCTCACTGCCAGCGAATCCTCAAGCACATGACGACAAAAGTCATCGGCCCCGCGGGACGCCAGTTCCTTGGTGAACGGCAGCAGAAGCACGGCGTCGATGCCGAGCTCTTCCATGTATTCGAGCCGCTGCGCCGTGGAACACAGTTCCTTGGGCGCGCGGGCCGAAAGCACCGAAACGGGATGAGGATCAAACGTGATCGCCACGGAGGGCACCTGACGCTCGCGGGCGTTGTTCACCGTGCTGCTCAGCAGCGCCTGATGCCCGCGATGCACGCCGTCGAAATTGCCGACGGTGGCCGTGCAGGAAGTCCACGCCCCCTGCCTGCGGAGCGCGTTCGGATCGGAAGATACAATCATGAGTTTACTTGGCCGCCGTATGCTTGAGAGCCATTTCCACGGCGTCTATGAAGTTTTCCATGGGAAGCGCGCCGCGCAGCACCATATTGTTCACGAGAAAATACGGCGTGCCCACAAAGCCCAGCGCGTTGGCGTCGGCGGCGTCGCCCGCCATGAGGGCGTCGAGTTCCTTGGCCTTGCTCTTCACTGCGGCTTCCACGGCCTTGGCGTCAAATCCGGCCTCGGCGGCAATAGCGCGCATGGCGGAGAGCACGTCTTCTTCCACCTCCTTCTGACGGTCGAAGGTAAGCGCGTACATCTTCCACGCCTTCGCCCTGTCCATCTGATAGGCGGCAATGAACCATTCGCCGGCCACGCGGCCGGCCTGCGTCTTGGGTATCTGCTTGAACACGAGACGAATCTTGCCCGGATACCGCTTCATCAGATTGCCCACCGTGTAGGCGGCCTGATGGCAGTAGGTGCAGAGAAAGTCGGAAAAGGCGATAATCGTCACGGGCGCGTCGGCAGGTCCGCCCACGGGACGACCTTCCAGCGCCACCTGCTTGGGCTGATCGATTTCCGTTTCCCACTGACGCAGCAGCACGGCGCGACGGCGCTTGTCCGAGCCCTGCTGAACAATGTCGAGCAGCTCTTCGCTGTGATCCTTGAGCACGTTCAGAATAAGCTCAGGATGCTCCCTGAGCAGCGCCTCAAGCTGCGCGTTCATATCGGAGGAAGACGCGGCCTGAACCGGCGCAGCGACCATAAGTCCGCCGGAAAGCAGAAAAAGCGTCAGACATATATGACGAAGAAAAGACATAATCATCTCCTTTGGCGGGACTATATCTTTTTCATACCGGCCTGACAAGCCGCCGCAACGTTGCGGCCCGCAGGCACAGGATTGCAGCGCGGCGGGGCTTTTCTGCATGCCCGCTTCCCGGCGTTTTTTCGTTCAGAGCGCCGAAGCGCCCGGTCATGCATGGGCGGCCCGGCGAAAAGACGCCGCGTTTTCCGACGCGGGCCTCAGGCGGCCCAGATTCCGCGTCTTCAGCAGGTGACCATGCTCACGGCCAGGCCGCCCATGGAGGTTTCCTTGAACTTGTGGCTCATTTCCCGGCCGGTTTCTGCCATGGCGGCGATGGCGGCGTCCAGGGAAACGCGGTGCGACTCGGGGCGCGTGCCCGTGCTGATGAGCGCAGCGTTGAAGGCCTTGACCGCGCCCATGGCGTTGCGCTCGATGCAGGGAATCTGCACATAGCCGCCCACGGGATCGCAGGTGATGCCGAGATGATGTTCCAGAGCCACTTCGGCGGCGTTTTCCACGTAGCGGGAAGGATTGCCCTGCGCGTCGGTGAGCATGGCGGCGGCCATGGCGGAAGCCACGCCGATTTCGCCCTGACAGCCCACTTCGGCCCCGGCGATGCTGGCGTTGTGCTTGGCGATGAAGCCCACGGCCGCGGCGGCCAGAAAGCCTTCGCGGATGGCGCGGTCGCCGATGAAGAGATCGTGACGCATGGCGTACACGAGCGCGGGCATGACGCCCGCCGAGCCGCAGGTGGGCGCCGTGACGATGACCCCGCCCGAGGCGTTTTCCTCCGAGGCGGCAAAGGCGTAGGCGTTGAGTCCGGCAAGGAACTTGCCCGGGGAGGAATGAAGCGCCTGGGCCCGTTCCTGAAGCATGTGCGCCTTGCGCTCCACCTTGAGGGGACCGGCAAGGTAGCCGCTGCCGGCAAGACCGTGCCGCACCGATTCCTCCATTCTGTCCAGAATGTTGTTGAGCTGATCGATGATGGCCGGACGCGACGCCCCGGTGATGGCCGTTTCGTTGGCCAGCATGATTTCGTAGATGTTCAGGCCCTGAGTGCGCACGATGTTCCGCAGTTCCTTCATGTTGCTGTACGGATACACCGGATCGCCGAGTTCGGGAGCCTTCCAGCCGTCCCACTGCACGAAGCCGCCGCCCACGGAATAGTAAGCCTTGCTGAACAGCACTTCGCCGCCGGCGTCAAGCAGTTCGGCCACCAGCGTGTTGCTGTAGGGATAGTCGTGAACCACGGCGTCGTGAACGACGTCGGCCAGGGAAACCAGCGCGCTGCCCACGCCGAGTTCCACCTTGTGATCCTTGAGCGGCTCTTCGGACAGGCGGGCCAGATAGCCGGAAGGACAGTCTTCAGGACGCACGCCGAGCAGGCCCGCCAGCACGGCGGCGTCGGTGCCGTGTCCCGCGCCCGTGGCGCTCAGAGAGCCGAAGAGGCGCACCCGTATGCGGGAGGCGCGGGCAAGGATTTCGCGGGGAAGCTCGGCGCACGTGGAGGAAAAAAGACGACCGGCCGTCATGGGACCGATGGTGTGCGAGCTCGACGGGCCGGGGCCCACCTTGAACAGGGAAAAAAGCGATGTTGTGATGGGCCGCATGACGAGGCTCCTCATGACTGTGTTTTGCGCGGCGCTCCACAACCAGGATATCGCCGCAGGAAAAGGGCGGCCAGAGGCCGCCCCGAAAAGACATGTCCCCGTGTCCGGCACAGGGGCGGAAGACTACGCCTGCGCGTCTTCGTTCTTTTCTTCCGCTTCCAGATCTTCGGTGTGCTTGAGGAGTTCCTCCAGCTGAATGTCGCCGCAGAGCACGCCCACGATTTCATCGTTGTCGTCGGTCACGGCCTGCGACACGGAAAGAATGAGCGCGCCGGTGTACTGCGACTGATACACGTCGGTCACGTGCAGTTCGCCGTCCTGCATGGGCATCTTGAACCAGCCGCGATCGGAATAGTCGTAGCCGGGATCGGGCAGATGGCCGTACTTGGGAGCGTTCTCCTCATCCGTGACCACGGCCTGCAGCAGCTTGCCCTTGGCGTCGGTAAGCGTGATGAACTGGATGTAGGGGTAATGATCGGCAAAGCTCTGCATGGCGTTGCAGCGTTCCTGATCCGTGCGGCTTGCGCGGCAGGCCGCGGCCAGACGGGTCATGATGCCCGAAGCCAGACGACTGGCGATTCTCTTGAGCTTCTGCAGTTCGGAAACAAAGAGCTCGGGCATGTACTGCTTGACGAGGGCCAGCATTTCCTTATTGGAGAACGAGGTGTTTCGTCCGGCCTCGTAGGCCTGCATGATGGCGTTGTAGATCTGCCCCACGGCGGGATGCTTCTTGGTGACCTTCCGGCTGTCGTCGAGCTCAAGCTTGCTGTTGATCCAGTAGGCCACGCCCGCGCGGCCGGACTTGTCGGTGATGATGATGGGCACGGGCCGATTGAGAATCTTGGCCGTGTCGAAGATGTTGTAGATTTCCTCGTTCTTGGACAGGCCGTCCACGTGGACGCCCGCGCTCGTGGCGTTGAAGTCGCTGCCCACGAAGGGATAGTTCGGCGGAATGGTGTAGTCGAGTTCCTTGGCGAAGTACTCGGCGATTTCGGAAATGACCGTAGTGTCAGCCACGTCGTCGTTGCCGGTGAGGGAAATGTATTCCATGACCAGCGCTTCCACGGGCGTATTGCCCGTGCGTTCGCCGAAGCCGAGCAGCGCGCCGTTGACGGAGGCGCAGCCGTAGAGCCAGGCGGTGACGCCGTTGACCAGCACCTTGTGGAAATCGTTGTGACCGTGCCATTCCAGCCACTGACCGGGCACGCCGGCCTCGTCGGTGAAGGCGTGCACGATGCGCTGCACCGACCGCGGAAGGGCCGCGCCCGTGTAGGGCACGCCGAAACCCATGGTGTCGCACAGGCGAATCTTCACCGGCATGGAGGCCTTGCGGGCGAGTTCCATGAGCTTGGCGGCGAAGGGCAGGCAGAAGCCGTGGATGTCCGCGCGGGTGACGTCTTCAAAGTGGCAGCGCGGCACGATGCCCCATTCGAGGGCGCGTTCCACGATGCGCAGATAGTCGTCCATGGCCTGCTGACGGGTTTTGCCTAATTTAAGGTAGATATGATAGTCGGACACGCTGGTGAGCAGGCCCACCTCGTCGAACTCCATGTCTCTGGCGAGGCGCAGATCGTTCTCGTTGGCGCGTATCCAGCCCGTGACGCGGGGGAAGCGGTAGCCGCGGGCCCGACAGGTATCGATGGCCTTGCGGTCCTTGGCCGAGTACATGAAGAATTCCGAAGCCTGAATAAGGCCGCTCTTGCCTCCCAGCTTGTGCAGAAGATCAAATATATGGGCGATCTGCTTCACCGTGTACGGAGGTCGGGCCTGCTGGCCGTCGCGGAAGGTGGTGTCGGTGATGAAGCAGGGATCAGCGGGACTGGGCGTGATGATGGTGCCGTCGAATCCAATGCGCCCTATCTTGGTATAGGGGAAAAGTTCGCGGTAGAGCTGGGGTTCGGCCCTCTCTTCCAGACGAAGGCTGCGCTCAGAACTTTTCTTGAAAAGAATCATTGTACCTCCGAATATGGCCTCAAACTGGCAGGCCCTTTTGATAGGGGATGACGAATCGTATCTGTTAATGCTGGAAAAATAAAGTATTATGCCTCCTTTAAATTTTCCGCGCTCTCCGGCCCCGCCGAAGGCCTTTCCAGGAAAAAATAAATGGTCCGTCCTCTTTAGCTTGTTCTTTTTTTCTCTTGGTTTTTGCCTTGTCATCCAAGCTTCAAACATTTTTGTATAAAAATTTAAGTCTGATATTTCAATAAATTGAAAAATCAACTCCGAAATGATTTTTCGTAAATCCCCTGCGCTCGTTCCGTTTAGGAACCATCCGCAGATGCGAAAAAGGAGGGAGAAATCCCGCTTTCATACTTTACCCATTGAAAATACAGCATTTTCAGCCTTTTTTCCGTTTCCTCCCGCCCGGGTGGCTTGTGAACAGAACCGGAGCTATTGTGCTCAAGTTCAAAATAGGGTAGGTACGGAGTACACACTGTAAGGCCGGGACTGTACTGTGCCCTCGCACATCCGGCCAGGTTTTGGTGTATCAGGGGTCGCTCTGTCTGAACGGAAAGTTTTTCCGGCTCATTGGTTGGCAAAGCGACAGACCCATAATCAACCATGTGGAGGTAAGGCAATGGCGAAACATGCAACCCCCCTGTTGGACCAGCTCGAATCCGGGCCCTGGCCCAGCTTTGTATCTGATATCAAGCAGCTTGCCGAAAGCAGAGCTAAGAACGCTCAGGGCTTGGATTATCAGATTCCCAGCGACGCTCCCGAAGATCTGCTGGGCATTATGGAACTTTCCTACGAAGACAAGGAAACCCACTGGAAGCACGGCGGCATCGTCGGCGTGTTCGGTTACGGCGGCGGCGTTATCGGCCGTTACTGCGACCAGCCCGAAAAGTTCCCCGGCGTGGCCCATTTCCATACCGTCCGCGTGGCTCAGCCTTCCGGCAAGTTCTACAGCACCGAATATCTGCGCGGCATCTGCGACATCTGGGATCTGCGCGGCTCCGGTCTGACCAACATGCACGGTTCCACCGGCGACATGGTGCTCATCGGCACCCAGACTCCTCAGCTTGAAGAAATCTTCTACGAACTGACCCACAAGATGGAAGTGGACCTCGGCGGTTCCGGTTCCAACCTGCGTACCCCCGCTGCCTGCATGGGCATGTCCCGCTGCGAATACGCCTGCTACAACACCCAGCTCGCCTGCTATCAGCTGACTCAGGACTACCAGGACGAACTGCATCGCCCCGCGTTCCCCTACAAGTTCAAGTTCAAGTTCGACGGCTGCCCGAACGGCTGCGTGGCTTCCATGGCCCGTTCCGACTTCGCCGTCATCGGCACCTGGAAGGACGACATCAAGATCGACCAGGAAGCCGTGAAGGCCTATGTGGCCGGTGAAGAAGGCTTCAAGCCCAATGCCGGCGCCCACTCCGGCCGCGACTGGGGCAAGTTCGACCTCCAGAAGGAAGTCATCGACCTCTGCCCGACCCACTGCATGAGCTGGGACGGCAACAAGCTGTCCATCGACACCGCCAACTGCGTGCGCTGCATGCACTGCATCAACACCATGCCCCGCGCTCTGCACATCGGCGACGACCGCGGTGCCTCCATCCTTGTCGGCGCCAAGGCCCCCATCCTCGACGGCGCTCAGATGGGCTCCCTGCTCGTTCCCTTCATCCCCGCGGAAGAACCCTTCGACGAAATCAAGTCCATCATCGAAAAGATCTGGGACTGGTGGATGGAAGAAGGCAAGAACCGCGAACGTGTTGGCGAAACCATCAAGCGTCTCTCCTTCCAGAAGCTGCTTGAAGTGACCGAAATTCCGGCCATTCCTCAGCACGTCATCGCGCCCCGCACGAACCCCTACATTCTCTTCAAGGAAGAGGAAGTGCCCGGCGGCTGGACCCGTGACATCGCTGCTTACCGTCAGCGTCACCTGCGCTAATCAGAGAGGAGAGCAAAAATGGCTTTTATTTCTTCCGGTTACAATCCTGCAAAACCCATGGAAGGTCGTATCTCCGATATCGGACCCCGCAAGTACGACTCCTTCTTCCCTGAGGTCATTGCCAAGAACTTCGGCAAGTGGCTGTACCACGAAATCCTGGAACCCGGCGTGCTCATGCATGTGGCCGAAAGCGGCGACAAGGTGTATACCGTCCGCTGCGGCGGCGCCCGTACCATGACCACCGTGCACATCCGCGAAATCTGCGAAATCGCCGACAAGTACTGCGGCGGTCACGTTCGCTGGACCACCCGTTCCAACGTGGAATTCATGGTCACCGACCTTGAAACCCTCAAGGCCCTCAAGGAAGACCTGGCTTCCCGCAAGTTCGCTGCCGGTTCCTACAAGTTCCCCATCGGCGGCACCGGCGCCGGCGTCACCAACATCATCCACACGCAGGGCTGGCTGCACTGCCACACCCCCGCCACCGACGCCTCCGGCCCGGTGAAGGCTCTGATGGACACCGTGTTCTCCGACTTCCAGAACCATCGTCTGCCCGCCCCCGTGCGCATCTCCCTGGCCTGCTGCCTCAACATGTGCGGCGCCGTGCATGTGTCCGACATCGGCATCGTGGGCATCCATCGCAAGCCCCCGATGATCGACCAGGAATGGGTTGACCAGCTCTGCGAAATTCCTCTGGCCGTCGCCGCCTGCCCCGTGGCCGCCGTGCGTCCCGCCAAGGAAGACTTCAACGGCAAGAAGATCAACACCGTGGCCATCAAGCAGGAACGCTGCATGTACTGCGGCAACTGCTACACCATGTGCCCCGCCCTGCCCATCTCCGACGGCGAAGGCGACGGTGTGATCATCATGGTCGGCGGCAAGATCTCCAACCGCATCAGCCGTCCCAAGTTCTCCAAGGTCGTCGTTTCCTACATCGAAAACGAACCGCCCCGCTGGCCCACGCTGTGCGCCACTGTGAAGCGCATCCTCGACGTCTACGCCGAGAACGCTCACAAGTACGAACGTCTGGGCGACTGGGCTGAACGCATCGGTTGGGAAAAGTTCTTCGAACTCACCGACCTGGAATTCACCCCCCAGCTCATCGACGACTTCCGCGAACAGGCCTACTTCAGCTGGCGTCAGTCCACCCAGTTCAAGTTCTCTGAACTGGCCGCCGAAGCCTACAAGGGCGCCGAAGCCCACGCTGAAGCCGCTGCCGCCGGCGTGACCGAAGAAGACAAGGCCCTGGTGTACAACTGGCTCGTCGAAAAGACCAGCAAGCCCGGCGCCAAGACCAAGTTCTACTTCAACCAGTTCCTCGAACTGTTCCCCGGCGCCAGCCCCCGCAAGGTCAAGAACGTCCTCACCGCTCTGGTGGACGACGAAAAGGTGGCTTACTGGTCCTCCGGTTCCACCACCATGTACGGCCTCAAGGGCGCCGGCAAGCAGGGTGCCACTGAAGAAGGCGAATAATATCGCCCCTGCCTCGGCGGGATTCCGACGGGCCGTTTTCTAGGCGGCCCCCGGCACCTTTCCAGCAAGCTGGAACTTCAAGGGGAAGATCTTTCGGGATCTTCCCCTTTTTCCTTACCTTTTTTCCTTTTCTTCCCATGCAGCAGCCTCGACTCGTCATTTCCGGACTCTCCGGCGGAAGCGGCAAAACTCTGGTTTCTCTCGGGCTCTCCCGCCTCTTCACCCGGCGGGGACTCTCCGTGCAGCCCTGCAAAAAAGGGCCGGACTACATCGACTACGCCTGGCTCTCCCTGGCCGCGGGAAAACCTGCCGCCTGCCTTGACCCGTACTTTCTGAACGACGAGGCCCTCGAACGTCAGTTCTGCTGCGTCTGCGCCCGGCGCAGGCCCGACATCGCCGTCATTGAGGGCAACCGCGGACTGTTCGACGGTCGCGATCTTCAGGGCTCCTGCTCCACGGCGCATGTGGCGCGTCTTCTGAAGGCCCCCGTGGTGCTCACCATGAACTGCGCAAAAATGACCCGCACCGCAGCGGCCATCGTCTCCGGCATGGCGAATTTCGAGAAGGACCTGCACCTTGCGGGCGTCATTCTGAACAACGTGGCCGGAGAACGTCACGGCTCCATGCTGCGCCGGGCCATCGAAAGCTATACCGACATTCCCGTGCTCGGCATTCTTCCGCGCCTCGGCAGCAATCCCCTGCCGGAGAGGCACATGGGCCTTTCCCTGAACACGACCGACACTTCCCTTCACGCCGTGCTCGACAAGCTGGCCGACACGCTGGAAGAACACACCGATGCGGGCGTTTTTCTCTCTCTTGCGCGCACCGCGCCGCCGATTCCCGATATTTCTGAAGACGACGCGCCGGTGACCGTTCCCGCCGAGCGCCCCCGCATAGGCTATGTGCAGGACAGAGCCATGTGGTTCTACTACGAAGAGAATCTTGAGGCTCTGCGCGACGCGGGAGCCGACCTTGTCCGCCTCGACCTCTTCGACGACGCCCCCTGGCCGCAGATCGACGGCCTCTACCTCGGCGGCGGCTACCCGGAACTTTTTGCCGACGCCATCAGCGCCTCGTCCCATCTCGCAGACATCCGCGCGCTTTCGCTGGCGAATCGGCCCATCTACGCCGAATGCGGCGGCTTCATGCTGCTGTGCCGCTCTCTTCTTCTCGACGACGGCGAACATCCCATGGCAGGCCTTCTGCCCGCGCAGCCCCGCTTCTACCGCCGCCCGCAGGGCCTCGGCTACGTCACGGCCCGCGTCGTTGCGGAGAACCCCTTTCACCCGCTGGGCAGAGTGTGGCGCGGACACGAATTCCATTACTCCCGCTGCGAATGGCCCGATAACCGGCGTCCGTCCTGCTGCCTCACCCTGTCCCCGGGCACGGGCATGTACGAAGAACACGGCACGCACTGCGACGGTCTGCTCGTTCGCCGCACCTTCGCCTGCTGGACGCACCTTTTCGCCCCCGCCGTCCCCCACTGGGCAAAAAACTTTGTTGAGGAATGCAGGAAGTAGGGGAGATGAGCGGGGGAAGGAGGAAACCCTTTTGAAAAAAGGCTTTCCTCCTTCCCCCGCCCCCCCCATCCTCTTTCCGAAAACTTTTATCGGGGCGACGGGGAGTTCTGTCAGTCAGGGCGTAAGCGGCGATGAGAGCGCTCGGCAGTGCCTGTTAGGGCTGGGGAGCTCGGGCGGCAAGTCCAAGGCGTTGAGGGCACTGGAAGCAAAAAGGCAGAGGTTCCCGCAGTACGGGGCGGCGTTCTGTTTCGGTTGCCTCAGCTTTCGTGCCGAAAGTCTAAAAAATGCGGAACGCTTTTGCTTCCGCAGATACCGAAAGTTAAAAAAAAAGCGTCCGGGCGGTTCCGTCCGGACGCTTTTTCAAAGATGGGTGGGAAGGAAGGTTACAAGCTGCAAAGAGCGGCCTCCAGCCTCTCTAGCCTCGGCCGGCGGAAGCGCTCCGGCGTCGGAATTCCCGCCGCTCCATGCGGCGACCGAGCCACGCCCAGAAGCAGGACACGCCAAGGTACAGGGCTGCGGTGACGATCCAGAGTTCAAAGGTCATGCGGGAAACGGCCATGACCTCAAGGCTCTGAAACGTGAGCTCGGGCAGGGAGATAGCCGAGGCCAGCGCCGTTTCCTTGAACACGGAAATGCACTGTCCCGTGAGCGGCGGAGCCATGATGCGGAAGGCCTGCGGCGCAATAACCCAGCGCAGCTGCTGCCACGCGTTCATGCCGAGCGAGGCCGAGGCGTCCCACTGCGTTTCGTCCACGGCTTCCAGCGCGCCGCGCACTATTTCCGCCACGTACGCGCCCGAATACAGCCCCAGCGTGAGCACGGCCGCCGCCATGCGGTCCATCTGCCCCGCCGGAGCGAACAGAGCGGCACAGGTCTGCTGCGCCCATGCGGGCAGCGAGGCCACGGCGTCTTCCACTCGCAGAAAGGGTTCCGTGAAAAAGGAGCCGGCAAAAAAGTACACCAGAAACAGCAGCACCAGCGGCGGCGTGTTGCGGAGCACGGTGATGTAGAGCGTGGCGGGCCAGGCCGCAAAGCCCCGCTGCCTCGCGGAAAGCGCACCCACAAGACCGCCGGAAACAAGCGCGACGATCAGCGACCAGAACCCCAGCCTGAGCGTGCCGAAAAGCCCCTTGAGCAGCATGCCCGCCTGCCACGCGCCGGACGCGTCGCGCGACACAAGATACGGCCACAGCGCGCTCCAGTTCCAGTCGTGCTGCGTCACGCTCGCGGAACGCCAGCAGAACGCCGCCGCCAGAAAAACGGCAGCAAGCACAAGCACGGCGTCCCACGAATTCAGTTCGCGCCAGCTGCGGGCCCCGCAATGCCCGGGAATGCGGTTCAGTTGAGCCTGCTCTGCCATGCGTCGGACTTGAACCAGTAATCGCGGCGTTCCTGCAGCCAGCCTTCCTCTTCCACAAGACGGATCCAGCCGTCGAACACGTTGAGGGTGTCGAAATCGCCCTTGGGCACGGCAAAGGCCACAGGCTGCATGGCAAGGCCCGTTTCAAACTTCTGCACCAGCGTATCGCCGTGCTTCAGCGTTTCCATGGCGGGCAGCGGCGCGCTGGAAACAAAGGCGTGCGCCCGGCCGGAAAGTACTTCCTCCACCGCCGGAGCCTCGTCGTTGAACATGCGCAGCGTCGCCTTCGGGAACAGCTTCGTTGCGGCCGCGGCTGCCGTGGTGCCGGTGCGCACGGCAATGACGACGCCTTCCCGGTTCAGATCCTCAAGCCGGTTGATGTCGCCGGACTTTTCCTTGTTGAGAGTGAGGTCCACGTAGGCGTGATCGTAGGGAATGGAGAAGTTCACGGACAGAAGACGCTGCGGCGTGATGCTCATGCTGCCGATGATGACGTCGAACTTGCCGGAAAGCAGCGCAGGAATGATGCCGTCCCAGCTGGTGGGCACAAGCTGCAACCTGACCCCGAGATCGGACGCCAGACGCTCGGCCACGTCGATTTCAAAGCCGATGTACTTGCCTTCCTTGTCCTGCATGGCCCACGGCACGAACGAGGAAAAGCCCACGCGCAGCGTGCCGCGCTGCACGACCTTCTCGATGACGGAATCGCGAGGAGCCGCACTGCCCGCGGAAGGCAGACAGAACGACAGACCGAGAGCCAGCAGAAAGGCGGTGAACAGATGTTTCATGAGTGCTCCTTTCGTTCCAGAAGCCGGGCAGGAATGCTGACCAGCGAGGTGAGAACGAGGTAGACGGCCGCAGCAAGCAGCCAGAGTTCAAAGCTCAGAAAAGTGTCGGTAATGACCACGCGGGTGCGCATGGTCAGATCCGCCACGGCAATGGCGCTCACCAGGGAAGTATCTTTGATGAGCGAAACAAGTTGTCCGGCCAGCGCGGGCAGTCCCTGCCTGACGGCCTGCGGAATAACGACCAGCCGCGCCGCCATGCCCACGGGCATGCCGAGGCTCAGGGCGGCTTCCCACTGACCGCGGGGCACGCCCATGACGCCGGCGCGGAAGATTTCCGCAATGTACGCGCCCTCGAAGAGACCGAGGGAGAGCACCGCCGCCGCAAACGGCCCCATGCCGAGCGCGGGAGCCGCCACGAAATACACCATGAAAAGCTGCATGAGCAGCGGCGTGTTGCGCAAAACTCCCAGCGCCATGCCGGAGAGCGTGCGCGCCGCGGGCGAAGCGGAAAGACGCATGGCGGCCAGCGCGGCGCCCCACAGGAGAGCCAGCGCCAGACTGACCAGCGTCAGTTCCAGCGTCACGCCGAGAGCCTGCGTGAGCACGCCCGGCGTGAACGATCCGTCTTCCCACACGCCGACGTAGCGCCACACCCGATACCACTGCCAGCGGTACTGTTCAGAGGCGGCGTCAACAAACCACCAGACCAGGGCCGCCATGACCGCAAGCAGCAGCAAAGGCCGCCACAAGGCCCTGAGGCGCGCTTTTCTGGCAAATACGACGCAGGAATCGGGCATGCGGCCTCCGCTTCCGTCAATGGCTCAGCGACGTCTGCCGGAGCGAAGAGCCTTCCTCCAGCTTGCGATGCACGGTGCGGCTGTCCGCCGCTTCCGTCATGGTGGACTGTCCCTGGAGAAATTCCATGACGTTGGTCTCCACGAGCTCGCCGCCGGAAGCGTCGTTGCGCACGGTCACCCGGCTGTACACGTGATCGAGCACCATGAGCACGTACGGCTTGAGCACGGGCGTCGTGAGATTGATGATGACGAGATAGTATTCCCGGAAGCGCTGCGGCGTGTCGGTGTAGCCGGTGCGGCAGTTCACCAGCCAGTCGTCCACGCCGTCGTTGTTCCAGTCGGTCACGGCCACAAGTTCCAGAGTCACGCGGTTCATGCCCTGCTCGATGACGGCCTTGTTGTCCTGATATTTCACCCTGGCGTCGGGCGTGAGCATGGCCCGGAACGTGGGCGCCACGGCCAGATGCGAACCCGGGAAGCGGAACGCCGGAGAGAGTCTGTCCACCAGCGTCTTTCCCGCGTCGGCGGGGCGGGTGGAAAACATGGGCGAATACCAGTCGCCCTTTTCATCGACAATGTTCTTCTTCAGCATCACCGGACGCATGGCCCGGGACATGGCCACAAACTGCCCGCCGTCCAGAGCCTCCACCATGCGGCTGTTCTGGGGGGCGCACCCCGCGGCAAGAGAAAGACAGGCCGCCAGGGCCAGGCAGGCATAACGCTTGTTCATGAGCTACAACCTTCTTTGATAAACGAACCGGGGCGCAAGGCCGCGTCCGTTATTTGCGGTTAATGTCGGTTATTTTTTCCGCACGGGCGGTTCGGGCGGCGTTTTCACGCCCTTGCGCGGGCACAGATCGTAAAGTTCACACTCGGAGCAGGCAGGACGGCGCGCGTCGCACACGTCGCGGCCGAACCAGACCAGCCGGTGATTCACGTCCCCCCACTCTTCGCGGGGAAAAATCTTGATCAGATCCTGCTCGATGCGAACGGGATCGGTATTCTTTGTCAGGGCGAGTCTGAAGGACAGGCGCTTGACGTGCGTGTCCACGGCAAGCCCCTCGTTGATGCCGAACCCGCCCCAGAGCACCACGTTGGCGGTTTTCCGCGCCACGCCGGGCAGGGTGACGAGTTCTTCCAGCGTGTGCGGCACTTCGCCGCCGTAAGCCTCAACAACGCGCTTCGCCGCGCCGATGAGATTTTTCGCCTTGCTGTGATAAAAGCCCGCCGCGTGTATCACGTCTTCGAGCTCTTCCTGCGGGGCGCGCGCCAGCGCCGCAGGATCGGGCCAGCGGCGGAACAGTTCCGGCGTGATGGTGTTCACGCGGGCGTCGGTACACTGGGCGGCCAGTACCGTGGCCACGAGCAGCTCCCAGGGATTTTTATGATCGAGCATGGTTTCCGGCTCAGGATAGCGCTTTTTGAGGCGTGCCAGCACGACCATGGCGCGATTTGTCTTTTCCGTTGCTTTCATCGAAATCCTCCGCGCCTGAACTGTTCCCGGCGTCGGCCCGGGGCGGACGACGGCATGCGGCGCGGCATGCGCGTTCTTTTTGCGCCACAGCGCGAAAAACGTCCGCCACCCTGCGGCGCGGACTCGGGAATCAATGCCCCCTTTCTGCCACAATATCGCCCGGCGGGCAAGAAAGCCCCCTGCTCCCTGCGCAGAGCATACTTGTCAAATCCCCCGCACTGCCGTTAAAACCAAAAGAAAACAACCATGCCCGGCGGCATGTGAATCCATCCAACGGAGTCCTGCATGATCCACGTTTCCGGTTCCCTCGCCTTTGACCGCATCATGACCTTTCCCGGTCACTTTGAAGACCATATTCTTCCCGAAAAGCTGCACTTTCTGAACGTCTCCTTTCCCATCGACCGCCTTGAGGAAAAAATGGGCGGCACGGCGGGCAACGTGGCCTATTCCCTGGCGCTGCTGAACGAGCGTTCCGTGATCTACGGTGCCGTGGGCAAGGACTTTGCCGACTACGGACGCCGCCTCGCCGACATGGGCATAGACCTTGCCGGCGTGAAGGTCGACGACGGCGACTTCACCGCCTGCTGCTACATCATGACCGACAGAAGCAGCAACCAGATCAACGCCTTTTCGCCCTCGGCCATGAAGACCGCCGTGTTTCCGGCAAAAACGCCCGTCGTGCATCAGGGCGACTGGGGCCTCGTGGCTCCCGGCAACGTGGACGACATGGTGAACCTGCCCGCGTTCTACAGAGAACACGGCATTCCCTACATTTTTGATCCCGGCCAGCAGATCACGGTGCTCGGCGGCGATCAGCTCGCCTCCGGCCTCACCGGCGCGCATGTGCTCATCGGCAACGACTATGAAATCGACCGCATCGAAAAGATGACGGGCCTCAGTCGCGACGCTCTTCTCGACCGCGTGGAATTTCTCATCGTGACCTTCGGCGGCAAGGGCTCCGTGATCCTTCACAAGGACGCCCGCCCCTACGAGATTCCCGCCGTGCCCGTCGAGCACGTGTCCGATCCCACGGGCGCGGGCGACGCCTACCGCGCCGGTCTGCTCAAGGGCCTGCACAGCGGCATGGGCATGGCCTTCTCTGCCAGACTCGGCACGGTGACGGCCAGCTTCTGCGTGGAACAGTACGGCACCCAGCTGCATTCCTTCACGCCGGAAGAATTTCAGGCCCGTTACGAATCCTGCTTCGGCCCCATGCCCGTGCTGAAGTAGTTCCCGGCAGGGCAGAGCCTTCCTGCAAGAAGCAGCCGGGCTCGCGCGGGGCAGCGCCGCTCACCGCACGAAGCGCCTTCCGGAGGCTTCATCTGGCGCGCATCACGCAATCACGCAGTCACACAAAAAGCCCGGCGATCCCTGCGGATCCCCGGGCTTTTTCCCTTCGCGGAGCTCTGGCCCGCGAAAACAATGACCTTGCCTAACGCGCGGCGTCCACGTCCACAAACGTGAATCTCTCCACGTCGAACAGGCCGCGGGCCGTGAGCTTGATGCTCGGAATGACCGGCAGCGCCAGGAAGCTGAGCGTCATGAAGGCGTCCGCTCCCTCCCAGATGTGATAATGGGACGACGCCAGTTTGAGCAGCTCGTTCAGCCTTGCGGACACTTCCGCGGCCGGGCGCTCGCTCATGAGGCCGCCCACGGGCAGCGGCAGTTCCGCCAGTACGCGACCTTCCGAAACCATGACTATGCCGCCCTGCAGGCGTTCCACTTCCCGCACGGCAGCCAGCATGTCGGCTTCGCTGTCGCCGGCCACCACGATGTTGTGCGAATCATGGGCAATGGTGGTGGCTATTGCGCCGTTTCTGAGGCCGTAGCGGCCATCGAGAAGGCCCACGCCCATCTTGCCCGTGGCGTGATGACGCTCCAGCACGGCTATCTTGAGAAGCCCGGGATTGCGGGCAAGCTCCACCTCGCCGTCCGGGCCCGTTTCCACCGAACGCAGCAGGCACTCCGTAATGAGGGAGTGCGGACGCAGACCGATGACACGCGCCCGACCCGACGGCACGTAAACGGAAAACGGGCGTTCGGGCAGCGGAGCCACGGACACGCTGGCGCACAGATCGCCGGGGTCGCGCATGGGCAGCGAACGCAGCATGCTGCCGTTTTGCGCCACAAGCTCGCCGCCAGCCCAGCAGGAAATCACGCGAAAATCCTTCAAATCCTCCACCAGCACGAGATCCGCGCGACGCCCCGGAGCAATGCCGCCGCGGTCGCGCAGACCGTAGCACTCGGCCGCGTTCAGCGTGGCCATGCGCACCGCGCTCACGGGATCCAGCCCGAAACGCACCGCCATGCGCACATTGTTGACGATGTGCCCGCGCTCGATGATGTCGGAAGGCTGTCTGTCGTCGGTGCAGAACAGGCAGCGACGCTGATTGGCAGGCGTGAGCCCCGGCAGAAGATGCAGAAGATCACGCGAGGCCGAGCCCTCGCGCAGCAGCACGTACATGCCGCGCGCAATGCGTTCCTCCATTTCCTCCACGGTGGTGCATTCGTGATCGGTGCTCACTCCGAGCGCCGCGCACACGTCAAGCGTTTCCTTCGACACCATGGGCGAATGCCCGTCTATCACCTTGCCCGCGGCCAGCGTGCGCTCAAGCTTGTCCAAAACGTCGTCGTCGCCGGCCACAAGGCCGGGCACGTTCATCATTTCGGCAAGGCCGCCCACCTTGTCGTCGGCAAGCAGGGGCGCAATGTCGCCCGCGCGAAGCACGGCTCCGGCATCCTCCACGGGCAGCGCGGGCACACACGAAGGCAGCATGACGCGCACGTCGAGCGGCAGATCGCGCGAAGCCTCCAGCATGTAGCGTATGCCGTCCATGCCCTTGACGTTGGCTATCTCATGCGGATCGGCCATCACGGTGGTGGTGCCGAACGGCAGCACCAGCTCGGCAAAGCGCGCGGGGCACAGCATGGACGATTCAATGTGTACGTGACCGTCGATGAATCCGGGCAGGAGGAAGGCTCCCCTGCCGTCCACCACTTCACGGGCCTCCAGCGCGCCGAAGCCGAGTATGCGCCCCTGCCCCACGCTCACGGAGCCTTCCCGGATTTCTCCGCTGAACACGTCCACGATGCGCACGTTGTCGATGCGGAAGTCGGCGGGCGTGCGTCCCGTCGCCATGGACCAGAATTCCTTGTTCATAGCTATCCTCTGCTCTGGGTGTTTTTCATGCGGATTTCCCTGTCCACAAGCTGCGCGAGCAGCAGGGACATCACCGTAAGTACGGCGCCGAAGAGAAACACCGACTGGTATCCCCAGCTCGTCCACATCCATCCGCCCAGGGCGGGAATGGTCACGGCGGGAATGTGGTTGATGGTCTGGGCTATGGCCATGTTGGGCGCTGCATCTTCGGGGAAGGCGATCTTCTGGAAGAAGGTGCGCACCGCAATGGAAAAGTTGAAGGTGAGGCTGTCGAACACGTACAGCAGCACGATGAGGTATTCGTTCTTCGTGTAGGCGTAGCCGAGGAAAATGACGAAGGCCGAAATGTACTCAATGGTCATGAGCCGCCGCTCGCCGAGGCGGTTGATGATCTTGCCCACCATGGGATTGAACATCCAGTTCACGGCGTAGTTGAACATGAACATGAGCGACACGCTGCGCACGGAAAAGCCGAACTGCTCCACCATGAGGAACACGGCGAACACGGAAAACACGATGCGACGGCCGCCCATGAGCAGGTTGAGCACGTAGAAGAGCCAGTAGCGCTTCTGGGGCAGCATTCTCTTGCGCTGCTTCGGCGGACGGCTGCCCGTGAGCGGATGCACGAGGCCGAAAAATCCGAGCACGAGGCCCACGGCTCCGGGCACAAAGAACAGCCAGACAAAGCTCAGCTTTTCGGAAAAGAGAAACACGAACACGGAAATCATGAGACTGCCGCCCGCCACCAGGCCGCGCAGCCGTCCCATGACGATGGGCGTCTGCTTAAGATCGAAGTGCTGAATGGCCAGGGAATTGTTCAGGGCTTCAAAGTAGTGGAAGCCGAAGGACATGAGCATGCTGGTGAAGATGATGGGCACGAAGGACGGGAAAAATCCGGTGAGCATGGTGCCGAGGCCCGCAGCCATGACGGAAAGGGCCGCCAGACGGTGTTCCTTGATGAAGAACAGAAAAAAGATGAGCGTGACGCCCAGAAGGCCGGGCAGTTCCCGCAAACCCTGCACAAGACCGCTCTGCGCGGGCGTGAGACCGGCGTAGTTGACCACGAAGTTGTTGTACAGCATGGTCCAGCCCTGCATGGCCACGGTGGAGCCGAAGTTGAGCATGGCCATGAAAAGAAGCACGTGTTTTTTGGATGCGGGAAGTCCTGTAAAAAGCGCCATATATCGCACCTGCCCTTGATTGAGGCGTTGTTCGGCCGCGTCTTTCCGTCTCGCGACGGAAGTTCGCCGGAATCCGCAACGCGAAAACGTTCAGCGAACCCCGTTCCGAGGAAAATAAAGTTCAGGTGTATGCCTTATCGGCCGACGCGTCAAAGGGCGACAACGCAAGGGGCTTCTGCATGCGGAAGCGCGGCAAAGAGAGAATCCGGCAAGAATACGGCAATATCGAATCTATACCTCTCGCCTCCGCGCGCCTATACCGTAGGAACACTCAATATCACAAGGAGTTTTCCATGAACAACGTCATGATACTCTTCGGAGCAGGTCAGATAGGTCTGGCCATAGCCAGACGCACAGGCAGCGGCAAAAGCATCATCATTGCCGACAAAAAACGGGAGTACGCCGAAGAGGCCGCCTGCGTCATGCGGAACGCAGGCTTCAACGCCACGGCGGAAGAGGCGGATCTCTCCTCCCGCGACTCCGTGCTCGCGCTGCTCGACAAGGCGCAGCGACTCGGCCCGGTGACCATGCTTGTGAACGCGGCCGGCGTGTCGCCGAGTCAGGCTTCCGTGGAAACCATCCTCGCCGTGGATCTGTACGGCACGGCCATGCTGCTCGAAGAGACGGGCAAAATCATTGCTCCTGGCGGCGCAGGCGTCACCATATCCAGCCAGTCCGGGCATCGGCTGCCCGCGCTCGGCGCAGACGTCGATGAAGCGCTGGCCCTCACGCCTGCGGACAAACTGCTCGAACTTGACGTGCTGCGTCCCGAAAACATCCGCGACACTCTGCACGCCTATCAGCTCGCCAAGCGCTGCAATGTGAAGCGGGTCATGGCGGAAGCCGTCGCCTGGGGCAGACGCGGAGCACGCATCAACTCCATCTCTCCCGGCATCATAGTCACGCCGCTTGCCATAGACGAATTCAACGGGCCGCGCGGAGCCTTCTACAAGGACATGTTTGCCCGCTGTCCGGCCGGACGCCCCGGCACGCCGGATGAAATAGCCAATCTGGCGGAACTGCTTTTGAGCGACCGGGGTTCCTTCATCACGGGCGCGGATTTTCTGGCGGACGGCGGAGCCACGGCCTCGTGGTATTACGGACCTCTGCGGCCGAACGCATAATCCGCCCTCGGCGCGCCTCACTCCACCTGCACGCTACGACGCCGCGACATGAGTTTTTTGCTCTCAGTCATGACAACTCCCTGAAAAGACACTACGCTTTGTCATAAGACGGTGCAGGTCCGCGCCGCCTTTCAACCAAGGAGAACCGTCATGGACGCACAGGTGGAAGCGCTGCTGAAGGATCAGATCAACAAGGAACTCTACTCCGCCTATTTTTATCTGGCCATTGCCGGATTCTATCAGGGCCGGAGTCTGGACGGCTTCAGTCACTGGTTCGCCCGGCAGTCGCAGGAAGAACAGGGGCATGCCATCAAAATTCTGAACTATCTTCAGGACAACAGGGTGGACGTGGAATTTGCCGCCATCGCCGGGCCGGTCACGGACTTTCAGAACAACCGCGAGCCTCTGGAAGCCACGCTCAGGCACGAGCAGTACATCACGTCGCTCATTCACGATCTTTACCGCGAAGCGCGCGACGCCGACGATTTCCGCACCTGTCAGTTTCTGGAATGGTTCATTGCCGAACAGGGCGAGGAAGAAAAACAGACCGGCGATCTCATCGCCAAGTTCGACCTTTTCGGCGACGACGCCCGGAGTCTGTATCTGCTGAACGCGGAACTCAAGGGCCGGGCTTAGGATTCGGCGCGCGGGCAGGACGCTCCGCATTTCCCCTGTCGGCGGGGGCATAGCGTGGGAGCTCCGCGTCCCGCGAGGCGTTTTTTGGGCCGACCGCCGACGCGCCACCCGACAAAACCGAGCCGGCCGAACGGGCCGCAACGCTGCGGATTCTGAAGGCGCTGCGCCGCACCTTCCGTTTCGGACGCTTTTTCTCAGACATCCCGCAAGTGCGCAAAAGGGGGAGCGACTCTCATCGCTCCCCCTTCTTTTTACTCGTCCGGCGGAGAAAACGCCGATTCTCCGACGCGGCGTCCGACGAATCTTCCGGCAGCCCGCGCCTGTTCAGGCCGCCGGAAAACGCGCGACGCGTCTTCCGGCGTCAGGCTAAAGATTCACGTATTCCAGCAGGCCCTCGCCGCGCACGAGCTCCCGCAGAAAGGCGTTGTTGTGCCCGTGCCCGGAGCAGGACACCGTAAAGGCTCCCTGCAGCGGCGTACCGAGCATGGCCATGTCGCCGATGAAATCCAGCATCTTGTGACGCACGAATTCGTCGGGGAAACGCAGCCCTTCCTTGTTGATGACGCCTTCATCGCCCACCACGACCACGTTCTGCAGCGAGCCGCCGCGCGCAAGACCGCGGCTGTGCAGGTATTCCACTTCCTTGAGGAAGCCGAAGGTGCGGGCGGACGCCACTTCCTTTTCAAAGGATTCCGGCGTGACGTTCAGCGCAAAGTGTTCCTCCCCGATGACCGGATGCGGGAAACGGATGGTGTAGTCCACGTAAAAGCCGTCGAAGGGGCGCACAACAATGGACTTTCCGTCCTTTTCCAGCGAAAACTCGCGCGTCACGCGCGCCACGCGACGGGGCGCGTTCTGAGAACGAAGGCCGACGCTGAGCAGAGAATCCACCACCACCATCGCCGAACCGTCGAGAATGGGGGCTTCGCCGCCGAAGACGTGAACTTCCACGTTGTCCACGGCAAGACCGTTCAGGGCGGCGAGCACGTGCTCGATGGTGGACACGCTGACCTTGCCGTCGCTGATGGTGGTGGCCAGTTCCGTGGTGCTCACGGCTTCCGGACGGGGAGAAAGCAGATGCACGCCGTCGTCGGAATGAATATGAAAAACAATACCCGAATTTTCCGCAGCAGGACGGAACTCCACGCTGACTTCATGGCCGGAATGCAGGGAAATCCCCCTGCAGGTGACAGTGCCGCCAAGAGTGGTCTGGGGCATGACGATCTCCTGAACGCCCGGCGGAACATTCCGCCGCGGCTTTCCCCGGGCAACCGGGGGTTTACGCGTACGAACGCCTCACCGCGAAAAGGAATCTGTCCTTTCCGGCGAGGTCGCGTCCCGTGCGCATATCCTTCCAGTACGCGTCCGGACACAACGCCCGGCACGCATCGCCCTGAAGGCATCCATGCTCCATGAGCAGCAGGCCGCCTTCCTTCAGCAGGGCGCGGGCCGCCGCTTCCACCGCGCGGGGATGTTCCAGCCCCGAAGGCCCGGGCACCAGCGCGGAGCGCGGCTCAAAATTCCTGACGCCGGGATCGAGTCCGGCGTATTCTTCTTCACTGATGTAGGGGGGATTGCTGACGACAAGATCAAAACTGCCGCAGGCAAAAGGCAGAGGCCTGGTGAAATCGGCCTCAATGAAGCTGACGGCGTCGGCTGCGCCGTTTGCTTCGGCGTTTCTTCGGGCCGTCTTCAGCGCGGCGGACGAAATATCCACGGCCGCGCCGCGCCATGTCGGCCTCTCCGCCGCCAGCGTCACGGCGATGCAGCCGCTGCCCGTGCCGAGGTCAAGAAAGCGCACGTCCTGCCGATCGCCGAAAAACTCCAGCGCAGCTTCCACAAGATGCTCCGTTTCGGGGCGGGGAATGAGGGTGCCTAAGTCCACAAAGAAATCGCGACCGTAAAATTCGCGACGGCCGATCAGATAAGCCGCAGGCTCTCCGGCCAGACGACGCGCCAGAAGCGCTTCAAGCTGACGCTCCGCGTCGGCCGGCACCTCTTCTTCGGAATGGGCCACAAGCGCCACCTTGTCTATGCCGAGCACATGACAAAGCAGAAGAGCGGCTACCGTTGCCGGAGCTTCCGTGCCGGCAAGGCGGGCCGTCGCGCGTATTTTCCATTCACGTCGGGTCATAACGGCACAAGTCTAACACAGGATGCCCGGCAGGACAAGACGAGAGCGCAACCCTCTTTTTTTCCACATTTCTTTTGGAGGAAAGCACGCGCAGAAACCCTGGCGAAACAGCCCGCGGCCGCTTCCGCTCCGAAGGCGGCGGGCGCAAAAAAGCCGCGGCGAACGTTTTTTCTGCGTCCGCCGCGACAAGCATGCATAAACGACGTTCCAGAGTGCGGCGCCAGTGCCTTCCGACGTGCTCCCCGCGCATCTGTGGGTCGCATGACCGTCATCAAAGGCGGTCGCCCGCAACGAAAGCGGCGCTCACCGCTTCCGCAGGTCAAACGCTAGTCGGAAAAGCCCACGTCCTCGGGCAGATCCTTCCGGGAAGCCTCCGTCCGGGCCAGTTCGTCGCAGCGCTCGTTTTCCGCGTGTCCAGCATGGCCCTTGAGCCAGTGAAAACGCACCTCGTGCCGGGAAAGGAGCTCGGGCATGCGCTTCCACAAATCCTGGTTCTTCACCGGCTTCTTGGCCGAAGTCAGCCAGTTGTTGCGCAGCCAGCCCGCCAGCCAGCGGTCCTTGATGGCCTTGGCCACGTACTGCGAATCGGTGTAGAGCTCGACCACGCAGGGCTCGCGAAGCGCGCCGAGCGCCTCCAGCACGGCCAGGATCTCCATGCGGTTGTTCGTGGTGCGGGCAAAGCCGCCGCTCATTTCGCGTCTGGCCGGGCCCTTCGAGCCCTCGCACGTCAGCACGGCGGCCCAGCCGCCCGGGCCGGGATTGCCGAGGCAGGAGCCGTCGGTGTGAATGGTCACGGTCTTCATGGCTTATTTTCCCGCGTCCTTTGCCGCGGCGCGCGCGGCCGCAATGCGATCCTTGCCGTTGTTGTGCAGGAGGTACTGCGACGTGTAGTAGAAATCCATGAGCTTCTGCCGCATGGAGGCCGCCCTTTCCGGCTCCTCGGCCCGCAGATCGCGGGCGTTGTTGTCGGGCGTGCGCTCGTCCAGACGGTACAGGGCGTCGCCCTTCGGACGTACGGCGTACACGTAGCCGTCTTCCAGCAGGTAGTGAACGCTGTCGGTGTCGCTGATGAAGGCCACGGCGTCGGCGTCGTTGGCGGGGTCGAAAAGATTGCGGCCCAGCGTGTTGGTGTAGAAGTCCAGACCAGCCAGCGCCGCCATGGAAGGCAGAACGTCCGGCTGAATGTGCGGAGCCGGATTCACGCCCGGCTTCACCTGACCGCCCGGCGCGTAGATGAGCAGCGGAATGTGCCACGCCTGAAGGTTGCACGCGCGCACGGCGGGAGTGATGTTGGTGGAATTGTTGTTCAGGCCGTGATCGCCCATGATGACGAACACGGTGTCGTTGAACCACGGCTGCTTCGAGGCCTTGTCGAAGAAGCGGCGCAGGGCGTGATCGGAAAGATGCAGGGAACGGAATTCCTCGGCGCTTTCGTAGCCGTACCAGGCCAGAGCCTCGGGCGAGGGATCGGGCGGAGACACGTAGCCTTCGTTGTCGTCGGGAATGGTGTAGGGCCGGTGAAACGAGGCCGACTGAATCACGGAAATGAAGGGCTTGTCGCTGCCGGAGAGCACGTCCACGGCTTCGCGGAACATGGCGATGTCGGACACGCCCCACACGTCGGTGTTGGGGGCTTCCCAGGCCGATTCCTCCAGAAGGTGCAGGTCTTCCACGTTGTGCTGAAGCATGCCGCGGATGTTGGCCCAGTTGGCGTTTCCGCCTATCATGTAATACTTCTCGTAGCCCGCGAATTCATTGAACACCGAAGACTGATCCACCAGCTTGGGATTGCGCGACGTGGTGCCGCCGGAATGGTTCACGTCCGGCACGCCGCTGATGGTGGTGAACACGGCGCGGGCCGTGGTGCGGGTGGGCGAATAGAAATTGGGGTAATAGAGGCTCTTCGGGGCCAGTTCCCTGAGAAACGGCGTGGGATCAATATCCGGGCCGAGGGAAGCGGGCATGGAAGGCGCGAGGGACGTGCGCTCCCAGCACAGGGATTCCATGATGAGAATCACGATGTTCGGGCGCTTTTCCATGGCCCTGCCGGGGAAATGCCGCACGTAGGTGAGCGGCTCCGCGCCTTCGGGAACGCGCAGGTACGCGGCCATGCGGGGCCAGGCCTCGCGGGTGGCCTCGATGTTCGGCGGAAGCGCCTTGCCGTAGTTGCGGGTGTCGTAAAGGTTCTGGATGGGGTTCACGGCCAGAATGGCGATGTTCTTGTCCGAACTGAAATAGGCGTTGCTCCAGCGCAGGGGGAAGAAGTTGGAGCTGATCTGTCCGTAGCCCACGATGAAGAGCATGACCAGCGAGGCCGTGGTGATGAAGGCGCGCCACTTGCGGGTGCAGCCTTCCCCGCCCATTTTCGGACGGATGGGGAACGCCGCGTGGGAGCGCAGAAAACGCGCAAACAGCCACACGTAAAGCGCTTCCGCCACGGCGAAGGCCGCAACGATGAGCGGCACGGGATAGCTCTGCCACACCATGCGCACGGATTCCGAGGGGTCTTCCAGAAAGACCTTCGCGCCCATGTCGATGTGCTGATGCAGATAGAAGAAGAAGCCGAAGTCGAACACATAGACGAGCATGGCTCCGGCGGCCATCAGGCCGGTGACGAGGCAGAGCGCCTTCCGCGCAAACGACGCGCCCTCGCGCGAGACGGCGCGTTCAAGGCGCGGCCAGAGCAGACAGAAGGCCAGAGGCAGCGCCATGAACACCGCCATGCGCGCGTCGAACTTGAGGCCTATGTAAAGGGCGTGGAGAATGTGCCCGCGTTCGGTGATGTCGGGCAGAAGAAAGTAGAGAAGCGCCAGTCGGGCGGCAAAGAACAGCGCCGTGTTGACAAAAACGAACAGCGCGATGTCCACAAGCGGCTGGAAGGCCGCAAATGAAGAACGGCGAGAGCTCATAGTTGCTCCTTGGGCGGAAGGCCGCCGGAGGGGCGTCTCCCGCAGAGAGGCTACACGCGGTCGGCGTACAGCCGTTCGAGGAATTCTTCCATCACTTCGTCCATCTGACTGATGAACTGCTTGAGCGGAAAGGTGCGTCGGCAGGCGGAACACTGCATGTACGCCTCATGACAGGTGCGGCGGATGTCCAGCGGCTTTCCGCAGTCGGGGCAGGTCAGCGTGGTTCTCGCCTCGCGGGGAGCAAAATAAAAGGCCATGCTATCTCCATGACGTTGACATTCGGGTGAGGCCGGGAAGCGCCCGGCAAACGCGCGGCGTGCGGCCGCTACAGAGCCTGACGGTAGCGCAGCGACTGGCGCAGCGTTTCCCTGTCCATGTATTTGACTTCGGCGCCCAGCGGAATGCCCTGGGCAAGCCGCGTGACGCGCACTTCGGGAAAGCGCGCGCTCACCTGTTCCTTCACGAAGGTGGCCGTGGCTTCGGCTTCGGCCGTGGCTCCGAGGGCGAGGATGAGCTCCTTCACCCGGCCTTCGGCAAGGCGGGCGCGCAGACGATCCATTTCCAGTGTCTCCGCGGGGCTGTGATCGAGCGGCGCAAGAAGGCCGCCGAGAATCATGTAATAGCCCTTGTAGAAATTGCCCTCTTCCATGGTGAGCATGCTGTCCCACTCGGCCACAAGGCAGAGCTGGGTTTCGTCGCGCTCGGGATCGGCGCAGATGGGGCACGGATCGGAATCGGAAAGGCCGCCGCAGCGGCTGCACAGATGAAGCGTGTCGCGCAGCTCGTACACGCTTTTGCCCAGTCGGCGCACTTCGGCTTCGGGCCACTTGAGCAGAGTCATGGCGGCGCGCATGGCAGACTTGGGCCCGAGCCCGGGCAGGCGGGCGAGCTGGTCCACGAGATTTTTCAGAGGTTCGGGAATTCGCTGCACGAAAGCATCCTTCCGAAGGTTGACATTGTACGACCGGCAACGGGCACGCGGCAGCCTGCGCGGCCGACGCGCCGGAGCGTTCAGGGGCGCAGGGCCCTGTTCAGAAAAAACAACGGCTCTCCCGAAGCGGCGCGTTCCGGGAGAGTCGCCCCGAAGGAGAAATGGTTCGGACCGCTATTCGACAAGATGGCCGAGACGGCCAAGGCGCGGCGTATGGGTGTCGCCGTCCCACGACCAGTAAATGCGCCAGGCCTTGCCGTGAATGTAGGAGCGCGGCACGCAGCCCCAGGCGCGGGAATCCTCGGAATTGTCGCGGTTGTCGCCCATGACGAAGTAGGAATCCGGGGGCACGGTCACGGGACCGATGTTGTCGAGTCTGCCGATCACGTTGGGGTAGAGCTGCTGAATGTAGTCTTCCTTCACGGGCTCGCCGTTGCGGTAGAACTGTTTGTTGCGCATTTCAATGACGTCGCCGGGAAGTCCCACCACGCGCTTGATGTAGTCGGTGCTGGGATCGCGGGGATACTTGAACACGATGATGTCGCCTATCTGCGGATCCTCGCCGCGGAACAGGTATTTGTCGGTAAAGGGAATCTTCACGCCGTACACGAACTTGTTGACCAGAACGTAGTCGCCGATCTGCACGGTCTGCAGCATGGAACCGGAAGGAATGGTGTACGCCTGAAGAAAAAAGGTTCGGATGACAAGAGCCAGCACCACTGCCGTCAGCAGCGCTTCGCCGTAGTCGCGAAACATGGAACTGCCTTTCTTTCCAGAGTTTTCAGACATGGGTGTCACAAGGGCGCAAGGCCGGGTTGAAGGTCTGGGGGCGTTCGCAAAGAACGAGCGGAGATTAGCACGGCGGGAAAGCTCGCGCAAGAAGGCTCTTTCTCCTTTTTACCCCCCCTGATTTTCACTGTCTTTTCCACTGGTAATCTCCCTTCCGGGCCTTGCGCTGCTTGCGCCTGCCGGGCAAGTGTGGCAGATTGGAAAGGCATTTTCCAAAGGAACGGAGAACTTTCCATGATCCAGATACCTCAGGGCTTCCGCCTCGCCGCGGCCAACGCCGATTTCCGGGGCAAGCATCTCGACCGCAATGATCTTTCCCTCGCCTTCAGCGACGTGCCCGCCACCGCCGCAGGCGTGTTCACCACCAATCTTTTCCGGGCCGCCCCCGTGCTCGTTTCTCAGGAAAACATCAAGCATTCCGATGAAAAGGGCGTGCGCGGCGTGCTCTTCAACTCCGGCCAGGCCAACGCCTGCACCGGCGAACAGGGGCGGGAAAACTGCCTGCGCACCCTCGCCATGGTGAGCGCCGCCCTGCGCGAAGCGGGCGAAAACGTTTCCGCCGACGAGCTGCTTCCCGCCTCCACCGGCGTGATCGGCGCACAGATGCTCATGGACAAATGGGCCGCCGCCGTTCCCGCCCTCGTGGCCTCGCTCGGCAAGGTGGACATCGAGGGCCTCGCCCGCGCCATGATGACCACCGACGCCTATCCCAAGATGTCCGGACGCGAGCTTTCCCTTTCCGGCGGCACGGTGCGTCTCGCCGGCGTGGCCAAGGGCGCGGGCATGATCTGCCCGAACATGGCCACCATGCTCTCCCTCGTGATGTGCGACGCTTCCGTGGATCCCGCCGTCTGGCGCGCCATGTTCCGCCGCGCCGCGGACGCCACCTTCAACCGCGTGAGCGTCGACGGCGACACCTCCACCAACGATTCTCTCTACGGCCTGGCCAACGGCGCTTCCGGCGTGACCGTGACCGAAGAAGAACTGCCGCTTCTGGAAAGCGCCCTCACCGAAGTGCTCGGCGAACTTGCCTACATGCTCGTGAAGGACGGCGAAGGAGCCACCAAGGTCATGCACATTCATGTGACCGGCGCCGCCTGCGACGCGGACGCCGAAAAGGTGGCCCGCACCGTGGGTCATTCCCAGCTCGTGAAGACGGCCATGTTCGGACGCGATCCCAACTGGGGCCGCATCGTGGCCGCAGCCGGCCGCGCAGGCGTGGATTTCGATCCCATGGCGCTGCGCGTCACGCTGTGCGGCGTGGAGCTCTTCCGCAACGGACGCCCCACCGATCTGGACTTCGACGCACTGCTCGAAGAACCGCTCAAGAAGGTTGATCTGCCGCTCGACATCGTGCTCGGCGACGGTAAGGGCGAAGCCCGTCTGCTCGCCTCCGACCTTTCCCACGGCTACGTTTCCCTCAACTCCGACTATCGCTCCTGACAAGGCGCACGGCATGGTCATAGGCGTTCTCACCGTGGAATACGCTCTGCACGGCAACGACTCCCTCAAGGGCAAGCGCCGTGTGGCGAACAGCCTCAAGCAGAAGGTGCGCAACACCTTCAACGTGGCCGTCGCCGAAGCCGGAACCGAAGAATCGCTGGTCAGGCTCCGGCTTCAGGTCGTATCGGTAAGCAACAGCGAAAGGCACATGCAGTCGCGCATGGACAAGTGCCTGCTCATGATGGAAGCCGTGTGCGAAGAAGAAATGGTCTACAGCGACCTTGAGTTTTTCTATGACGACTGAAACCACTCCCGTTCCCGAAGAAGTGCTTTCCGCTCTCCGGAAGCACAAGCGCGTGCTCATCGCCGCGCATGCGCATCCCGACCCCGACGCCATGGGCTCAAGCCTTGCCATGGCCTGGGCGCTGCGCGCCATCGGTCTGGAAGCTCTCGTGTTCAACGAAGACGGCATGGCTCCCTGCCTGAAGTTCCTCACCCTGCCCGGCCCGGTGCTCTCCAGCCTGGACAAGCTGCCCTGCGAGCCCGACCTCGTGGTCTGCCTCGACTGCGGCGACAGGGCCAGACTCGGCGAGACCATCCAGCCCCTGCTCGACCGCGTGCCCACCGTGAACATCGACCATCACCTGGCCAATCCGCGCTTCGGCACCGAAGCCAACTGGGTGGATCCCGGCATGGCCGCCACGGGCGAAATGGTGGCCTACATCGCCAAGGCGCTGCGCGTGACGCTGAACGGCGCCATCGCCGAAGCGCTGTACGTGGCCATTTCCGCCGACACCGGCAACTTCAGCTACGGCAACACCACGCCCGGAGCCCTGCGCCTTGTGGCCGAAATGGCGGAACAGGGCCTCAAGCTCTCGCATCTGCGCGAGTGCATGGAAAACAACTGGACCGAAGCCCGCCTGCGCCTGTGGGGGCGCGCCATGCAGAACGCGCGCATTCTCGAAGACGGTCGTCTTGCCGCGGCGCTCATCACGCTTGAGGATCTGCGCGAATGCAACGCCAGCCGCGAAGACTCGGAAGGCATTGTGGAGCAGCTGCGCCGCCTCTCCGGCGTGCGCGTGGCCCTCATGCTGCGCGAAGAGGAAAAGAACGGCAAGGTGGAGTCAAAGGCCAGCCTCCGCTCCTCGGGCAAGGACAACGTGCGGGACGTGGCTGCCCAGTTCGGCGGCGGCGGTCACCGCAACGCCGCCGGAGCCACGCTTCCGCTCACGGCGGAAAAGGCGCTCACCGTCATGCAACCCTATATCCGATTCGTGTGGAACCGGCTTCAGTAAAAAACTCTCCGGACCGCACGCGCGGCCCTTTCCGGACAACTGCCATGAAAGACATACGCTTCCATAAAATGCACGGCTGCGGCAACGACTTCATTTTCATCGACAACAGAGAAGCGGGCGTGAGCGTGCCGCAGATGGCCTCGTGGGCCGTCATTCTGTGCAACCGCAAGACGGGCATAGGCGCAGACGGCCTGCTCTTCCTCGACAATACCCCCGCAGACCGCGAAGGCGACTTCATCTGGCACTTCTACAACGCCGACGGCTCCCGCGCCGAAATGTGCGGCAACGCCTCGCGCTGCGCCTCGTGGCTGGCCGTGGATCTCGGTCTTGCGGGCCGCAAGCAGTGCTTCGGCACCGACGCCGGCCTCATCCACGCCGAGGTTGACGTGGAAAACCGCCGCGCCCGCGTGGAACTCACCCATCCCGAAGGCATGGTGCTGCACACTCCCCTCGAAGCCGACGGCAAGACCTGGGACGTCAATTTCGTGAACACCGGTGTGCCGCACGCCGTCATCGTGTGCGAAGACTGCGACAAGATCGATGTGGACCGCCTCGGCCGCATCTTCCGCTATCATGAACACTTCGCGCCCAAGGGCACCAATGTGAACTTCATCACCGTCACCGGCAGGGACGCCATTCACGTGCGCACCTACGAACGCGGCGTGGAAGGCGAAACTCTGGCCTGCGGCACCGGCGCGGCGGCCTCCACTTGTATCGCTCATGCACTTGGGTTGACGGACGCCTGCGTCAATGTCACTACTTCAGGTAAGGAGCTCTTGGGCATTGAACTTGCGGGAGATTCGATCTTTCTGTCCGGCGCCGTGGCCCGCGTCTTCACGGGCGTCCTTGATCCCAGCATGTTCAGCCTGTTGAAATTCTGACCGTCCGGGGCCCAGTCGTCTGGAAATCTTTCTTCATCCAAATTTATCCCGCTCGGAGAAAAACATGTTTCACGGTACGATAACTGCTCTGCTTACCCCGTTCAAGAATGGCACCATCGACGAAGAGGCCTACCGCGCCCACATTGAATGGCAGATTGAACAGGGCGTGAACGGCGTGGTGCCCTGCGGCACCACCGGCGAATCCGCCACCATGACCCATGCCGAACATGAATCCGCCATCCGCATCTGCGTGGATCAGGTAAAGGGCCGCGTGCCGGTCATCGCCGGCGCAGGCTCCAATAATACGGTAGAAGCCATCAGCCTCACCCGCTTCGCCAAAAAGGCCGGCGCCGACGCCGCCCTGCTCATCTCCCCCTACTACAACAAGCCCACGCAGGAGGGCATCTTCCAGCACTTCAAGGCCATCAACGACGAAGTCGCCCTGCCCATGTTCGTGTACAACGTGCCCGGCCGCACCGGCTCCAACGTGCTGCCCGCCACCCAGGCCCGCATGGCCCGCGAACTTGAGCACGTCATCGGCTGCAAGGAAGCCACCGCCAACCTGGTGCAGATATCCAACATCCTCGAACAGTGCCCGGCCGACTACATCCTGCTCTCCGGCGACGACTTCACCGTGCTGCCCACCTACGCCGTGGGCGGCAAGGGCGTCATTTCCGTGACGGCCAACGTGCTGCCCGACATGATGTCCGCCCTCACTGCGGCCTGCGAACGCGGCGACTACGAAGAAGCCCGCCGCCTGCACTACAAGCTCGAACCCATGAACCGCGCCATGTTTGCCGAAAGCAATCCCATTCCCTGCAAGACGGCGCTCGCCCTCATGGGCCGCATGCAGCCCGACGTGCGCCTGCCGCTGTGCAGCGCCAGCGAAAAGACCGTCGCGCTTCTGCGCGAAACGCTCGCCTCCTACGGCAGAATCTAAGCCTTCGGCTTCGGCCTGAACGCATAAGCGCCTTCCTCTTCCGGGGAAGGCGTTTTTTTTTGCGTCGCAGCCGGCCCCTTGCAAAAAGCGCAGGAGAGTTCCCGTCACTGCGGCGCAAAGTTCTCGCTAAGTCCGCACGACACTTCTCCCTCAATTTTCATTCAATACTTTGAATCTGATGGTTATTTTTATAAATTGAAATGAATGTTAAAAATAATTTCTTTTCTTATTAGGAATTATTCTTGACAAGGATTGAGATCGTGTTCATATTGCTTTCAACAACAATGCTTCGGATGGGCGATTCCGCCGCCGATCCGAGTTTTCTCCCCGTAAGGAGTTGACCATGCAGTACAATACCCCCGATCAGCTCAAGGCCTTCAGCAGCCTCCCCATAGAATGGAATCTTGACCCCGCCGACGCCGTCACCCTCTACCTCGAATGGGGAAACAACGACTGGAGAGCCGAGCATCCTCCGGTGCGTTCCAAGGACGACTTCGCCCACTACTTCGTGCTCGACAACTGGACCGATCATCCGACGCTGCGCCTTGTCATGCGCAACTCCGAAGCCACGGAAGACCTCTGGGTGTACCCTCTTCCCAAGGAGCTCGAAAACAACTTCCGTCAGGAATTCGGCACGCTGAAGGGCGTGTTCATGCCCTCTCCTCCCATGAAGAAGTGGCTGCAGGACAAGCTTTACGCCGCATGAGGACAAAGGCCCTGCCCTGCGCGGGGCCTTTCTTTCACAGGCGTCCCGGCGCGGCAGGCCGGAGCGCTCCCGAAGGCGCAGGATTCTTTCCGCTTCTCCTTACATCCCGCCTTTCGGCCTTTCGCTCCGTTCCGCCGCGCCGCGCAACTTCGCCCGGCGCGGCGCTTCCGCACGCCGCGAAAGAGGCGTCCCTGACGCCGGTCTCTCTCCGGCGCAGGACGACAGCGACTTCTCCCGCGCTTCGAGCCCGCTGAAACCTCCTCCCGCTGCTCAGAAAAGAGCCTCCGCAAGACGGAGCCGAAGGGCTCCCCCCATCGCCTCTCCGACGCGCAAAAACGCCGCGCCGCAGGGCCCGGACGGGCGCTCTTCCTCTTGCCTACGGCGCAAAGCTGTGTTAAATTCATCGCCTTGCAGTATATGGCTCTTTCGTGCGAGAGTGGCGAAACTGGCATACGCACTGGATTTAGGATCCAGCGGAGCAATCCTTGAGAGTTCAAGCCTCTCCTCTCGCACCAGCCTTTTGCGCCATTTCCTCCGCCGGCATGCAAGTTTCGGCGGATCATTCATAAGGAGTTTTACCGATATGGCTCACAGCATCGAAGTCGTTTCCCCCGTCTCCCGCAAGATCAGCGTGACCGTCCCCGCCGAGGAAGTCAACGCCGCGCTTTCCGCCGCCGCCCGCGAAGTGGGCGCTTCCGTCACGCTGCCCGGATTCCGCAAGGGCAAGGCTCCCGCTTCCGTCATTGAAAAGCGCTTTGCCGGAGAAGTGATTTCCCGTGCCACCGAAACCCTGGTGGAACGCCGCGTGGCCGACATTCTGAAGGAAGAAGACCTCAAGCCCATGTCCCGCCTCGACTACGAAGGCGGCCAGATCACCCGCGGTCAGGATCTCTCCTTCTCCTTCACCTTTGAAACCCTGCCCGACGACGTCAAGCTGCCCGAAGACCTTTCCGCCCTCACCGTGGAAATGGACTCCTCCGAAGCCACCGAAGAGGAAGTGGCCGCCTTCACCAAGCGCCTGCTGAAGAGCACCGCCACCCTTGAGGAAGTGAAGGAAGCCCGCCTGCCCGAAAACGGCGACATCGTCACCATCGACGTGGACGGCGACGTGGACGGCAAGGCCGTGCCCGGCATGAAGGTGGAGAACTACAGCATTCAGCTCTCCGAACCCCAGGACGGCAAGGAACTCTCCGAGCTCGACAAGATCATCCGCGGTCTGCACGCGGGCGAGGAAGGCACCGGCTCCATGGTCTGCCCCGAAGACCACATCGACGAAACCCTGCGCGGCAAGACCGTGAACCTACGCGTGAAGCTCAACAAGATCAGCCGTGAAATCCTCCCCGAACTCGACGAGGACTACGCCAAGAAGATCGGCTTCCCGGATCTCGACTCCCTGAAGAAGATGATTGCCGACCAGGCCAATCACAACAAGCTCACCTCCTCCCGCGCCGAAGCCGAACGCAAGCTCATGAGCAGCGTGCTCGAAGGCCAGACCTTCGCCCTGCCCGAAGCCGTGGTGAAGGCTCAGCAGGAAGAGTATGAAAACGAAGTGCGCGAGTACCTCAGCCAGCAGGGACTCGACAACGCCGCCATCGACGAAAGCATCAAGAACATGGGCGAAGACAGCCGCAAGCAGGCCAAAGAACGCGCCCGCGTGCAGGTGTTCCTCACCGCTCTCGCCCGCCGCGAAAAGATTGAAGTGTCCGCCCAGGAAGTGGACATGCAGATCATGCAGATGGCCCGCCAGTACAATCAGGACTTCCACAAGCTGCGTGAAGCCCTGTATCAGAACGGCGCCGTCAATGAAATTCAGGACCGCATGGTGAACACCAAGGCCATGAACCTCATGTTCGACAAGGCCCAGAAGGTGTCGCCCGCCGAAGCCAAGGCCGAATAACGAATCAGGAACACGGAACGATTCCCCGGCCCCCCAGGCTGGGGAATTCCTTTCTTAAGGAGTCCAGACGTGACTATACCCTTTGTTATCGAATCCACCGGACGCGGAGAACGTTCCTACGACATCTACTCCCGTCTGCTCAAGGACCGCATCGTGCTTTTGTGCGACGAGGTCAACGATGCCACGGCGTCTCTCATCTGCGCCCAGCTTCTCTTTCTGGAATCGCAGGATCCCGAAAAGGAAATCAGCCTGTACATCAACAGCCCCGGAGGGTCGGTCACGGCGGGCATGGCCATCTACGACACCATGCAGTTCATCGCTCCGCCCGTGGCCACCATGTGCATCGGCCAGGCCGCCAGCATGGGCGCGTTCCTGCTGGCCGGCGGCGCCAGGGGCATGCGCTACAGCCTGCCCAACAGCCGCATCATGATCCATCAGCCTTCCGCCGGCGTGCAGGGCCAGATCACCGACATGGACATCCATGTGCGAGAAGGCCTCCGTCTCAAGAAGAATCTGAACCGCATCCTGGCCGAGAACACCGGCAACAGCCTCTCCCGCGTGGCCGCCGCCACCGAGCGCGACAACTTCATGTCCGCCGAAGAGGCCCTCAAGTTCGGTCTTATCGACCGCATCCTCAGCTCCCGTCACGACGTGGCGGCCCTTGCAGGAAAACAGTCATGAGCGACGAAGAAAAGGAACTGCACTGCTCCTTCTGCGGCAAGAGCAACACTCAGGCGCGCCACTTCGTGGTGCAGGGCGACGTGTGCATCTGTGATTCGTGCGTGGCCGCCTGCGCGCAGATCATGGCCGAACAGGACGCCGCCGAAGGCGCTTCCGCTCCCGCGCCCGGCGAACTGCTCACCCCGCAGCAGATAAAGGCCCGTCTCGACGATTACGTCATCGGTCAGGAACGCGCGAAGAAAATCCTTTCCGTGGCCGTCCACAACCACTACAAGCGCGTGTTCCACACCGGCGCCATCGAAGGCGTGGAACTCGAAAAAAGCAACATTCTGCTGCTCGGCCCCTCGGGCAGCGGCAAAACCCTGCTCGCCCGCACCCTCGCGCGCATCCTCAAGGTTCCCTTCGCCATTGCCGACGCCACTACTCTCACCGAAGCCGGCTACGTGGGCGAAGATGTGGAAAACATCCTCGTTCAGCTTCTGCAGAACGCCGACTACGACCTTGACGCCGCCTGCAAGGGCATTATCTATATCGACGAAATCGACAAGATTTCCCGCAAGGCCGACGGCCCGTCCATCACCCGCGACGTTTCGGGCGAAGGCGTGCAGCAGGCTCTTTTGAAAATCATCGAAGGCACCGTGGCCAACATTCCGCCCAAGGGCGGGCGCAAGCACCCGCAGCAGGAGTTCATCCGCATGGATACGTCGAACATCCTGTTCATCATGGGCGGCGCGTTCATCGGACTGGAAAAGCTGGTGGAATCGCGTTCGCGCGGCACCAGCATGGGCTTCGGGGCGCACATCGAAAAGAAGACCGAACACCGCATTGGCGAGCTGCTCGACAGAGTGCTGCCCTCCGATCTCGTGCAGTTCGGGCTCATTCCCGAATTCATCGGCCGAATCCCGGTCATCACCCACGTGGAAGAGCTCGACGTGAACGATCTTCTCCGCATCATGACCGAACCGAAGAACGCGCTGGTCAAGCAGTACCAGAAGCTCTTCGAGCTCGACGGCGTGAAGCTGCGCTTTGAAGACGAGGCCCTGCGCGCCGTGGCCGAAAAGGCGCTCCAGAACAAGACCGGCGCCCGCGGCCTTCGCAACGTGCTGGAAAACGTGATGCTCGACATCATGTACGAACTCCCCACCCTCAAGGACGTCACCGAATGCGTCATCACCCGCGGCGTCATCGAGGGGACGGACAAACCCGTGCTGAAGCGCTCCGCCGAAGACCGGTAACGGTCGCTGCGGGGCATTTCAACCGAAGCGCGCCGGCCCTGCCGCCGACGCGTCACGGAATAAAAACACTTTCCCGGGGATCGCTCCCGGTCCCAGGTTTTGCGTTCCTGTCCGAACTTCCGGGCGGGAACGCAATTCCGTCACGGGAATATCGAGGTTCCTATGGCTGAACAGACTCCGCTGGAATTGCCCATCATCACTTTGCGTGAAGTGGTGATGTTCCCTCACGCCGTCATGACGTTCCATGTCGGGCGTTCGGCGTCGGTAAGCGCCATCAACAGCGCCGTCACCGAATACGACAAACAGATATTTCTGGTCGCGCAGACCAGTTCCTCCATCGAGCGGCCCGGCCCTGAAGACCTGTTTCAAATGGGCGTGGTCAGCCGCGTGCTGCGCGCCGACCGGCTTCAGGACAACACCATCAAGCTCGTGTGCGAAGGACTGTACCGCGCTTCGTGGCTGCCGCTGAACGCGAGCTCAGCCTTCGGCGACCGGGCGTTCCCGCGCCTGCGCACCGTGCGCGTGGAAGAAACCCTCGCGAAGGACGAAGAACTGCCCGCCGTGGTGGAGGCCCTGCAGGAATCCCTTTCGGAAGCCTGCCGTCAGAACCGCCGCATCACGCCCGAGCAGCTCGCGGCCTTTGCGCTCATCGAAGATCCGGGCACGCTGGCCGACGCCGTGGCTCCCTGCCTCAAGGTGGACTACCTGCACAAGCAGGCCATTCTGGAAATGCTGGATCAGGGGCAGCGCCTGCGTCAGGTCTATGAATATCTCGGCGGAGAACTCATTTCCTCCAGCATAGACAAGACCATCAAGAGCCGCGTCAAGGCTCAGATGGAGCAGAATCAGAAGGAATACTATCTCACCGAGCAGCTCAAGGCCATCAACAAGGAGCTCGGTCACGACGACATTCAGGCCGAAATTCTCGAACTTGAGGAAAAGCTCAAGGTCAAGAACATGCCCGAAGACGCGAGGGAACGCGCCCTGCGCGAAGTGCGCAAGCTCCGTCAGATGCCGCCCGCCTCTTCGGAATACGTGGTGGCCAGAAACTACGTGGACTGGATCATCGACCTGCCCTGGAACGAGCTCAAGAAGATAGACATCGATCTCGACAAGGCCCGCGCCGTGCTCGACGGCGGTCACTACGGTCTGGAAAAGGCCAAGACCCGCATTCTGGAATACCTCGCCGTGCAGAAGCTCTCCGGCGGTCTCAAGGGCCCCATTCTCTGCCTCGTGGGGCCTCCCGGCGTGGGCAAGACCTCGCTTGCCAAGTCCATTGCCGAGGCCACGGGCCGCGAGTTCGTGCGCATCTCCCTGGGCGGCGTGCGCGACGAGGCCGAAATCCGCGGTCATCGCCGCACCTACATCGGCGCGCTGCCCGGCAAGATCATCATGGCGCTGAAAAGGGCCAAGTCCAACAATCCGCTCTTCTGCCTCGACGAAATCGACAAGATGACCGTGGACTTCCGCGGCGATCCGGCTTCCGCGCTCCTCGAAGTGCTGGACCCCGAACAGAACTGCGCGTTCAACGATCACTATCTCGACATGGACTACGACCTCTCGCAGGTGTTCTTCATCACCACGGCGAACTCCATGCAGAGCATCCCCGCGCCGCTTCTCGACCGCATGGAAGTGCTGGAACTCTCCAGCTACCTTGAGGGCGAAAAAATGCACATCGCTCGGGAGTTCCTGCTGCCCAGGCAGTGGAAGCTGCACGGCCTCAAGCCGGAGAACATGAATCTCTCCGACGAGGCGCTGCTTGAGATCATCCGCTCCTACACGCGCGAATCCGGCGTGCGCAATCTGGAACGTCAGGTGGCCGCGCTCTGCCGCAAGACGGCCATCCGCCTTGTGGACGCCGGAGACACCTCCCTGTGCGTGAACATCGAGAGCAAGGATCTTGAGGACTTCCTCGGCGTGAAGAAGTACCGCTACGACGAGAAGGAAAATCATCCGCAGCCCGGCGTGGTGGCCGGACTCGCCTACACCGGCGCAGGCGGCGACATTCTGTACATCGAAACCGTCATCATGCCCGGCAACGGCAAGATTCAGGTCACGGGCAAGCTCGGCGACGTGATGAAGGAATCGGCCCAGGCGGCCTTCTCCTACATCCGGTCGCGCTCCAGCCAGCTCGGCCTGCGGCCCGACTTCTACAAGGATGTGGACATTCACGTTCACGTGCCCGAAGGCGCGGTGCCCAAGGACGGCCCCTCGGCGGGCATCACGCTGGCCACGGCCATCGCCTCCGCGCTGCTCGGCATTCCCGTGCGCGACGACGTGTGCATGACCGGCGAAATCACACTGCGCGGCCGCGTGCTCGCCATCGGCGGCCTGCGCGAGAAGCTGCTCGCCGCCAGCCGCTCCGGTATGAAAACCGTGCTCGTGCCCGCGGACAACGAAAAGGATCTCAAGGAAGTGCCCGAAGAAATCCTCAAGGCGCTCGACATCCATTTCGTGCGCGACGCCGACGAAGTGCTGCCTCTCGCCCTCATGGCCTCCAGGGAGGAAATCTTCTCCGGCGAAGCCTCGCAGGCCCTGACCCATTCCCTGCGGGCTCCCCGCAGCCTGAGCCGGGACCTCGGCGGCGCCGTGCTGTAGCGCCTTTACGCATTCTCTGGAACCATCACTGAAAAAGCCCGGTCTGACATCCCGACCGGGCTTTTTTCGGTCAATGCTAATAACAATATTCACAAGACTCTAAAAACCGAACGACTTTTCCCAAAAACAACCGACAATTTTTCTCCTGACTCATCTTTTTTGTCATCAAAATATTGAGAGCTCTTCCCGAGGCACTTCAGCCATCCATCAAAAAAGAAAATTTTATCAATTCAAACCAGCCCTCTCTCTGTTTTCGCCACTCTTTTGATGCGGATTCATTGCTCCATTTTTATATTTTTATAATAGAAACAAATAATTATAAAAACTATTCTCTCAAAACACGTCGCCGGAATGAAAAACTTCACCAGCAAAGAAAAAATAAAGCAAAAAATTAGCTGAGACTACCCAGGTATTTTTTTCTTTGGGTTACTTTATTCACAACCCCAATGCATCAGCCGCTATGGGCTGCCTTCACCTTTATAAGGAGGTCTTATGTTACGCTCCATCGATCAGGAAAAATGCATCGGATGCGGTTCCTGTTTTAAAACCTGCTCCTTTGATGTGTATCGCCTGAATACCCATCAGGAAAAAATCTCCCCCTGCAGTGCAGCCTGCCCTGCCGGGGTCGATGTGCGCAGCTACATGCATCTGCTTCAGCAGGGGCGCCATGCCGACGCGGCCGATGAACTGCTGCAGTATAATCCCTTCCCCCTGTTCACCTGCCGCGTGTGTCCGCACTTCTGCGAAAAAACCTGCACACGGAAAAAAATCGACGCCCCCGTCAATATTCCGGCCATCGAAGATTATCTCGGCCGCTGGATTCTCGACCATGATCCCGTACTGCCCGACATCAGCCGTGCAGGCACCATCGCCGTCATCGGTTCCGGGGCAGCCGGTATTGCCGCCGCCTACTTCATGCGTCGGCGCGGATACTCCGTCGTCGTCTATGAAAAGGATGAAAAGCCGGGCGGACAGTTCCGCAATAGCCTCAATGCCGAGCTTATCGACTCCCAGATCGCCTGGTTTGAACGCTGCGGCATCACCTTCAAGACCGGCACGCCCGTAGGCGACAACGAAGCCGTGACCGTACGCGGCCTGCTCAAGAATCACACAAAGGCCGTGATCATCGCCACCGGCAGGAACACCGCCGAGCAGTTTGCTTCCGTTGCAGACATCATCGACGGAAAAATCGATGTTGATCCCGCCACGCTCATCTCCAGAACCAACGGCGTATTCGCCGCCGGCCCCGTGCGCGGAGCCTCCCATGATCCCGCTCATGAAATCGCCGACGCGCGCGAAGCCGCCTTCTCCGCCAACCGCTTTGTGGACGGCTGGGACATGCTCGAATCCCGCCCGACCGGAAAGCGACCCGTGGCCGTCATGCCGACGGAAAAAATGTTCCAGTACTCTCAGGAACTGCCTATCGGCAACCTGCCGGCTACCCCCCGCAACGAAGCCCCCGAAGACGGTATTTTCAACTATGAGACCATGATTCTCGAAGCCAATCGCTGCGTCACCTGCGGCGCCAAGGCCGAAGCCGCCTATAAAAACGACTGCATGACCTGCTACTTCTGCGAAATTGCCTGTCCTGTCGGTGCCATTCTCATCGACCCCTTCAAGGAACGGCTGCCCCGTACCATCGAATTTGAACGCGAAGGAGTATAAAGATGAAAAAGACGAACATAGATCATCATATCAAGGCAGACGTTCTCATCATCGGCGGAGGCTTTTCCGGTCTCTGGGCGGCCATCAGCGCCCGTGAGCATGTGGAAAACGTAGTTATCGTCGACAAGGGCCCCGCGGACTGGGGCGGACTCGGCACGGCTTCCGGCGGCGACTTCCAGTGCGTGCAGGACACCACCGTTGAAGCGGCTCTGGACGATGTCGTCTATTACTACGACGGTCTTTGCGATCAGCCGCTGGTCAAACACATTCTCGAACAGTCCTACGAGAGATTCCAGCACTACGAACGTCTGGGCGTCAAGTTCGCCCGAGATGAAAACGGCAAGCTGCTCGCCATCCCCCAGCGCAACCTCAAGCACATGAAAATGCTGCTCATCCGTCCCTACGGCACGGGTGGTCCCAGCATGCGCGACGCGCTTGTGCGCGAGGCCAATCGCCTCGGCGTACGTCGCATCTGTCGCGTGGCCGTCACCGACA
The DNA here is from genome assembly GCF_963931295.1 of uncultured Mailhella sp. NCBI lineage: Bacteria > Pseudomonadati > Thermodesulfobacteriota > Desulfovibrionia > Desulfovibrionales > Desulfovibrionaceae > Mailhella > uncultured Mailhella sp. Next base: position 2,020,468 of record NZ_OZ007001.1, on the reverse strand, counting down.
TTTTCAAAGACGACTCCGGCGAAGTGGCCGGTGCCGCCGGTTTCCACACCCAGAGTGGCGAAACATTCGTGTTTGAAGCGCCCTCCGTGGTGCTCGCCACGGGCGGCGGCGGATGGCGCCCCTCATACATCACCATGTCCAATTCCACCGGCGAAGGCGGATGGCTGGCGTACAAGGCGGGTGCGGAACTGTCGCACAACGAATTCATGAACATCTGGATACAGCCCGTCGTCTTTTCCTGGGAAGGACAGACCGGCCTGCTGCCGCTGGGCGCCCGCCTGGTGAACAAGGACGGAGAAGACTTCATGAAGAAGTACTACTCCGAGAAGCTGGGCCCCAACACCGACACGACCTACAACTCACGCGGCATGGCCTTTGAAGCCAGAGCGGGCAGGACTCCCATCTTCTTCGACACCACGCCCATGACCAAGGAAAACGCCAAGCTGATGGAGCCGGTTCGCGGATGGGCAAAGATAAACTACGACCGTCTTGTGCAAGATTACGGCATGAAGTTCTTCGACGGCAAGACGCGCTGGATGCCGCAGATCATGTGGCACAGCGGCGGCCCCGTCACCGATCTCAACTATGAGACCACCATTCCCGGCATGTTTGCGGCCTGCCGCTGCAAAGGCTTCGACCCCGGTGTGTACATGGGCGGCTGGGCGCTCTGCACCACTGCCGTCACCGGTTACATTGCCGGCGCCAACGCGGCCCGCAAGGCACTGGACAAGAAGCCTTCCGCGCTGAACATGACGCAGGCCGACGAAGCTCTCAAGGCCGCCATGGCCCCCATCGGACGCAAGGGCATCGACACCAAGGACATCATCCGCGAATCCCAGGAAATCGTATATCCCGCCGATGTCTGCCTCATCAAAAGCGACTCCAGCCTCAAAAACGCCCTCAAGCGTGTGGAATACGCCAAGGACCTCGCCGGACGCATGATGGCCAAGGATCCCCGGGATCTCTGCAAATACTATGAAGCCACCACCATGCTCATGCGCTCCGAACTGTTTGTCCGCGCATCCCTGCTGCGCACGGAATCCCGTGCCGGTCACTACCGCGAAGACTATCCCGAGCGCAACAACGGAGAATGGCTTGCCTGGCTGTACGCCCACCTCGGCAAGGACGGGGAACCCGTATTCTCCAAGGTTCGTGTTCCCGTAGAGGACTATCCCGTGCAGCCCTACCGCTACTACATGGATAATTTCACCTTCCCCAAGAAGTAACCGGGGCGTTAAGGGGCGGGGCTTCGCTCCGCCCCTTCTCTCCAGGAGAACAATGATGCAGAAAAAACTTCTCAGCTTCCTCGGTATTGTTCTTCTCTCCTTCATCCTGTATCTGCTCCCCACCCCTGAAGGGCTCACTCCCCACGGTCATTCCGCCATCATTTTCATGCTTGCCGCGGTGCTCTTCTGGGTAACGGGCGTTCTTCCCATCGCCTTTGCCGCCATTCTTTTCACGGTGCTTCCGGCCGTCTTCCATATTGCTCCCCTGCCGAAGATGATGGCCAATTTTGCAACGCCCACGGTGTTCTTCGTCTTTGCGATGTTCGTCGTGTCCATCGCCTTTCAGAACTCGGGCTTCAGTCGCCGCATCGTCCTGTGGGCAAGCGTGAAATCTCATGGAAAACCGGAAAAGCTTCTGCTCTATCTCATGATGGCGGGCGGCCTTCTCTCCTCCATTCTCGCCGATATTCCCGTCATGGCCATGCTTCTTCCCGTTGCGCTCGTCATTCTCCAGAACAACGACTGCGTACAGCACAAAAGCTCCTTCGGACGCGCCATGATGATAGGTCTGCCTTTTGCCTGCCTCATCGGCGGCGTCGGCACTCCCGCTGGCTCTTCCATGAACGCCATGACCATAGGCCTGCTCAAGGATACCGCCGGCGTCAACATTTCCTTTCTGGAATGGGCCTGTGTTGGCATGCCCATGGTTCTTATTCTCACGCCTATCGCCTGGTTTTTCACCATCAAGGTATACCCGCCGGAAATGAACAGCCTGATAGGCATGGAAGACATGAAGCAGGAATATGAGGAGCTTGGCAAACTTCAGGCCAAGGAATGGAAATTTCTCCTTATTCTCCTCATTAATATGATCCTGTGGATGACGGACAAAGTTCACAACATTCCGCTTCCCGTCGTCTGCGTGCTCGGCGCAACGCTGTTCCTGATTCCCGGCGTGGGGCTCATCGACTGGGCCAGCGACGGCCATAAAATAGGATGGGAAGTTCTTATGGTCGTCGGTTCCGCCAATTCTCTCGGCGTGCTGCTCTGGGATCAGGGAGCCGCATCCTGGATAGCAGCGAACTGCCTGGGCGGCATTGCCGACATGCCGCTGTGGATGATGATTGCCGTCATCTCCGCCTTCACCGTGCTTGTGCATCTCATCATTCCCGTGAACACCGCCATTGTGGCCGTCATGCTTCCCGCGCTCGTGGCGCTTGCCGGATCTCTGGGCGCCAATGCCGCCATTCTGGCCATGCCCATGGCCTTCAGCGTATCGGCAGCCCTGCTGCTTCCTCTCGATCCCGTTTCCCTGGTTTCCTACAACTCCGGCTACTATAAAATGGGAGACATGTTCAAACCCGGTATTTTCATTTCCATAGCCTGGGTCATCATCATGCCTCTCATTATGCTGATCATTGCCAGGCCCCTCGGACTCATGTAACTTTCTGACATATACAGCATTTTTCCGGCCTTTTCTGTTCATTCAGGAAAGGTCGGTTTCAAACTTTTCTGCTCACGGAATCTCCCCATGTTCTTATCCGAGCTGCTTTTCGACACGTCTGCAACAGAAGCCTATACTGCACGGACATTTCCTGAATACGCTTCTGCATGTCCGCCTCTGCACTCCATGCCGGGAGTCATATGCAATACAAGCAATATATGGGAACATATTCTTGATCTTGCATCTATGATGCTGCTCAAAAAAGGCGATATCATTTATCCTGATGTTGATGCCATTGCTCCTATCATCTATCTGAAAAAAGGTAAAATATGTATCAATCAGCTCAATGAAGAAGGAAAGGTATTTACACCTCATTTCATATTCTCGGGAGCACTCATATATGACGCCTTCTTTATCACAGAAGGACAATTCAAGACGATGCCAATCAAGGCTCTAGAAGATTCAGAGTTATACATTTTTCCACAAAATATTACCTTTGAAGATCTTCTAAATATCAATCCACAGCTTATAAAAAATCTTATCTATTCTCAGGCAGTAAAAGACCTGTGTTATTCAAAAATGTCATGCATAAACATGTATACAAAACCGTTAAACAGGGTATGCTTATTCATATATGAAATGTATAAAATCCATCAAAAGAAAACAATCCATCCGTATATCACCCAAACAGAACTTGCATTGCTGCTCAACATGCATAAGGTTACCATGTCAAACATCATAACACAGCTCAAGGAAAAATCTATTTTACAATGTTTTACAAAAACAGAACTTATTATTCTCGATCTTGAAAAACTGCACGCCCTTGCCCTGCACGAATAGCGGTCCCGGCTTTTCCAGCAGCCTTTGACGCTTCGGCCTTCAGGCACCGCCTCGGGCCCGGGACAGAGCCTATGCTCCCCTGCCATAGGCATTCGCCCTCAGCATGACCGGTCATGTTCAGCCCGTCCGGCACCATGTCCCGGCACCTTGGCTACTGACAGAAGCCGAAAAAAAACGTCCCGGAAGCACAAGCGCCGCCGGGACGTTCATTTACCGTTCAGCCGCAATCAGCGGAAGGTTCTCAAACGCAGGGCGTTGAGCACCACGGACACGGAAGAAAGCGACATGGCCGCGCCCGCCAGCATGGGCGACATGGCCGGGCCCCCGAACAGGAGCAGCACGCCCGCCGCCACCGGCACGAGCAGCACGTTGTAGGCAAAGGCCCAGAACAGGCTCAGGCGGATGTTGGAGAGCGTGGCGCGCCCGAGGCCGAGCGCCGTCTTCACGCCGGGCAGGCCGCGCAGAAGCACCACGTCTCCGGCCTCCATGGCCACGTCGATGCCCGAGCCCATGGCCATGCCCACGTCCGCGCGGGCCAGCGCAGGCGCGTCGTTGATGCCGTCGCCCACCATGCCCACGCGTCTGCCTTCTGACTGGAGCCGGGCCACCACCTTTTCCTTGCCGTCGGGCAGCACGCCCGCCACCACGTCGTCGATGCCCGCCCGCGAAGCCACGGCCCGCGCTGTGCGTTCGTTGTCGCCGCTCAGCATCATGACGCGGCAGCCCATGGCGCGCAGATCGCGGATCACGCCGGGCGTTTCCTCGCGCAGCGGATCGGCCACCCCGAGCACGGAGACAAGCGCGCCGTCCCGGGCCAGCAGAAGCGGCGTCTGGCCGTCGTCGGCCAGCGAAACCACAAGGGCCTTCTGTTCGGAGGAAAGCGTCACGCCGTGATCGGCAAGCAGGCGCTCGTTGCCGAGCAGAAGCTCATGTCCCTCGACGCGGCCGGTCACGCCGGCGCCGCCCACGGCGCAAAAGTCCTCCACGGTCGAGGTCGAAAGGCCGCGCTTTTCCGCTTCCCCGAGCACGGCTCTCGCCAGCGGATGCTCGGAACCGGCTTCCAGCGCCGCGGCCAGCGCCAGCGCCTCGTTTTCGTCCATGCCTTCGGCGTGCAGGCTGACCAGGCGGGGACTGCCTTCCGTCAGCGTGCCCGTCTTGTCGAACACGATGGTGTCGAGATGGCCGGACGCTTCCAGCGCGGTGCCGTTCTTCATGAGCACGCCGAGCTGCGCGCCTCGTCCCGTGGCCACCATAATGGACATGGGCGTGGCAAGACCGAGCGCGCAGGGGCAGGCCACCACAAGCACGGCCACGAACACGCGCAGCGCGTCGCCGAAGGGCAGATTGCCGAAGAACAGCCAGGCGAGCGCCGCCGCCGTGGCCACGCCCATGACCGCGGGCACGAAATACAGACTGATGCGGTCGGCCAGTCCCGCAATGGGAGCCTTGGACCCCTGCGCCTCGCGCACCAGATGAATGATGCGGGCAAGGGCCGTGTCCGACCCCACGCGGCGGGCCTCCATGACGAAAGCTCCGCTGATGTTCAGGGTGCCGGCGTTGACTTCGTCGCCTTCCGCCACGTCCACGGGCATGGATTCGCCCGTCAGGCTCGACATGTCGAGCGACGACGCGCCCGACGCCACCACGCCGTCCACGGGAATGCGCGAGCCGGGCTTGATGAGCAGCCTGTCGCCGGGCATGACCGCCCGCACGGGAATTTCCTTCACGCCGCCGTCGGGCAGCATGCGCTCCACCTGTTCGGGCGTAAGCTCCATGAGGCCGCGGATGGCCTCCGAAGTTCTGGTGCGGGAAACGGCTTCCAGATACTTGCCCAGAGAAATCAGGGCGATGAGCATGCCTGCGGATTCGTAGTACAGGCCCATGACGGCCTGATGCGCCTCCTCGGGCGAGGCGGCCGCGGCGATTTCCAGCGTACTCCACAGGCTGTAGAGCAGCGCCGCGCCCGTGCCCATGGCCACGAGGGAATCCATGTTGGGCGCGCCGCGCAGAAGCAGCGGAATGCCGTGACGGTAAAAATCGCGGCCCGACCAGATGATGGGCAGCGCAAGCAGAAGCTGGAACAGGGCAAAGATCAGCGGGCTGTCGTGGGGAGAAAGCCACGACGGCAGCGGCATGCCCCAGTGACTGCCCATGGCCACCGCCACGAGCGGCACGGCAAAAATGAATTCCGTGACGAGATGACGGCGGCGCACGGCAAGGTCGGCTCTGGTCTTTTCCTGCTCGCTTTCCCACAAGTCGTGTTCGTCCACGTCCGGAGGAAGATAGGACGCCTTGAAACCGAGCTTGTCCACCCTGTCCGTGACTTCCTGAATAAAGGCGTCCAGACCGTTGTCCAGCGCGCCTTCCGCGGGACGCACCTGGGCGGTGCCGTCGGCAAGACTCACCGTGGCGCTGTCTATGTCCTTCATCTTGCAGAGCGCCTTCTGCGAGCGGGCGGAACAGGCGCCGCAGGCCATGCCGTCGATGCGGAACCTGAGTATCTCGGGATTGTTGTTCATGGAGCACTTCTCACTTAATGACGGTTGCGCTTTTGCAGCGCCGAAGGCGCGAAAACGATTCGGCGGACCGGAGAGCACCGACTCGCCGCAAAAAATGTGCCTGCGTCCGCCTTCCGTGCGCGGCAAAAACGACGCCGAGGCGCGAAGGCCGCAGGTTCAGGTTCAAACGGGCGTTCAAAAACGCAGGGAGGCAGGTGGCCGATACAGCTTCCCGCGCCGAAGATTTTCGGAGCCGGTCGCCGCAGGGAAAGGGCGACCGGCCCCGACGATGACTTGCGCGTTCAGGCTGACGTTTTCTTCCGGCTCAGGCCGAAAGCCGCGCAAAACATAACTTCCGCCGGAAGAGCCGCGTTACGCCTGGCGGATCTGCCTGACTTCAAAGCCGAGGTCGTCCACGGCGTTCCTGAGCGCGTCGTCGGACACGGAATCGGCGGCTTCCACCGTGGCGGTCTTGGCTTCAAGTTCCACCTTCACGTCGCTGACGCCGGAAATGCCGCGCAGAGCCTTTTCCACGTTGGAGGTGCAGTGACCGCAGCGCATGCCTTCAATGCAAATGACTTTCTTCATGGCGAATCTCCTTTTTCCTTTCGGATCGCCGCAGCGCGTCGCCGCGGCTTCGTTTGACTTACGTTTCTTGTATAGCTATGAATATTTTATAAGCAAGAACGTACTTTTTCGGTATATAGTATCCTGGAGGATACCGCTATGACGGCAATGAACACCTGCTGCTGCGCCCGGCCCGCGCCGACGGCCGACGGAGAACGCCACTGCCCTGTGGAAGCCACGCTCGGCATGATAGGCGGCAAGTACAAAACTCTCATTCTCTGGAAGCTGATTTCTTCCGGGCCCATGCGCTTTTCCGAGCTGCGCCGCGCCGTGCCCGCGGCCACGCCGAAAATGCTGACCCAGCAGCTCAGGGAACTCGAAGGCGACGGTCTCGTGCACCGGGAAATCTTTCCCGTCATTCCGCCGCGCGTGGAATACTCCCTCACCGAATTCGGGCGGAGCATACGTCCCGTGCTGGAATCCATGTACGAATGGGGCAGCCGCTGCCTCGAACGCAAGGGCCTTTGCGCCAACTGCTCCATGGAACCCCTGCCCTGACGCCTTTCCCCGGAGGGTCTGCCGCGCTTTCTCTTCCGACGCTTCATCTGAAAAACGCGCACGCCTTTCGCCGCTTCGGAAAAATCTGCGGACGCCTCGCGAGGCTGCGCGGCAATCCCATTGCCGTGTCCGCCTTCTTCGGCTAGAATGACGCGCATTAACCTTCAACCCCGGCCCTGCCATGACCGCCCTCATCATCACCATCGTTCTCGCCCTGTCCATTTCCGCGCTCTGTTCCACCATGGAGGCCATGCTCTACTCCATTCCGTGGACCACCCTTGAAAAAATGAAGGAATCAGGTTCACGCTCCGGCAAGATCCTGTATCACATGCGCTCCAACGTGGATCAGCCCATTTCGGCCATCCTCACGCTGAACACCATCGCCAACACCGCGGGCGCGTCGCTCGCGGGCGCGCTGGCCGCCTCGGCCCTCGGGCCGGAAAACATGCCCTACTTCGCCGCGCTCTTCACCGTGCTCGTGCTGCTCTTCGGCGAAATCATTCCCAAAACGCTGGGAGTCTCCTATCCCGGCGCGCTCGGACGCCTGCTGGCGCTTCCCCTTTTCGGCATGACCGTCGTTCTGCGCCCGGCCACCTGGCTTTCCGGACAGATCACCCGGCTCATCACGCCCAAGAAGTCCGGCCCCGAAGCCACCGAAGACGACATCAACGCCATGGCCCGCATCTCGCGGCAGGCGGGCGTGATTCAGGGCTATGAGGAAACGGCCATCCGCAACATTCTCGCCCTCGATCAGAAGCGCGTCCACGACGTGATGACCCCGCGCACCGTGGTGTTTTCCCTTTCGGAAAACTGCACCGTGGACGAAGCCCACGCCATGCCCTCGTTCTGGCATTTCAGCCGCATTCCCGTGTACGCCGAAGACAACGAAGACATCGTGGGCCTCGTGCTGCGCCGCGACGTAGTGCTGCATCGCGACGCCCACGAAGGCAGCATGAAGCTCGGCGAAATCATGCAGCCCGTACACTTCGTGCTCGAATCGCTCACCCTCGACAAGGTGCTCGCCGAGTTTCTGGAACGGCATCAGCACCTCTTCGCCGTGCTCGACGAATACGGCGGACTCGCGGGCGTTATCTCCCTTGAGGACGTCATGGAAGAGCTGCTCGGCCGCGAAATCGTGGACGAAAGCGACGTGGCCGCCGATCTGCGCGCCGTGGCCAGAAGCCGCCGCGCCAAAACCACGGCCTCGGCGCGGAACAAACACGTCGATGAACACTAAACAGGAACAATTCCTACTTGCAAGAGTGCATCAAATCTGTCAGAGTTCTCACGGAACGAAAATAATATTCCTTTGTTCCGCGTTCCCCGGTGACCGGAATCACTGAAAACGGCAGCAACCTGACCGATGCTCGAGGCATCCTCAGGAGGTGAAACATGTCCGCGAAAAACAATCTCCGCATCTATCTCACGGCTTTCGTTCTCCTGGCCGGAGGCGTGGGGTTCATGCTCTGGTCTGCCCTGTCCGAGGGCAGCATGTATCATCTCAACGTATCCGAGGCCGTGGCCATGCCTTCGGAAAAACTGAAGTCCGCCAGACTGTTCGGCGTAGCCTCCGACGACATCGTCAAGGCGCAGAACGGCCTCGGCGCGAGCTTTACGCTGCGCGATCTGGAACATCCCGAAAAGGTCATCCGGGTACACTATCGCGGCGCGCTGCCGGACACCTTTGAAAAAGGCGCGGAAGTCATCGTCGAAGGCCGCATGGAGGGGCGGGACTTCGCAGCGAAAACGCTCATGACCAAGTGCCCCTCCAAGTATGAAAAAAGCAATCGGGAGCACGCCTGACAACAAGGGAACGGCCTGAAACCGTTCCCTTGTTGTCGTCCCGGCTCCCTCACGCCCGTTTTCCTTCCGTCTTTCAGGAGTTTTCATGTATCTTGCCGCCTATATCTGTCTTCTCGTCACCCTGTTCTGTTCTCTGGCGGGCGCGGCCATCGGCACGGCGCAGCTCTGGCAGGGCAGGCATTCCGAACTGCGCTGGCTCGAATACGCCCAGGGGCTCGGCTCCCTCTGTCTGCTCGCCGCCTCCGGCGTACTGATGTACGCCCTCGTGGTCAGCGACTTTTCCGTGGACTACGTGGCAAGCTACACCGACAGGGCCCTCTCGCTCTTCTATCGCTGCACCGCCTTCTGGGGCGGACATGAAGGCTCCCTCATGTTCTGGGCCCTCATGGTTTCCGTGTGCGGCACCGCCTTTCTCTTCACCCGCACCTACCGCAGCCTCTCCCTGGAAACCCGAAGCTGGTTTCTCGTGTTCTTCCTCGCCATCATGGCCTTCTTCGGCCTGCTGCTCTCCACCTGGAGCAATCCCTTCCTCGTCACCGTGCCCGCTCCGGCCGACGGTCAGGGCCTCAATCCTCTGCTGCAGAACCCCGGCATGATCTTCCATCCTCCGCTGCTCTTCCTCGGCTACGGCGGTTTCGTCATTCCCGGCTGTCTGGCCCTCGCCCAGGCCATGAGCTCCGAAAAGGATCCCATGCACTGGCTCGACGTGGCCCGTCCCTTCACCCTCACCGGCTGGCTCTTCCTCACTGCGGGCATCGTGCTCGGCGGCTGGTGGGCCTACATGGAACTCGGCTGGGGCGGCTACTGGGCCTGGGACCCCGTGGAAAACGCCTCGCTTCTGCCCTGGCTCATCGGCACGGCCGCCCTGCACACCGGCATTGTGGAAACAAGACGCGGCAAGCTGCATCGCGTCAACATCTTCCTCATGAGCCTCACCACGGTTTCGGCCTTCTTCGCCACCTATCTCGTGCGCGGCGACGTGGTCAATTCCGTGCACGCCTTCGGCGGCAACGGCACGGGCCCCTATCTGCTCTTCTTCGTGCTGGCCTTCCTCGTGGTCATCACCTTCATCTCCGCGCTCGCCAAAGATGAAAGCAACCGCGAGCTCGGCGGCCTCGAAACCCGTGAAGGCTTCGTGGTCATGACCGTGTGGCTGCTCATGGCCCTCGGCCTCATCATTCTGCTCGCCACGCTCTGGCCGGTCATCAGCAAGCTCTGGACCGAACGCCCCGTCGGTCTGGATCAGCACTTCTACAACCGAGTTTGCCTGCCGCTCTTTACCGTGATGCTGGCCATTCTCGTGGCCTGCCCCTGGCTTCGCTGGCAGGGCGGTCTGCGCAACTGGCGCAAGATGCTCATCGTGCTCGCCGCCTTCTTCGGCGCGCTCGTCGTGTTCTGGCGCACGGGCGTGCAGCAGGCGCTGCCGCTCATGAGCGCCTCGCTCAGCGTGGCCCTTCTGGTCAGCATGGCGCTGCTGCTCGCGGAAAAATCCACCCGCGCGTGGATGCCTTCGCTCATGGCCTGTCTCGTCCACGTCAGCGTGGCTCTCGTGGCCCTCGGCATTTCCTTCTCCGGCCCCTACAAGCAGGAAGTGGAACTGGAACTCGCCCGCGGCGCTGCGGCGCAGGTCGGCCCCTACACCGTGACGCTCTCCAATCTCTACGAAGGCCGGGACGCCACCTTTGAATTCATCGAAGCCGAGCTCCAGCTCTCCCGCGACGGCAGCGTGGTGGGCACGGTGTCGCCGCAGCGCCGCCTGTACGACAAGTTCCCGCGCTACGCCTTTTCGGAAGCCACCACGCATCCTTCCCTCGGCAGCGAATTCTACGCCACCCTGCTCGGCGTGAACGGCACGAAGGCCGTGCTGCGCATGAGCGCCAATCCGCTGGTCAACTGGCTGTGGATAGGCGGCGCGCTCATGAGTCTGGCTCCGCTGCTCGGCCTGCGCCGCAGGCGCCGTCCCCAGGACGCGGCAGATCAGCCGGAAGGCGCGGACAACTGACATGGACGAGGTTCGCCCTCTTCTGGAACTTCGCGGCGTGGCCAAGGCCTTCGGTCCGAGGCTGCTGTTCCGTCGCGTCGATGTGGCGCTCATGCCGGGCACGCTCAGCCTGCTGGCCGGAGCCAACGGCGCGGGCAAATCCACGCTCATGCGCGTGATGGCGGGCCTCACGAAGCCGGACGCCGGTTCCGTGAAGCGCCTCGTGCCCGAAGAAAAGCTCGGGTACATGGCGCACGCCACCTTCCTTTATCCGGGGCTGGACGCGGAGGAAAATCTGCTTTTCTGGGCCCGGGCCGCAGGGCTCGACCGTCCCGTGGAGCGCGCCCGCAGGGCGCTGGAAACCGTGGGACTCGCCAAACATGCCCATGAGCGGGCGGGAATCTTTTCCCGGGGCATGGCGCAGCGGCTCAATCTTGCCCGTCTGCTGCTCTCCGAACCCTCGCTCATTCTGCTCGACGAACCGGCCACCGGCCTCGACGTCTCTTCGCGCCGCATGCTCATGGAACTCATGCTGAAGGCCAGAAGCGAAGGCGCGGCCGTGCTCTGGATAAGTCACGACACGGCCTCGGACGCCCGTCACGCCGACCGCATACTCACGCTGGAAAACAGGTCTCTCAAAGAAGAAGCGGGAGGACTCTCATGCTGAAGTGCGCTCTCGCCCTCTGCGGCAAGGATCTGAAGCTCGTTCTTTCCCGCGGCGCAGGCCTCATGCAGGCTCTGCTGCTCGGCCTGCTGCTCGTGTTCCTGTTCAGCCTGTCGCTGAACGCCGGGGACAGACTCAGTCCGCAGGCGGCCGCCGCCATGTTCTGGCTGGCCTCGGCCTTCTGCCAGGTGCTCATCTTCAACATGCTCTACGCCGTGGAGGAAACCGCTCAGGCCAGACTCGGCCTCGTGCTGCTCCCCGCGCCCGTGCAGGGCGTGTGGCTCGGCAAGGCGCTTGCCGGGCTGCTGCTCATGGCCGTGGCGCAGTGCGTGTTCGTGCCCGCGGTGTTCGTCTTTCTCGGTCAGCATCTCGGCTCCGCCTGGCTCTTCGCGCTGATGGGCATCGCCCTCGGCGACGTGGGCATGGCGGCGTCCGGCTCCCTGCTCGGCGCGCTTTCCGTGGGGCGCGGCGGAAGAGAGTCGCTGCTGTCCATCGTGCTTTTTCCCCTGCTTGTGCCCATGCTGCTTGCCGGCGTGCGTCTTGTTTCCATGGGCATCGACCCCGACCCCATGCTCGACGACGCCCTGCGCTGGATCGGTCTTGCCGCCGCCTTCGACGGACTGTTTCTCGCCGCCGGGCTTCTTCTCTTTCCCTTCGTTTACAGCGGAGACGACTGATGCTTCATTCCCGCACCGCCATTCTCGCCCTCCTCGGCGGCCTTGCCCTCGCCGCGTGTCAGTGGCTCATTTTTGTGTACGCCCCTGAAGAACAGGTCATGGGCATGGCCCAGAAAATCTTCTACATTCATCTGCCGCTGGCCTGGTGGGGGCTCATCAGCTTCGGCCTTGCCTGCGTCGCGGGCGCGCTGTACCTGAAAACCCGCGCCCCGAAGTACGATCTGCTTTCCGCCTCCGCCGTGGAGCTGGGCATGCTCTTCTGCACGCTCACGCTCATTACGGGCTCCATCTGGGGGCGACACTCCTGGGGCGTGTGGTGGACGTGGGATCCGCGCCTGACCACGGCCCTCATCCTGTGGTTCATCTACGCGGGCTGCATGGCGCTGCGCTCCATGCCCATGCCGGAAAACCGCCGCGCGGCGCTGTGTTCCGTGGTGGCCATCGCCGGTTTTCTCGACGTGCCGCTGGTGTTTCTGTCGGCCAGACTGTGGCGATCCATTCATCCTGCGGTGTTCGCCTCACAGGGCGGCGGACTCGAACCCGAAATGGCCGTGGCCGTCATCGCATGCGTGGCGGGCTTCGGCGTGCTGTGGCTCGCCCTGCTGCTGGTGCGCTACCGGCAGATGGCGCTCGGCCGCAGGCTCGACGCCCTGATGTTTGAACGTATGATGGCCGATTCCGAAAACGAACAACTCTGATACTGCGCCGAAAGGCGGGGAGACATACCATGACTGCGGTTTCCTGGCTTATGGCGGCAAACGCCGCGCTCTGGATAGGACTCGGGCTGTACACGGCCTTCCTTGCCGCCTCACAGAAGAGGCTTGAACGTCGTCTTTCCCAGTGGGAGGCCGACCATGACTAATTCCTCCCGCCGCATCGTTCTGGGAGCTCTCGGGCTCGGCATCGTGGTCATGTTCGCGCTCTCCATCGCCTGGCGCATGGGCGATCATCCGCTCATCCGTCAGCGTGCCGCGCAAAGTTCCGCCGCCGCGGACGCGCCGCGCAGCATGATGGAACAGGGTGCGGACTCCCCGCAGGGGCAGGCAGTGATGAGCCTCATGCAGAAAATGAAGGACAACCCCAACGACGTGGACACGCTGCTGGAAATCGCCCGCATCTTCGCCGAGCAGGGCGACAACGAAGGCGCCAAAAGCATGACGGAACGCGCGCTCGTCGCCGCGCCGTCGAACGCGAGACCGCCCTACATCATGGGCGTGCTTCTCTCCCGCGAAGGCGCATGGGATGAAGCCGCCAGGCAGCTTGAGCGCTCCATCAGCCTGAAGGACGACGCCGCCACCCGCTACAGTCTCGCCGTCATCTACCGCTACCACCTCAAGCAGGAAAGCAAGGCCCGCGAGAACTATGAAATTGCGGCCCGGATCTGCGAAGATCCGGCGCTGGCCTCCATGATCAAGGCGGAGCTCGACAAATGAGCGCCGACGGACATTTCGAGGCGGCGGACACCATAGCGGCCGTGGCCACGGCTCCCGGGGCCGGCGGGGTCGGCGTCATACGCCTGTCCGGCCCGAAGTCGCACGACATCCTGCGCGCCATGTTCCGCCCTGCGGGCAAAAACTTCCGGGACTTCACTCCGCGCATGCTGCATCACGGTCACGTGCTCGACGCCGAGGGCCGCGAAGCGGACGATGCGCTCGTGGTGTTCTTTCCCGGGCCGCATTCCTTCACCGGCGAAGACTGCGCCGAAATTCAGGGGCACGGCGGCCCGGCCGTGCTGGCCGCGCTGCTCGACTCCGCGCTCTCGCGCGGCGCGCGCATGGCCGAACGCGGCGAGTTCACCCGGCGCGCGTTTCTGAACGGGCGCATGGATCTCTCCCAGGCCGAAGCCGTGGCCGAAATCATTGCCGCGCCCTCGCGCGAAGGGGTGTACCTCGCGTCGGCCAAGCTGGACGGTCTTCTCGGCCGCCGGGTGGAGGCGCTGCGGGAAAGGCTCGAATATCTGCGGCAGCGCGTCTGCCTCGCCATCGACTTTCCCGACGAAGAGGGCGAATGCCTGCCGCCGCAGGAGTTCACCGCCATTGCCGACGAAGTGGCCGCGGGCATCCGCGCGCTGCTCGCCGGATACGAAAGGGCCCGCTGCTGGCGCGAAGGCGCGCTCGTGGTTCTGGCCGGCCGGGTGAATGCGGGCAAGTCGAGCCTCATGAACGCCTTTCTCGGCCGCGAGCGCGCCATAGTCACGGAAAAGCCGGGCACCACGCGCGACTATCTTGAAGAACAGACCACGCTGGCGGGACTGCCCGTGCGCCTTGTGGACACCGCAGGGCTGCGCGATCACAGCGAAGACAGCATCGAACTTGAAGGCATGCGCCGCGGCCGCGAACTCGCGAAGAACGCGCGCTGCGTGCTGCTCGTGCTCGACGGCTCGCTCTCCCGCGAAGCCGGAGACCTCGACGACACCTTCCGTGCCGAAGGCGCGCTCGTGGACGAACTGGGGCCGGAACGCTGCCTCGTGGTCTGGAACAAGGCCGATCTCTGCCCGCTGCCGGAGAGCGCGCGCCGCTTCCACGGCGCAGACGTGCTGCCCGTCAGCGCACGCAGCGGCGAAGGCGTGGACGAACTTGCCGCCGCCATCCGACGCCTCTGCCTCAAGGACGAAACGCCGGAAGAAGGCGACATTGCGCCCAATCTCCGTCAGGCAAGTCAGCTCCGCCGGGCGCTCGAAGCGCTCGAAGCGCTGAAAAAGGCCATCGCCCTGTCCGTGCCGCCGGATCTTTGCAGCATCCATCTGGAAACTGCCAGCGCGCATCTGGCGGACATTACCGGTCTGAACAGTACGGAAGACACGCTGAACGCCATTTTCTCTTCCTTCTGCATAGGCAAGTAACCCGGCAAAACAGCGCGCACCCCGGTCTCCCATGAATGCCGACGCGCGGAAAACGGAAGCGCTTTCTGCGCCGTCGCGCGACGTTGCCGGAAAAAACAGGCATGCTGCCGCAGCGGCTTTCTTGTCGAATGTTGAAACGCGGCAGAATCGCCGCAACAACGCCCTGCGCGATTCTTGAAGATGGCGTCATCGACGCGTTTTTCCGCCTCCGGACTCTCATCGGCGTCCGGAGGCGGAATATTTGTCTTCAATCTCTGCAACGCATAAGCCTCCCGAGAGGCAACAGACGACGAACAGAGCCTGAAGGAACGCTTGCCGCCTCCGCGCTCCGGCAATACCGGGGAAAACGAACGCATGCCGGCGAGTTTTTGCATAACGTATCGTTATTTTTACCGTAACTGTCCGGCAGAACATACGTTCCCCCACGGACTCCGCCAGAGCGGCAGCAGACGGCTTGCCCCCTCTGTCTTTCCATGCTAGTCTCGCCAGAAAGGTATTATTTATGTCCGGCAACAACGCATCTTCCCCGTCCCGCGCACCGCATCGACAGTCGCTCTCGCCCGTCGTTCTTCAGCCGTCCCTGAGCAAGGAGGAAATCAACCTTCTCCCCCTCCGCGCGTGGGAAGGTCCCGTCGTGCTCGTGCAGGACGAAAACGCGCTGGCCGCAGCGCTGAACGATCTGTGGCAGGAAAACGTGCTCGGCTTCGACACCGAGACCCGCCCCACCTTCACCAAGGGCAAGACCTGCCGCCCGGCCCTCATTCAGCTTGCCACGGCGGAAACCGTGTACCTCATTCAGCTCACGCACACGCCTTTTTCCGAAGACGTAGCCGAACTGCTTTCCTCTCCCCGCGTGCTGAAGGCCGGCGTGGCCATTCACGACGACATGAAGGCCCTTGCCCGCATTCATCCCTTTGCGGCCGACGGCGTGGCGGACCTTGCCGCCATGGCCCGCGCGCGCGGCATTCAGGCACAGGGCCTGCGCACTCTGGCCGCCAATCTGCTGGGCTTCCGCATCAGCAAAAGCGCCCAGTGCTCCAACTGGGAAAACCACGAACTCACCGTGCAGCAGATAAAATACGCCGCCACCGACGCCTGGGTGGGACGCGAACTGTATTTCCACATGCTGCGTCAGGGCGGCAGTCAGCCGCCGCGTCAGCGCAAGGCCAAAAAATCCGCCTGATCCCGCCGCAAGGCGCACTTTCCTCATCAGCGCCCGCCCGACCCGGGAAGGAACCGCGCGCCGAACGGAGCGCGGCAACAGTCCAGGACCCGGCAGCCCGAAGGGTGTTGCGCGCCCAAGACTCGGAGCTCCGGACGAGATGTTCCCAGGACGAGGCGATCCCAGAAATGCGCCCCTGTGCGTCCTCCCGGCGGCGCGCTCACAAACGGCGGTTCACGCTCACAAAGGGCAGCGCGCGTTGCCGAACGCCGAAGCACGTTTCCTACCGCTGACGTCTTCCTCTGAAAAACGCAATTTTTCCCCCGCCGTGACGGTCTGCCGCGTTTGTCCAGCTCCGGCGCGCCGAACGTTCCCACGCCTCACGCGCCGCGTACGGCCCGCCGCCTGTCTTTCCCCTTTTCCCGCGCCCCTCTGCCGCAGCTTCACCCCGACTCTCCCCGCAACGCTCCCGGCCCGCCGGGCGATTCCGACGATCAGCAACAGCCGCCCCTCTTTTCCGCCGACGCGCCGCTTCTCTTTCCCCGTCTTGACTTCCTGACGTTTCGCCCGAAAATATCAATCGCAACGCCGCGCGTCACTCAAGCAAAGGACTCCCATGAACACGAACGCCCAAAAAATCATCCGCCTGCTTCCTCCCGAACTTTCCAACCAGATCGCCGCCGGCGAAGTGGTGGAACGTCCGGCCAGCGTGGTCAAGGAACTTGTGGAAAACAGCCTCGACGCCGGAGCCACCAGCGTGCTGGCGGAACTGGAAAACGGCGGTCAGACCATGATCCGCGTGACCGACAACGGCCGCGGAGTGAGCGGCGATCAGCTGGAGCTCGCCGTGACCCGTCACGCCACCAGCAAAATCGCCGACGTGGCCGATCTCATGAACATCCGCTCCTACGGCTTCCGCGGCGAGGCCCTGCCCAGCATTGCGTCCGTGTCGCGCTTCCGCATGACCTCCGCTCCACTGGAGGACGACGGCTCCACCGGCGAGGCCTTCTGCATCGACGTGCTCTACGGCTCCATCCGCTCCGTGGCCCCGGCGGCGCTCAATCAGGGCACCGTGGTGGAAGTTTCCGAGCTGTTCTCCAACATTCCTGCACGACTGAAATTTCTGAAAACGCCCGCCACAGAGCAGAAAAAAGCGCAGGAACTCTTCACCAGACTCGCCCTCGCCCGCATGGACGTCGGCTTCACGCTCAAGGCCGGTTCCCGGGAGCTCGTCCGCTTCGAGGCGGGGCAGACGCTCGCCCAGCGCATGGCCCTGCTGTGGCCGCCCGCCGTGGTGGACGCCCTGCGTCCCTTCGACGTGACGACGTCGGGCATGCATCTGCACGGTCTCACCTCCGATCCGCGCTCCTCACAGCCGCGCGCCGACCGCATGCTCTTCTACGTGAACGGCCGCGCCGTCAACGACAGGCTGCTCATGCGCGCCGTGCGTCAGGTCTATCAGGGCCGTCTCACCAGCCGCGACTATCCGCAGACCGTGCTGTTCATCGACATGCCGCCCGAGGAAGTGGACGTCAACGTGCATCCCGCCAAGAACGAAGTCCGCTTCCGCGACGAGCAGACCGTGTTCGCCGCCGTGCTGCGCGCCGTGGGCAGCGCGCTTGCGGGCGTGCCGCTCGCTTCCGAACGCTTTGCCGAACGCGCGGACGCCCCCGCCGTGCAGGAAAAGGAACGCCCTGCGCGCCCGCTGGGCTTCTGGGGCGAGGCCGACGCCGTGCGCGTGATGCCGAAGCAGAAAACGCCGCCCCGCGCGTCCTTTGACTTTCAGGACGACGGCCCCGCAGGACTTCGCGAACGCAGCATGCCCGAACGGGACTTCGTCACCGGGCGATCGAACAAAAGCGTCGTCCGCGAAAAGACGGGCTTTGCCGTGCCGCATCCTCGCTCCGCATCCGTGCCGCCCCTTCCCGTGAACCGGGAGTCGGAAGACGCCGAACCTTTTGTCGAGTCCTCGGAAAGCCTGACGACCGAAGCGCAGCCTGCGCCCTCCGCGCCCGTTGCGACGCCTGCGGAGGCAACAGCGACTGCGCCGGAAATCAAGGCCGCGCCGAAGCCTCTCGATCTCCCGCTGCCGGAGGCGCGCCCAGAGCAGAGCGCGGACGTCTCGCCCCTGCGCGGCTTCCGCTATCTCGGTCAGGTGGCCCGCACCTATCTCGTGCTTTCCCAGAACGACGACACGCTGCTGATTCTGGATCAGCACGCCATGCACGAACGCATCTTCTATGAAAAGTTCCGCAACGGCGGCTCGCGCGGCGTGGCGCAGCCGCTGCTCGTGCCTCTCAAGATGGATCTGCACCCCGCGGAGACGGAACGCCTGCTGGAGATTCGGGACAACCTGCTCAAGCTCGGCTTTGAAACCTCGTGCCGGGGCAATCAGTGCCTCGTGCAGACCATGCCCCCGGAAATGGATCGCGCCGAAGCCTCGGCCTTTCTGCGCGAGGCGCTCTCCGGACGCGTGGACGATCTGGAGGGCGTGTGGATTCATCACGCCTGCGCCACGGCCATCCGCGCAGGACAACATCTCACGCCCGACGACGCCATGCATCTCATCCGGCAGTGGCTGCGCACGGAATCGCCGGACTTCTGCCCCCACGGCAGACCCTGCGCCGTGACGCTGGAAAAGGCCGATCTCGAAAAGCTGTTCAAGCGTCGGCAGTCCTGACCTTCGCCGGAAGAGGCGCGCCCTTTTGCCGAAGCGCCGCTGCTTCCTTTGGCGCGCACGGCCCGCGGCGGCAGCCCCCCCTGCCCGTTCTCCGCTTGCGCGCCGAGCGCCGTGCAGCCAGCCAAGAACTGCCCGCCTCCGAAACCTTCCTCCGTCTGAGCGCCGATGCCGCGTGCCGCCTCTTTCTTGCATGAATCCTGCGCCGTCCGCCGCTCCCCTGTCCGACTCGCGCTGCCGTAAATCGGCCGTCTTTCCGCGCCTGCCCGCGCCGAAAACGGCTCAGCCGCCCTTTTGGCGGCTCCGTGCGCCGCAAAACCGCCCGCCGCGCGGAACGCACCGTTCACGACTTCATTCACAAGCTCAGACGCACAAGTATAATTCACTCATATCACTCAACATTTATTTTTCTTCCGATATTTCGACCCGCCCGCCCTTTCCGCAGGGGATGCGCTCTGAGGCGCACTGATTCCGGCTATCTGAGGCATATTTCTTCTCCTCCCCAAAAAATATCTGAAATTCTCTCCAGATTTCTTTCCGACACGGCATATTTATTTGCAATAACAGGGAAAAAAAGAACTTTCCGGGCTGATAAAATGAGAAAAAAATACCAAAGACGCATTGACTTGATCTTGCCGTTGGGGCATAGCTGATAGACAGGAGAGACACTCTGGGCAATCGGTTTGCCGGAGCAGGGTGTGGGTTTTAGATTTCTTTTGTGTGAGGTTTTTCTCATGGCCAAGTCTATTTATGTCGGGAATCTTCCCTGGTCCGCCACCGAAGAGCAGGTTCAGAATCTTTTTGCCCCTTACGGCAACGTGCTCTCCGTAAAGCTGGTGAGCGACCGTGAAACCGGGCGTGCCCGTGGTTTTGGTTTTGTCGAGATGGAAGATCCCGCGGCCGCTGCCGCCATTGAAGCTCTGGACAACACCAGCTTCGGCGGACGCACCCTGCGCGTGAACGAAGCGAAGCCCCGTGCTCCCCGTCCCCGCTACTAGTTGCTGAGGCTGTCCAAGCAGCCTTGTTCCACCCCGGCTTGCCGGGGTCTTTTATTTAATGCCGTGCAACTTCTTCGCCGCGCCTTTGTCCGCACACAGAACAGGTGCAGAACGAACGACCGCCCCGCCGCAGGCGCAGGGCCAGCCGGATTTTCCGCGTGCAGAAGCAGCGCAAGGCGTTCTTAACTGGACATTCCCCGCAAGCTGGTTATGATGGAAGCACTCTTGTTTCCACTTCGTCTTTACAGGAGACTGTTATGCGTTTTCGTAAGTCGTCGGCCCTGATTCTGGCCGCAGCCATGGCGGTCGCCCTTCCCGCGCTTCCGGGATGCGGACCGCAGCTCGGCGGTTACGACTACAACGCCGGTGAAGCGCGTCAGTCCTTTACCGTGTACCGCGCCACGGCTACGGAAGTCAGGGAAGTCAACATCAACAGCGGCGCAAGCTCCAAGCAGACCGTCGGCGGCGTCATCGGCGCCATTGCTGGCGGCGTCATCGGCAGCACCATAGGCAGCGGCTCCGGCCGCACCCTCGCCACCGTGGGCGGCGCGCTGCTCGGCGGCGCAGCAGGCGCAGGCGCGGGCAATCTCGCCTCGCAGCAGACCGGCCTGCAGATCACCGTGCGCTACGACAACGGCAGCGAAGAAGTCATCGTTCAGGGCAAGGATCCCTACATCACTCCCGGCCAACGCGTGCGCATCGTCGTGGGAGCCAACGGCACCCGTCGCGTCGAACCTGAATACTGATCCTCCGCAGGATCCATATTTATCCTTTTCCGTAACACCATCTACTCTGGGAGGACCAGATGCTTGATCCGAAACAGTGCGTTCTTTTCAGCGGCGGCGCTGCCGGCGCTGAACAGTTCTTTGGAGCTCAGGCCGAAGCCTGGGGCATCGAAGAGGTCAACTACAGCTTTGAAGGCCATCAGATAGAGCGCACGCGCGGCGTTCGCGTGCTCACTCAGGACGAACTGGCGCTCAAGGACGTCAGCATGACCTATGTTTCCCGCCTCATGGGCCGCGAATACACCCGCGCTCCGCTGTTCCGCAAAGTCCTCCAGTCCATCTGCTGGCAGGTGAGCAGCGGCAGCGAAGTGCTCGTCGTCGGTGAAATTCAGGAAGACAAGACCGTCAAGGGCGGCACCGGCTGGGGCGCGGAATTCGCCAAGCTGTGCAACAAGCCCCTGCTCGTCTTCGATCAGAAGAAGGACGCCTGGTTCCGCTGGATCAACGACGAATGGGTGAAGAAGGACGATCCCATCATCAAGCATTCGCGCTTCACCGCCACCGGCACCCGCTTCCTGGAAGCCAACGGCCGCCGGGCCATCGTGGAGCTCTACGCCCGTTCCTTCAACCGCTAGTCTTTCCGGCCTCGTCTTCGGGCCGTCCGCGTCGCGGACGAAACGTTCCGAAGCGCCTTTTTGTTCACGCGCAGTCCGCTCTTCCGCCCCACCGCGGAAGAGCGGACTTGCTGGTTACGGACGCTCGCGCCGCCAGAACGCCAGGCGCCCCCTGCGCTGCCGCAAGGAGACGCAGGCCGAAAAAAGCGCGTTTCGCCGCCCAGCCACCTCCCGCGCCGCGAAGGCGTCTGTTTCGGGCCGGGAGATTCCGCGAGCCGACGGCGCTTGTCTGAGAGAAACAGACTCCTCTCATGGGCGTTTCCGCCGCGCCGAAGCCTTTGCCGGAAAACGCCCATCCTCCTTTCACGCCCGCCTGAAACATCCGCCCCGCAGAGCGCCCGACCGTCAGTTTTCATGATGCATCTTCACCTCTCCTTCATGCCCAGGGAATGCACCGGCTCCTGCGCGGGAACCGGCGCAGGTCTTGCCGCCCATCTTCTGTGGGGGCTCGCCGTGCTGTTCTGGCCGCTGCTCGGCGCCCTGAATCCCATTTCCATCATGGCCCACCGCATGATCTGGACCGTGATCTTTCTCGGCGCCGTGCTGGCCGTCACCCGTCAGTTTCCGGCCGTGCGCGCCGCCTTTGAAAGCAGACGCACACTGCTCTCCCTCTTTCTTGCCGCCGCGCTGCTCGGCCTGAACTGGAGCGTCTATCTTCTCGCCGTCACCACCGGGCGCATCGTGGAATCCTCTCTGGGCTACTTCATCACTCCCCTGCTCAACGTGCTCATGGGGCGTCTTCTGCTCGGCGAAACACTGTCGCGCGCGCAGGGAGCCGCCGTCGCCCTGGCCGTCGTGGGCGTATCGGCAAGCGTTCTCGCCTACGGCCACATTCCGTGGATCGGCCTCACTCTCGCCTTTTCCTTCGCCTTCTACGGCTACGTGCAGAAAACCCTGCGCATGCCTTCCGCGCCCAGCCTCTTCGTGCAGGCGCTCATGCTCATGCCCCTCTCGCTGCTCTGGCTCGGCTTCACGGAACCGGGCTTCGGCATCGTCGGCTACGGCCCCCTGCGTCCGGTTCTGCTCGCCTGCACCATCGCCTTCACCGGTCTGCCGCTGCTCATGTTCGGCTACGCGGCCCGCCGCGTCACCCTTGCCACCATAGGCATTCTGCAGTACGTCAGCCCGTCCATTTCCTTTCTGCTGGCCATCACCGTGCTCGGAGAAAGCATGAAGCCCTCCGACATGATCTCCTTCCCCGTCATCTGGCTGGCCCTTGTCATCTACACCTGGGACGCGCTACACCATCTGCGCAGCTTCAAGGAGAAAGCATGAACGCTCCCCACAGAAATCACACCCGGCAGCTTCGGCTCGGCAACGTGCTCATCGGCGGCGGCGCGCCCGTCGTGGTGCAGAGCATGACCAACACCGACACGCGCGACGCCACCGCCACGCTGGAACAGATACAAAAACTCTGCGACGCAGGCTGCGAAGTAGTGCGCCTCGCCGTGCCCGACGAAAAGGCCGCCTCCGCCCTGAAAACCATTGCCGACCGCTCTCCCGTGCCCCTTGTGGCCGACATTCACTTCGACTACCGCCTCGCCCTCGCCGCGCTCGACGCAGGCCTCAAAGGGCTGCGCATCAATCCCGGCAACATCGGCGGCGAAGGCCCGGTGGACAATCTGGCCGCGGCAGCCAGGGCCAACGGCGCGGTGATCCGCGTGGGCGTGAACAGCGGCTCCGTGGAGAAGGATCTGCTGGAGCGCTTCGGCGGCCCCACGCCCGAGGCGCTGGTGGAAAGCGCGCTCTCCCACGTGCGCATGCTGGAGAAGCGCGGCTTCTACGACATCAAGGTTTCGCTCAAGTCCTCCTCGGTGACGGACACCATTGCCGCCTACCGTCTCATGGCCGAACGGGCGGATTATCCGCTGCATCTCGGCGTGACCGAGGCGGGCACGCCCATGCGCGGAACCGTAAAATCCGCGGTGGGTCTCGGCCTTTTGCTTTTTGAGGGCATCGGCGATACCATACGCGTCTCCCTCACGGCCGATCCGGTTCGGGAAGTGGCCGTGGCCTGGGAAATTCTGCGCGCCGTGGGCCTTCGCAGCCGCGGCCCGGAAATCGTTTCCTGCCCCACCTGCGGCCGCACGGAAATCGACCTCATCGGCATGGCCGAAAAGGTGGAGGAATACGTGCAGTCCCATCCCGCGGCGGCCGCGAGCCGTCTCAAGATCGCGGTCATGGGATGCGTGGTCAACGGCCCGGGAGAAGCCCGCGAAGCCGACATCGGTCTGGCGGGCGGGCGCGACAAGGGCGTCATATTCCGCAAGGGAAAGGTGCTGCGTTCCGTGAACGGTCAGGACGCTCTGCTTGCGGCTTTTCTTGAAGAACTCGACAAACTTCTTACCCAAAGCAACTGAAGGATCCTCTATGCGCTGGAGCCGTTACTACATCCCCACCCTGAAGGAAGCCCCCGCCGACGCCGAAGTCATCAGCCACAAGCTGCTGGTACGCGCGGGCATGATTCGCAAGCTCACGAGCGGCATCTACACCTGGCTGCCTCTCGGCCTCCGCACGCTGGAAAAGGCCAAGGACATCGTGCGCCGCGAAATGAACGCCGCCGGAGCCATTGAAGTGCTGCTTCCCATGGTGCAGCCCGCCGAACTGTGGCAGGAATCCGGCCGCTGGAAGAAGTACGGCAAGGAACTGCTGCGCTTCCAGGACAGGCATGACCGCGACTACTGCCTCGGCCCCACCCATGAAGAGGTCATGACCGATCTTCTGCGCGGCGAAGTGAAGTCCTATCGTCAGCTGCCCCTGAACCTGTATCAGATTCAGACCAAGTTCCGCGACGAAGTGCGTCCCCGCTTCGGCCTCATGCGCGGCCGCGAATTTCTCATGAAGGACGGCTACTCCTTCGACGTGGACGACGAAGGCGCGAACAGAAGCTACGCTTCCATGAAGGACGCCTATCACAAGATCTTCAGCAGCATGGGCCTCGACTTCCGCCCCGTGGAAGCCGACTCCGGAGCCATCGGCGGCAATTTCTCCCATGAATTCATGGTGCTCGCCGAAACCGGCGAAGACGCCATTGCCGCCTGCACCAACTGGCCGGACTGCACCTGGGCCGCCAACGTGGAGCGCGCTTCCATCAGCACGACCTTCACGCAGGATGAAACGCCCTGCCCCGCCATGGAAGAAGTGGCCACGCCCGGCCAGCACACCATTGAGGAAGTGTGCGCCTTCCTCGGCGTTTCCGCCGACAAGCTCGTCAAGACGCTGCTCTTCATGGCCGACGGCAAGCCCGTGGCCGTGCTGCTGCGCGGCGACCGCGAACTCAACGAAATCAAGCTCGCCCACCTCATCGACGCCGACGACATTCAGTTCGCCACGCCCGAACAGGTGCAGGCCATGACCGGCGCTCCCGTGGGCTTTGCCGGCCCCGCCGGACTCAGGGGCGTGGACAAGATCTACGCCGACAAGGAACTCATGGCTTCCAACGACTGGATTGCCGGAGCCAACAAGGCCGACGCGCACGTGCGTCACCTGAGCCTCGTGCGCGACGTGACCCTGCCCATCGAATGGGCGGATCTGCGCAACGCCGTGGCCGGCGATCCCTGCCCCTGCTGCGGCCGTCCGCTGGAAATCAAGCGCGGCATCGAAGTGGGCCACATCTTCAAGCTCGGCACCAAGTACAGCGAAGCGCTGCACGCCGTGTTCCTTGACGAAAACGGCAAGGAAAGACTCATGATCATGGGCTGCTACGGCATCGGCGTGTCCCGCGTGGTGGCCGCCTGCATCGAACAGAACTTCGACGAGCACGGCATCATGTTCCCGCCGCAGCTTGCGCCCTTCGACGCGCACATCGTGTGCCTTGATCCCAAGAACGCCGACGTGGCCGCCAAGTGCGACGCCATCGACGCGTATCTCACCTCTCTCGGCATGGAAACCCTGTACGACGACCGCGAAGAACGCCCGGGCGTGAAGTTCAAGGACGCCGACCTCATCGGCATTCCCATGCAGATCACCGTGGGCGGCAAGGGCCTTGCGCAGGGCGTGGTGGAAGTGAAGAACCGCCGCACCGGCGAAAAGTCCACCCTTCCCGCCGACAGCTTCGAGCAGGCTTTCCCCGCATGGCGGCAGTCCGTGCTGGACAGCTGGAAGCGCTGACGACGCGAGCCGCCCGGATCTTCGGTTCCGGGCGGCCTTTTTCTCCGCACAGAGCGCGCAAAAACGGAAGACGCGCTGACGCTCTGCGCCGGGCCTGACGGCGCATCGGACGCCGGGCCGGACGCCGAACCTCTTACGCGTTCGCCGCGCCGGACGCAGGATGAAAAGGAGACGTGCGGCCGCTTTGCGAGGGGGCGCGCAC
The DNA here is from genome assembly GCF_963931295.1 of uncultured Mailhella sp. Lineage (NCBI taxonomy): Bacteria > Pseudomonadati > Thermodesulfobacteriota > Desulfovibrionia > Desulfovibrionales > Desulfovibrionaceae > Mailhella > uncultured Mailhella sp. The sequence continues at coordinate 1,994,823 of NZ_OZ007001.1, read as the reverse complement.
TTTTGCCTGCCTCGCCCGCTTATGCGCAGGAGTGGCGCGAAGAGCGGCGCGCAGAAAGGCGAGGGAGTTTCGGCAAGCGTTCCGCGCCGTTCAGGCGCGTTTGCGGCAGAAGCGCTCTTTTCCGGTCACAAATCACGACGGCACCTATTGTCCGCTCCCGGAGGCTATCGACATGGACGCCATTCTCAGCGTGCGGCAGGTCACGGAACGACTGCGTCAGACCGTGGAAAGCCGCTTCCCGTACGTGTGGGTTCAGGGAGAAGTGACCAACCTTTCCCGCCCCTCGTCGGGGCACGTCTATTTTTCCCTGAAGGAAGACGACGCGCTTTTAAACTGCGTATGGTTCAAAAGGCAGCAGAAGGACGAAGCCTTTGATCCGCTCACCGGCGAGGTGTGGGAAGACGGACCGCGCCCCAGTCTCGCCCGCACCATGGAGAACGGACAGACCCTCGTGTGCGCCGGTCGTCTCACCGTGTACGGCGCGCGCGGTCAGTATCAGATGATCGTCGATCTGGCGCAGGCCGCCGGGCTCGGCCTGTGGCATCAGGAATTTGAGGCGCTCAAGCGCAGGCTGGCCGCCGAAGGCCTGTTCGACGCGGCAAGAAAGCGCCCCCTGCCCCGCGAACCCCGCCGCGTGGCCGTGATCACCGCGCCGAGCGGGGCCGCCATCCGCGACTTCATCCGCATCAGCTCAACGCGCGGGCTCGGCGCGGAAATCCGCATTCATCCCGTGCCCGTGCAGGGCGAAGACGCTCCGCCGCGCATCGTGGAAGCGCTCGAAGAGGTGGGGCGCGAAGGCTGGGCCGAAGTGGCGGTGCTCATCCGCGGCGGCGGATCGGTGCAGGATCTGTGGGCCTTCAACGACGAGCGCGTGGCCCGCGCCGTGTACCGCTGTCCCATTCCCGTGCTCACGGGCATCGGGCATGAAATCGATCACAGCATCACCGACTTCACGGCCGACTACGCCGCGGCTACGCCCAGCCACACGGCACAGATTCTCTGGCAGGAGAGGCATGTGCTGGCCCAGCATGTGGACGGCCTGGAAACGGCCCTGCAAAACGCCCTCGACCGCCGACTGAACGAACTTTCCCTGCGCCTGCGGCACGCGGCCCGGGCGCTTGATCTGCTCTCGCCCCGGGAGCGCATGCGCGCGCAGGCGGAACGGCTCGACGACGCGACAAGGCGCATGAAAGCGGCTCTGAACGCTCTGCTGGAAAAGCGCGCCCGCACGCTGGAAACGCTCTTATCAGGCCTGCGCGATCAGAGCGGACGCCTGGACGCGCGGGAAGCGGAGCTCGAACGCCTGTCCCTCCGCCTGCGCGGGGCCGGAGAAGCGCGCCTTCAGCGCGCGCAGGCACAGGCGGAACGCGCGCAGGCCGCGCTTCTTCCCCTCGGCCGCATGATCGGCCTTGCCGAAGAGCGCAGCCTCACCCGTCTGGAGCTTCGCTTGCAGGCGCTTGATCCCTTCGAGCCGCTGCGCCGGGGCTACGCCGTGGCCTTCGACGAAGAAGGCCGCATCCTCCGTTCCGTGTCGGACACCGCGCCCGGCCGCATGTTTTCCGTCACGCTTGCCGACGGCCAGGTCGTCGGCTCCGTCACCGCCGTCACGCCCGAGCCGCCGGACAAAAGCTCCCGGTCGTGACCTCCGCAACCTTCGTCAGAGACTCGCTCATGAAACGCCTTGTTCTTCTTGCCGCGATGCTTCTTTCCCTTGCCGGATTCGCGCAGGCCGCGGAATTTTCCGTGCCTGCAAAGGTCAGTCAGGGGCACGCCTTTCCGGTTTCCATTGCCGACGCCGCTCCCTTTGAAGCCGTGTTTTCCTGGCGCGGCGAACAGTTCCGCGTGCCCGCCGCCCGGGAGGGCGAGCTCTGGAAGGCGGAACTTCTTCTCGCCATGCCCATGGACGCCAAAGGCCGCCATACCGTTTCCCTGCGCGTGAACGGCGAAAAGCGCGACTTTTCCGTAACGGCCGCCTCCGTGCCGTGGCCGAAAAGCATTCTGAAGGTGGCTCCCAAATACGTCGAGCCGCCCCGCGAGGTGCAGGAACAGATTGCCCGCGACGCGGCGAGCAGCCGCAAGGCGCTTGCCTCGCGCACGGAAAAAGCCTGGACGCTGCCCCTGAAAAAACCGGTGCCCGGCGGCGTGACCAGTCCCTTCGGCGGCCGCCGCGTGTTCAACGGCAAGCCCCGCGCCCCGCACAAGGGCACGGACATGCGCAGCCCGGAAGGCGCAAGCGTGCTCGCCGTGGCCGACGGCACCGTGCTGCTCGCCGAACCGCAGTATTTCGGCGGAAACACCGTGTACATAGATCACGGTCAGGGCGTGATAAGCACCTACGCCCACCTTTCCGCCTTTGACGTTTCGCCCGGACAAAGCGTAAGAAGAGGGCAGGTCATAGGACGTTCCGGCTCCACGGGCCGCGTGACCGGGCCGCATCTGCATCTCGGTTTTCTGGTGCAGGGCGTGGCCGTGGACGCCATGCCGCTGTTTCAGGATCCGCCCTCGCTCGTCGGCGGCCCCACACGCAGCATTTTCGATTCCGCCCCAAAGGCCAAGAACCGGAGTTCCCGATGAAGAAAAAAGAACCCACCTTTGAAGAACGTCTGGCGCGTCTTCAGGCCATTGTGACCACGCTGGAAGCGGGCAACAGTCCGCTGGAGGAGAGCGTGGCCCTGTACAAGGAAGGACTCGCCCATGCCGCCGCCTGCCGCGAACAGCTCGAAAAAGCCCGGCACGACATACGCCTCTGCACCGAAGCGGGCGCCGAGCCCTTCGACGCCGGCAGTCAGGAAGACGACGAATAACCCGTACCGCGCAATCCGGCGGCCCCTTCCCGGGGCGGCCCATCACAAGGGGGACATATGCCCGCAGATCTTCGCGGCAGAGTGGAACAGTATCTCTCCGCCTCTTTTCTCGACAAGGAAATACCTTCCCGGCTTTCCGACGCCATGCGCTACAGCCTGCTTGCCGGAGGCAAGAGACTGCGTCCCATGCTCTGCCTGGCCGTGGCCCGCGCCTGTGCCAAGGACAGGGCCGAAGACATCACCGAGGCCCTGCTGCCCTTTGCCGCAGGACTCGAAATGATTCACACCTACTCGCTCATTCACGACGATCTGCCCGCCATGGACGACGACGATCTGCGCCGTGGGCATCCCACCTGCCACAAGGCCTTCGACGAAGCCACGGCCATTCTCGCGGGCGACGCCCTGCTCACCAACGCCTTCAGCCACATGGCGCGCGCCCACGCGCCCGCCGACGTGCTGCTCGAAGCCCTGCGCCTCACCGCCGACGCAGCCGGAGCCGCAGGCATGGCGGGCGGTCAGATGCTCGATCTGGAAGGCGAAGGAAAAAAACTTTCTCTGGAAGAACTGCGCATTCTCAACGAAAAGAAAACAGGAGCTCTGTTGCTGAACGCCTGTGAATGCGGCGCGGTTCTTGCCCAGGCCTCGCCCGAACAGCGACATGCGGCGCGCTGTTACGGCAGTGAATTGGGCATTGCGTTTCAGATTACCGATGATATACTTGACGTCGTCGGCGATGAGGCCACGGTAGGAAAAGAAGTGCGTCACGATGCGGAAAGCGACAAAGCCACCTGGCCGTCCCTCGTCGGTCTGGAAGAGGCCCGCCGCCTGGCCCGCGTTCACTGCGAGGCCGCCGAAAAGGCGCTGGGCGAGCTGTTCTCCGGCCCCGACGCCGACTTTCTCCGCGAAACCGCACGCAAACTTGTCAACCGCACGCACTAGCCGCCTCAAGGATTCCCATGACCGACACGTCTCTGCTCTCCAGCCTGCATCTGCCCGAAGACATTCCCGGGCTTTCCCTTTCCCAAAAGCAGGAACTGGCGCAGGAACTGCGGGACACCATCATCCGCGTGGTCACGAACAACGGCGGTCATCTGGCTCCCTCGCTGGGAGTGGTGGAACTCACCATTGCCCTGCTCTCCTGCTTTGATGCCGCCCGCGATCCCATCGTGTGGGACGTCGGCCATCAGAGCTACCCCTGGAAAATTCTCACCGGCCGCGCCGACCGCTTCGACACTCTGCGCCGCTACGGCGGCCTTTCCGGCTTTCCCAACCGTTCGGAAAGCCCCTACGACTACTTCGGCGTGGGCCACGCCTCCACGTCCATTTCCGCGGCCCTCGGCATGGCCGCGGCGCGCGATCTGCGCGGCGGCAAGGAACACGTGGTCGCCGTCATCGGCGACGGCGCGCTCTCCGGCGGCATGGCCCTTGAAGCCCTGAATCAGGCCGGAGGCATGGGCCATCGCCTCATCGTCATTCTCAACGACAACAAGATGTCCATTTCCGAGAACACGGGCGCGCTTTCCCGCTTTCTCAGCCGCAACCTCTCCCACAGCACGGTCATGCACATCAAGCAGCACGTGGCCAAAGTGCTCTCCCGCCTGCCCAAGGGCGACTCCATCGTGGACATCATCCGCAAGGGCGAGGTCAGCTTCAAGTCGTTCTTCACGCCGGGCATGCTCTTCGAGGCCTTTCAGTTCAACTACATAGGCCCCATCAACGGTCACGACATCGCCCAGCTGGAACGCCATCTCGAAGCCGCCAAGCAGCTCGACATGCCCGTGCTTCTGCACATCCGCACGCGCAAGGGCAAGGGCTACGGCCCCGCGGAAAACGATCCTTCGCATTTTCACGGCATTTCCGCCTCCGTGGCCGACGAAATCAGCGTGCCTCCCCAGCCGAACGGCTGGAAGCCTTCCGGCCCGGGATTCAGCCAGGCGTTCGGCAGCACCCTCTGCACGCTCGCGGAAAAAAATCCGCGACTCTTCGCCATCACTGCGGCCATGCCCGACGGCACCGGTCTTCAGGAATTTCACCTCCGCTTCCCCGAACGCTTCGCCGACGTGGGCATCTGCGAGGAACACGCCGTCACCTTTGCCGCCGGCCTTGCGTCCCGGGGCTACCATCCGGTGGTGGCCATCTATTCCACGTTCATGCAGCGCGCCTACGATCAGATCATTCACGACGTGTGCCTGCAAAATCTGCCCGTCACCTTCTGCCTCGACCGCGCTGGCCTCGTGGGCGAAGACGGCCCCACCCATCACGGAGCCTTCGATCTCTCGTGGCTGCGCGTAGTGCCGAACCTCACCCTCGGCGCGCCCCGCGACGAAGCGGCCCTGAGCGCGGCCCTTACCATGGCCACAGGCATGGATCAGCCCGTGGCGCTGCGCTATCCGCGCGGCTCCGGGCGAAAGCTCGACGCCTCGAACATGAAATTTGCCGACGCCATAGTAAAAAACGTCGGCTATCCCGCTCCCGGCAAAGGACAGCTTCTGCTGCGCGGCAACACGCGCGTGACCGTGCTCGTGACCGGACAGCGCGCCGTGCCCTGCATGGAGGCGGCCCTGCTTGTGGCGCAGAAAACCGGACTGCTGGCCTCGGTATTCGACGCGTGCTGGGTCAAACCGCTGCCGGAAAAGCAGATTCTCGACCTCGCCGCCGAAAGCGACGCCCTGCTGCTCGTGGAGGAAAACAGCCGCATCGGCGGCTTCTCCTCCGCCGTGCTGGAACTGCTTGCCGACAACGACTGCCTCGGTCGTCTGAAAATACGTCGGCTCGGCCTTCCCGACCGCTTCATTCCCCACGGCCCGGTACGCCGACTGCGCGCCGATGTGGGAATCAACGTTTCCGGCATAGCCTCGGCATTGAAAGAGCTTTTGCCGTCGCCCGCATCCGCCCATGAAAAAACGTAGATCCTTCTTCCCCCGCAGACGAAAGAGTTCCGGCCGTTACGGACTGGAAGCCGCCATTTTGTGCGTGCTGCTCATGGTTGCGGCCTATGTGAGCAACGCCGAATGGTCGCCGAACGCGCCGACTACGCCCGCCAGAGCGGAAAAACAGGTGGCCGACGCGCAAAGGGCCATCTTCAACAGCATCAAGAACATCCGGGCATCCTCAGCAGGAAAGTCCGCGCCCGTGGCCGACGAGCGGGAATACCGCCTCGTGCGCGCCTCCGACGGCGACAGCTTCGTGCTCAAGGACGGCAACGGACGCACCATCCGTGTGCGCCTCTACGGCATCGACGCGCCGGAAAGCCGTCAGCCCTACGGCAAGCAGTCGAAGGCCCACCTGCTCTCCCTCATTCAGAATCGCCCCCTGCGCCTGAAAACCATGTATCTGGACAACTACAAGCGAACCGTTTCCCTGGTCTATCTCGCAGACAAAAACGGCATCGACGAGCTGTCCGTCAATCAGCGGCAGGTGCAGGCGGGCATGGCATGGGTGTACGACTACTTCTGCACGAGCGACATCTGCAAAACCTGGAAGCTCGAAGAGGCCATGGCCCGCAAGGAACGCCTCGGCCTCTGGCAGGACAGCGATCCCACGCCGCCATGGCAGTGGCGTCGAGAGCAGAAAAAGAAGAAAAAGTAAGCTGATAACCGGGCGACGGCGGCCCTGCCTTCGCATTTCGCCGAAACGCGTTTTGTCCGCGCCTGCAACGGTCGAGCCTCTGACGACTGGACAGAGGCCGCGCTCTTCACGTTTGCGGCCCTTGCAGACTCGTCTCCGCCCGAACCGTGCGCCTTTGCTTCGCGTCTTTCAAATGACAGCCCTGCAAACTTTTCCGCGCGCAAAATCGCGTGAAATAAAAAGGCAGAGCCCGCAAGCCCTGCCTTTTCGGAAAGTGGTTTTCCCAGACTAATCCTTGTCGCAGTCGGCCCGGAACTTTGCGCCCCACACGAGCCGCCCGCAGCCTGAGCAAAACGCCCGACGCCTTCCGCCCGGCATCCGTCTTCCGCATCGATCCCCAGGCCACTCTCCCCTCGCGCCCCGGCGGCCTTCCACAACGCTGAGCTCGCGCCCCCGGCCACCTCCAAAGCGCGGTGTCCGCGCAGCGCAGGCGAAAACTCCGCAGCCCTCCGCCGACTGCCGACGGACGCAGCGCGCCCTTTCGTCCGAACGAGGCAGAACGCCCCGCCACTCCCGCCGCAGGCGCGGTTGTGACATCTTTGAAAAAAAGCCGAAACGCAAACTTCGCTTGACGCTTCTCGGCGTTCCCGTCTATTCTTTCCACATTTCCCGCGAGTACGCTTCTCGCACCGTTTTCCGCTCCGTGCGTCAACCCTCTTTGCATCGAGGCGACTGTGAACCATATTGTCATCTCTGTCATCGGACGCGACTGCCCCGGCGTGGTCTATGCCATATCCAACGCTCTGTCCAAGGAAAAGTGCAACATCGAAGAACTGAGTCAGACCATCCTGAAAGGTCAGTTCGCCTCCATCTTCATCGTCTCCGCACCGGAAGACGTCAGCGAGGAAGACATTCAGCGCGTGGTCAGCCTCAGCCTCGAAGCCCGTCACATGGATCTGACCGTGGCCGCCCGCACCTTCGAGACCGACACCTTCTCCAGCGGCGAGGAAACCGAACCCTTCGTCGTGACCGTCAACGGTTCCGACCGGCCGGAAATCATCGCCATGATCTCCGGCATCTTTGCCGAGCAGAAGGTAAACATTGAAAATCTGAAGGCCATCCGCATGGATGAGGACAGCAACGAATGCGTGCTGATGTTTGAAGTGGCCCTGCCGCTTTCCATCAACCGCAACGCCTTCCGTCAGATGCTTCAGGCCAAGGCCCGCAGCGTGGGACTTACCATCAGCATCCAGCACGAAAACATCTTTGAAGCCATCCATCGCGTACCCATCGTCTAACCCGGATCACAGGTCTGCCCATGCTCACTGAACGCGAAGTGCTCAGCACTATCAACATGCTCCGCAACGAACATCTCGATGTTCGCACCGTTACCCTCGGCATCAGCCTCTTCGACTGCGTCAGTCACGACTTCGACGTATTCTCCTACAAGGTGCGCGCCAAAATCGCCAAATACGCCGCCCATCTCGTGGAACACTGCAACGAAGTCGGCGCGCGCTACGGCATTCCCGTGGTGAACAAGCGCATCAGCATCAGCCCCATGGCCGTGGTCGGCGCGGGATTCAACGCCGAACAGATGGTGCGCGCCTGCCAGATGCTTGACGAAGCCGCCAAGGAAGCCGGCGTCGATTTTCTGGGCGGCTTCGGCGCCCTCGTGGAAAAAGGCATGACTCCCGGCGACAGATCCCTCATCGACTCTCTGCCCGAAGCCCTCGCCACCACCGACCGCGTGTGTTCCTCCATCAACGTGGCATCCTCCAAGGCGGGCATCAACATGGACGCCGTGGCCCTCATGGGCCGTCAGATCGTCAAGGTGGCCGACGCCACCAGGGACCGCGACGGCATAGGCTGCGCCAAGCTCGTGGTGTTCGCCAACATTCCGCAGGACGTGCCCTTCATGGCCGGCGCCTATCTCGGCATCGGCGAGCCCGACGTGGTCATCAACGTGGGCGTCTCCGGCCCCGGCGTGGTGAAGAAAGCCATCGACCGCGCCAAGGAAACCCATGAAAATCTGACGCTCAGCGACGTGGCCGAAGTCATCAAGTCCACGGCCTACAAGGTGACGCGCGTGGGCGAGCTCATCGGCAAGGAAGTGGCCGGACGCATGAACATTCCCTTCGGCGTGGCCGACCTCTCCCTCGCTCCCACTCCCGCCGTGGGCGACTCCGTGGGCGAAATTTTCCAGAGCGTGGGCCTCTCCTCCATCGGCGCGCCGGGCTCCACCGCCGTGCTCGCCATGCTCAACGACGCCGTGAAGAAGGGCGGCGTGTTCGCATCCTCCCACGTGGGCGGCCTCTCCGGTGCGTTCATTCCCGTTTCCGAAGACTCCAGCATTGAAGCCGCCGCCAACAGCGGCGCGCTCACCATGGAAAAACTCGAAGCCATGACCAGCGTGTGCTCCGTGGGCCTCGACATGATCGCCATTCCCGGCGACACCCCCGCCACCACCATTTCCGGCCTCATCGCCGACGAAATGGCCATCGGCATGATCAACACCAAGACCACCGCCGTGCGCGTCATTCCCGTGCCGGGCAAGGGCGTGGGCGAAACCGCCATCTTCGGCGGCCTGCTCGGCCAGGCCAAGATCATTCCCGTGAACACCGGCGACGCCTCCGCCTTCATCAATCTCGGCGGACGCATTCCCGCGCCCATCCACAGCCTGAAGAACTAACGCTCCATCCGTCATGACAGAAAGAGGGGGAGGAAAACAAAATGTTTTCCTCCCCCCTCTCTTTTGCGCCGGACCTCCGTGCTGCGCGCTACGACGGCATGACCGATGTCCTCGACGCGCTCTTTATCGGTCATGTTCCCCGTCGGCTGAAAAGCCTTGCAGAACGTCATGCATCGGCATGCATCTTGAGAAGCCTGTACGCATTCCTGTACAGAATTTTTTCCTTTTCTTCGTCGGTAAAGTCATACCCGTTCAAATCATCCACCGCATCCTTGATGCCGTAGCAGGGATACGCCGAACCGAAAATGACGCGTTCACAATTCAGCCAGCGGCATCCGTTCGCGTACATCTCCCGCCCCGGCGTCCAGGGATTGTGCATGTAAAGATCGGGAATGAGCCACACGTTGGGATGAAGCGCCGCCACATTGAAGATCTGCGGTATCCACGGATAGCAGGCATGGGCGACGACTATCTGAAGCCTGGGAAAATCATTGGCGATTTTCTGAATGTGTACCGGGTTGCTGTATTCCAGCGTCGGCCCCTGGTACAGACTCACGGTTAGCACCACCGGCATGTCCGCCTGCTCGCACAGGGAATACACGGGATAAAACACGGCGTCGTCGGGAAGCCGCGCCGGATCATTCCAGCCCGGTTCAAGCGCCACGCCTTTAAATCCGTAGCGGAAACACTTTTCCAGTTCCTTGACGGCGGAAAAAATCCCGGACGAAAGATCCACCCCGCCGAACGGAACAATCATGTCGGGATACGCGTCCGCCAGCTCCTTCACGTCCTCGTTGGAAACGGACGACGCCTTGTCTGCAATGTTGCGCGCCATGACGACGCCCTTCTCCACGCCCGCGTCCCGCATTTCCTGAAAGAACAGATCCATGGACTTCTCATGGGCCGAGGTCAGATAGGTGCCGCGCAACGCCATGGGGCCGACACTGTTGCACACCGGATTAAATATGGAAAGATTCTTGAATCCCTTGAACGGCGGCCGGAGCCGAAAGTCAAAAATCATATGCGTTCTCTCCTGTCAGTTGCCGTAAAAATCAGGACACCAGCCGCTCGCCGAGCCTTGCCTCGACTATCTTCCGCAAGCTCTCCATCCGTGCCTTATCGAGCTTCACGTCTCCCATGGGGTACTCCCGGCCCAGCTGATAATACTTCTGCGTGCCGAGACGATGATACGGCAGCATCTCATACGAAATGCTGCGGCCGGGCAACGCTTCTATGAAATCGCAGATTTCGCGAATCGTCTGCTCCGAGTCGTTGAAGCCCGGAATGACCGGCGTACGCAGAAGTATCGGCAGATCCTTGAAATCGGACGATACGCGTCTGACGTTCTCAAGAATCTGCGCATTGTCTGCGCCCGTATAGCGCTTATGAAGAGAGGCGTCGGTGTGCTTGATGTCGAAGATGAGCGTGTTCAGATGCTTTGCGGCTTCATGCAGCACCTCGTAAGGAGCCTGTCCGCAGGTTTCCATGGCCACGTCCAGATAAAGACGTTCCGACTCCCGAAGAAGCGCCGTCAGAAACTCAGGCTGGAAGCAGGGTTCCCCGCCGGAAACCGTCAATCCGCCGGAACTTCTCTGATAGAAAACAGCGTCCTTCTCCACCTCCTTCAGGGCCTCCTCCACGGTGATGCGTCGGCCGAAAATCTTGAGGGCTCCGGCATGGCACCGAGCCGTACAGACGCCGCCGCATTCCGCAAGACGGCATCTGTCTCTTGCAATCACGGGAAAACCGTCTTCAGAAAACGATATCGCCTTCTCGGGACACTTCTCCGCACAAAAGCCGCACTTGTCCTTCGTAAGACAGCGCGTGCCGTTGAAGGCAAGCTCATCCTGCGGCAGCTGCGACTCCGGGTTGCTGCACCAGCGGCAGCGAAGCGAACAGCCCTTGAAAAAAATAATGGTCCGTATGCCCGGCCCGTCATGAACGCTGTATTTCTGAATATTGAAAATGTGCCCTTCAACAAGCCTGTCCTGCATAACCCTTCTCCTGAAGGGGGGCTCCCTTTTGCAGAGAGCCCCCGCTGCGTTACATTTCAGAATGTTCCGTTCTGGCAATCAGATCGTTCTGAAGATCCGGAGTCAGATCAACAAAATAGGCGCTGTAGCCCGCCACGCGGACTATGAGGCTGCGATACTTTTTGGGATCTCTCTGCGCCGCCAGCAGCGTGCCGCGATTGATGACGTTGAACTGTACGTGCCAGAGCTTGAGGTCGATGAAGGAACGAATGAAGTCTATCAGACGACGGGTGCCCTGCTTGCCTTCCACCGCCTTCGGGCTGAACTTGAGGTTCAGCATGCGGGCCGCCCTGTTGATCTTGTCGCGGTTCTTGGACGCATCGTTGCTGAGCAGCACGCCCGTAGGACCGTTGACGTCGGCGCCGTGAGAAGCCGACGTTCCGTCGGAAAGCGGCGTCCAGGCCTTTCTGCCGTTGGCGGAAGCAGAAACCACGCGGCCGAACGGCACATGCGCCGTTACCGGCACATAGCGCGTGTCCATGTAGATTCCGAGTTCCTTGCCGTATTTTTCAAAGAACTCCATGGTATGACGTTCCACGGCGTGACCTATGGAGTCGGCATACGGATCGTTGTTGCCGTAGCAGGGGCAGCTCTTCAAGAGTTCCTGCACGTCCTCGTAGCCCTCAAAATCGGCGTTCAGAGCTTCAAGCAGCTTGTCCATGGTCAGCGACTTGTCTTCATACACCGTCTTCTTGATTGCCGCGAGGCTGTCGATGAGCGTGCCGTAGCCGATGAAGTCCGCGAGGCCGCTTTCGTAGCCTTCCGGAATGTGTTCCGTATGAAGGTCAAGGCAGTACTTCATGCACAGATCGTGCAGGCTGGAGCTCATGGGCACGGCAAAGAACTTCTGCCGCATCTTGTTGATGATGTACTGAATGTCCAGGGCTATTCTCAGATAGTTCGTCTGCTGAACGAGGAAGGCGTTCCAGAACTCCTCCCATGTCTTCAGATTTCTGGGATCTCCCGTTTCCACGCCCATGAGCTTGTCGCCGAACTTCTTCATGCGACCGTTGTTGAGCACAAGTTCCAGCTCGGCCGGAAGATTGACGTAAAGACCGCCGGACGTGTAGGTGTCGCGATTCGGCATGCGCGTTTCCGTGCATCCGCTCACGGCATAGTCGAAAGCCTGATCGAGCGGCGCGCCCTTGGTCGTCATGATGGGAATGATTTCCTCGTCGTTGAACAGCTTGGGATATCCCGTGCCGAACTTGATGGTTTCGGCGATGTCGGCCAGAAAACGCTCGGGAGATCGCACATGCACACGGGCGGCAAGGTCGGGATAATGCAGCGGAAATTCCCGCTTGGACTTCAGGAACAGATACGAAAGATCATTGGTGGCGTCTTCGCCTGCCTTGTTCTGTCCTCCTATGGTTACGGCTTCCCAGTGCGCATAGCCCTGATTGAAGGACGTGCCCTGCGCGGAAATGTACATTTCAATGAACTGCGCCATGCCGCACCATACGCATTCCAGAAGTTCCAAGGCCTGCGCGTCGGTGAGCGTTCCGTTCTCCTTGTCCTGCTTGTAGAGCGGGTACAGATACTGATCCATGCGGCCGTTGGAAATCGTCGTGCCGGTGCGCTGCTCCAGGCGGGAGAACATCTGCACGAAGAACTGACTCTGCACCGCCTGATGGAAGGTCTTCGCCGGATACGCCGGAACCTGACGGCAGTTTTCCGCAATGAGCAGCAGTTCTGCCTTGCGCACGGGATCCTTTTCCACGGCCGCCATCTCTTCGGCCTTTTCGGCGTGCCTTCTGGCCCAGAGCATGATGGCGTCGCTCACGATGACCACCGCTTCCAGGAACGGACGCTTTTCGTGGTAATCGGCCGGACTGTCGGGATCGAGCGCGTCGAGACGCTCCTGCGCCTCGCGACGGATATCCATGAATCCGCGGCGGATCACCTTTTCATAGTCATGCACCCACTGAAGGGAAGAACGCCAGGATGCCGTTTCGTTGACGAGATATCGGGGCGTCGTGCCTTCCTTGTCGATGAACAGGATGTCGTGCAGTTCCTTGGGAACGGCCGCGTTGAAATTTTCGTGGTAGGTCTTTCCCTTCCAGTAGGGGCCTATTTCCTCCTTGATGACGTTCATGGTCTCGGGCGAGATGAACGCCGTGCCGCCTTCGCGTTCTCCGAGCTTGTCGAGAAACGTCTCATAGAAATCGCCTTCGATTTCAGGATACAGAATGCCGTAGCGTCCCTTGCAGCCGATGCGTCCCGCCAGAAGCTGATAGTCGTCGATGTAAATGGTGATGTTGCTTGCAATGTTGTAGAGAGCCTTCGCCCAGCGGAGGTTCAGCGGCTGTCCTTCCGTCTCCTTCATGCTTCTGGTGAAGTACAGGGCCCGCTCAGCGTCGATGACGGGTTCAAGTCCGTCAAAGGTCTGAACGATTTTGGCGATTCTGGGATGATCCCTGGTAAAAACGTCTTCGCCGATGCCGAGAATGCGTTTTTCCTGACCGGACAGCGCAACGTCTTCCTGACTGGCACAGTAGGGAGTACAAGCAGAGGATTCCAGCATACCAACTCTCCTTTACAAGGTTAATGCATGAGATTGGGAAGGAACAAGGAAATGGCGGGAACAAACGTGACGAGTACCTGACACACCAGAAGCGCAAGCAGGAAAGGAACACACGCCTTTGCCAGACTTTCCACCGAAACGTCGCCGATGGAGGAGCCCACGAACAGATTGACGCCGATGGGCGGAGTGACAAAACCGATGGCCAGGTTGACGGTCATCATCACGCCGAAGTGGATGGGATCGATGCCGAAACTGACGACGATGGGCAGCAGCAGCGGCGTGAGAATGAGGATGGCGGCAAGCGCTTCCATGAACGTGCCGATGATGAGCAGAACCACGTTCAGAATGACAAGGAGCAGGAACTTGCTGCTGGTGAATCCCATGATGAACTCGGCCAGCATTTCAGGAATGGATTCGATGGTGATGATGTTGCCGAAGATGCCGGCCATGGCAAAAATGAACAGCACGTTGCTGCCGGTCACACAGGTTTCGACGCAGCAGTCGAACAGTTTTTTGAATCCTATTTCCTTATAAACGAACATGCCCACGTACATGCCGTAGAAAGCGCCGACGGCAGCCGCTTCCGTAGGCGTCATGATGCCGCCGTAAATGCCGCCGAGAATGATGACCGGAACCATCAGGGCCCACCGGGCTTCCACAAAGGCCCTGGCGCGTTCCCTGGCGCCTGCCATGGTCGTTCCACGCCAGTTGTTCTTCCTGGATATCCACCAGGCGACCAGCATCAGCGCACAGCCGCAGAGCAGTCCGGGAACGACGCCGCCGGCAAAGAGCTTGGCAATGCTCTGCTGCGAGGAAATGCCGTAAATGAGCAGCGGATTGCTCGGAGGAATCATCACGCCGATGATGCCGGCACAGGTGACGATGGCCACGCTGAACGTTCTGCTGTATCCGCGCTCCACCATGGCCGGAATGGTGATGCATCCGATGGCCGCCACCGTGGCGGGTCCTGAACCGCTGATGGCGGCAAAGAACATGCAGGTGGCAATGGTGGCCAGGGCCAGACCACCGGTCTTGTCGCCCAAAAAGGCGTCGGCAAGCTTAAGAAGTCTGCTGCTCAGGCCGCCTTCGCCCATGAACACGCCCGTTGCGATGAAGAAGGGAATGGCCATGATGGCCGAGTTGTCGATGCTGGTATAGGTAATCTGCGCCACATAGTCGGAAGGAATGGTGTCGCAGGCCCATATGACGGCCAGACACGAACATGCAATGCTGACGGCAACCGGCGTGCTGAACGCCAGAAAGAACAGGAAGTACACCAGCAGCACGACGGGAGCGCTTTCCCAGTCTTCATAGAAAAAAAGAGGCGCAAGAATGGCGAAGGCCAGCACCAGACCAGTGAGAGCCGAAAGCACGCCGAATTCCCGGAGCGACTTGTAGAGCCGCTGACAAAGCCGCAGGGTGACCAGTCCGAATCCGACGGGAAGAATGGAATACGGCACGGCGTAGGAAAGATGCAGGGCCGCGGAATTCTGCGGAAAACGCTGAATCATGGCAATGTGGTCAAGGCCCTTGCAGATGATGACGCCGGCCAGAACAAAAAACAGAAACGTGTTGGTATTATCTATGATAGCCTTGCCAGTTCTGTTAAACATATCATAAAATACAGTGACGCGAATATCCTTGCTGTATTTTATGATAAGAGGAACCGCAAGATACGTTATCCATACGAATACGAATCGTGAGAGTTCCTCAGTCCAGACCACAGATCCGGCGTCGCCAGAAAACATATTGATAACGATGTATCGATATACTGTTTGAAAAAATATGGCATGAATAATAATAATGAGTCCAATAAAAAGAAAAATCTTTTCAGCATTCTCATCAAGCCATATCAACGTTCGTCTTGCACTCATATCACCCTCTGTAAAGTAGATGAACAGAACAAAATCGATACATCATAGGGAATCAGAACATCACAATATACGCCGTGGAGAATATCGCATGAAGAAATTTTCAAGCATTGATGATGAATGATCGACCGACCAGTTCTGTTAAGTTCACGTGTAAAGGATTGAAAAGGGTATAAGACAAGACCCCCTGAATAATCAGAGAACAATCTCCCCGTTCACGCTCATGAAGAGAATGAACGGGGAATATGTTGCCGGAGTATTATTTCAGAGCGTCCATGAACAGCGTATAGGCTTCGGGAGAAATCTTGGGACGGAACTCTTCCCACACGGGCTTGGTGAGTTCCTTAAGCTTGGCGTAGTCGGCCTCGGAGCACATGTTCATCGTCACGCCCTTTTCCTTCATTATTCCATAGGCGTCCACATTCATCTTGGCGCTGAGCGAACGTTCATAGGCCACGGCTTCCGCCGCCGCTTCTTCAATGATCGCTCTCTGCCCGTCCGTCAGAGACTTCCAGAGGTCAAGGTTCATGACCACAACATGGCCATAGTAGTTGTGCTTGGTGTCGAGAACGTACTTTGCGATGTCGCCGATGTCGCCGAGCGGAGCAATGGAGGCGTTGTTGACGGCCATGGCGTCCACGGTGCCCTGCCGCATGGCGGTTACGGTTTCGCCCCACGCCATGGGAATGGGATACATGCCCAGAGCCTTGGCCACGGCAAGTTCAACAACGGAGTCCGTGACGCGGACCTTCACATTCTTCAGGCCTTCAATGGTGGACACGTTCTTATTGTGGAACTGAAAATCACGGTAGCCCACGTCGCCGAAGTAGATGAGCTTCAGATTGATGCCGTTCAGCACCTTTTCATAGTACTGTCCCAGCGGACCGTTATCCATGGCGGCAAACAGCTTTTCGAGAGCCTTGGGATTCATCGGATCGATGATGTAGGGCATGTCGAAGAGCAAAAAGTCGGGAGCGAACAGGGAAAGATTGCCCGTAGAGATGGAACTCATGGAAAGACTGCCCTTCTGCGCCCCTTCAGTGGTGACGCGGTCGCTGCCGAGAATGCAGTCGCCGTACACCTTGAGTTTGATTTTCCCTCCTGACTTCTGTTCCAGGAGTTCACTGAATTTCAGGCAGCCCAGCGACACCTGGTCTCCTTTGTTCATGGGATGGCCGAGCCTCATGTTCAGCTTCTTTTCCGCAGCGTCGCAATGGCCGGCAACCAGCAGTCCGGCCAGTCCAAAACAAAGAACCCCAAGAGCGAATCGAAACGCAGACTTCATGTTTTTCTCCTGTTAATAACGGTTGAAAATACTCCTTTCCTTGTCAAACTTCCTGCATGCATGAAATTCATCGCGTTGTGCATTAAGTAACAATACCCAAAAAAAATATCGATAACTTGTGTTATCGATATTGAGTTTTTTTATTTTTTCAGAGCCCGAGGCTTATCACGCTCGCGGGTGGAAAACCTGCCGTTCGCCCAAGTAAGGAGCAAAACAGTAAAAGCAGCTCTTCTCATCCTTTACCGATAAATAACTATCCTATTTTTAAACGTCTGAATTTTCATTTCCTTCTTCAATTCAGAAAAAGCTCTGCTTATGGAAACTGAATGAACATTCATAATGCTTGCTATATCTTTCTGACTTAAATTCAACTCTAATTTATCATTTTCACCCATATTTTTAAATTGATTTAAAATAAATGTTTTTAAACGTTCTTTTATGGATTCATTTTTAAAATTTTCAAATTTTGTTGATACACTTGTTGATTTGACTGCAAGAGTAAACAAAAAATTTTTCACTATTTGTGAATCTCGAATAAGCTTGGCAACAGCACTCTCAGAAAATTTAGTCACCAGACTGTCTTCAGCAACAACTATTTCATCCATGCTGCTGTGTCCGGAAAAAAACCACCCTTCTCCAAAAAATCCTTCCTTGACCACATAGGCAAGATTCATTTCACCGTGATGCACAGGGCGGAAACCAAAAATAGTTCCTCTATGAAGATAGTATATATGTTTTAAATTTTCTCCATAATAAACAAGAAACTCACCCTTATGAAATGTCGATGTTGTTCCCAGTGAAAAAACTTCCTTTGGCAGACGTGGAGCTTTTGATACGTCAAAAATATGAGGAAAAAAAAGCTGATTAATTTTATGTACGGAATCTATAGCCATTCTCTCCCCCTTTTACTCATAAATTCAATATAATTATGTAAATACTATTGTATATTATAGGATGCCAAATATCATATATATTATAATAATAGCATACCATGTCAACGAATAAGGATTATTAAAACTATAAATCACAAAATCGGTTATAACAAAAAAAGCCCCATATACGTTTAAAAGGCATATGAGGCAAAGATATTTATGTGGCACCCGGTGCATGGCTTAGACCCGCAAATCCCTGCGGACTAAGGATATTAACTCTCTTGCGTATGCCAGTTTCGCCACCCGGACACGCTTCTTTCGTATCAGCACTGAAACGAGATGACAAGAGAAAGCTTATGCGTCGACGGTCTCTTCGACAGGGACGGCTCATTTGCCTTTTCCTTCTCTACGCTGAAACGGGAGACCAAAGCGACATTTTCGCCCAGCGTCGTGGATCTGCTCGAAAAGGAACAGGTCGACGCATCGTGGTGAGCCTGCTGCTCTACATCGACGGCACGGGATGCGGACGAAATCTTGAACGACTCCTTACTGCTGAAAAAGTGTTTTTGGACATAATCGCTTTGTGCTCCACCTGCTAAGCGAGGGGGGGGGCGTTTCCGTACTCTTAACTGCCTGAAGGAGTAACGACGAAGGCCGCTCCATTCCGGGGCGGCCCTTGCATTTAATGAAAAAGGGAGGACGAAAACAGCTCCGTCCTCCCTCTCCCGGCGTTCCCGGGCGGACACGCCGCCCAGGAACCTCCTCACTTCACGGCATCACACAAGCATGGTGATGGGAAACTCTATGGTGATGGAACCGGTGGGACAGCCTATGCGGCAGCAGGCGCAGTGCCAGCATTCTTCAGGATAACGGACGAAGGGCCCGTCTTCATTGCGGTCCAGAATGTAGTTGGGGCAGCGCTCCACGCAGGTGCCGCAGTCGATGCAGTGACCGCAGTGTATGCAGCGGGAGGCCTCTGACTGAGCCTGTTCGGCGTTGAAACCGAGATCAATTTCCTCAAAGGGCAGCAGATGCGTCCGGTCGGACTTGTTCGTCTGCTGACGGGGAGCGTGTTCATGATAGGTCGGATTCTCGATTTCCTCGAACTGCACGACATGCTGCTCCTGCCTGAGCGCCTTTTTCTCCATGACGAGAGAAAGGGTTCCGCTCCCGTTTTCCTTGAAGACGACTTCGGGAAATTCCGTCAGGCCTTCAAGGCGGCAGTGCACGCCGATGGCGGCCCTGCGGCCGCTGCCGATGGCCGAGGCCACCGTGGCCGGTCCGGTGACGATGTCGCCGGCGGCAAACAGTCCGGGAACCGAGCTTTCCTGGAAGTCGTCGACCACCATATAGCCGCGGGCCGTTTTCTGGAGGGAGAGGCCTTCCAGAAAATCCGTTTCCGGCATCAGACCGCTGGCGCAGATCACCATGTCGGCCGGCAGGGAAATGACGTCGCCTTCGCGGAATTCGGCGATGAGCTCGCCGCTCTCGCTGAAACGGAAGCTGGAAAGCCCGGAAGCCCTGACCGTATTGCCCTCGACGCCGTCCGCAAGATAGGACGCGTAAAGATTGATGTTTTCAGCCCTGGCCTGTTCCACTTCCTCCTGCGGAGCTTTGATGGCGTCGGCCGCTTCGGGGAACACGAGGCTGACGGAACCGGCGCCGAGACGACGGGCCGTAAAGGCGCAGTCGAAGGCCACGCCACCGCCGCCGAGCACCACCACGTTCTTTCCGGCCAGGCTCTGACGGGACAGATTGCTGGCCCCGAGGAAGCTCACTGCGGGAACCAGCGCTTCCCTGCCGGGAATGTTGAGCAGACGTTCCTTCTGATTGCCCACGGCGACCACCGTGGCGTCATAGGCGTCCATGATTGCGGCGAGAGCCACATCCCTGCCGACCTTGACGTTGGTGTGCGCGGCGATGTTGAGCGAGAGCACGTTGCCCACTTCTCTGTCCACGACGTTCTTCGGCAGTCTGAAATCCGGCACGGACACGCGGGGAACGCCGCCGAGCACGGCCGACGCTTCAAACACCGTGACGGCATGGCCCATGAGGCGGAGAAAATATGCGCAGGTCATGCCCGCAGGGCCGGAACCGATGACCGCCACCTTCTTTCCCGTATCGGCCAGAGGCGCAAGGCGGGAAATGACGGGAGCGTCGGCGGCAAAACGTTCCAGCGCACGGATGGAAATTCCTTCATCATACTTGCGGCGGTTGCAGTGCATCTCGCAGGGATGCGTGCACACGCGTCCGGTCACGCCGGAGAAAGGATTGCGGGAAAGAAGCACGGCATGGGCCTCTTCCGGCTTTCCGTCCTTGATCAGGGTTTCAACAGCCTGAATCCGGTTGCCCGCCGGGCAGTGCGCCTCGCACGGCGATGTTCTGTTCTGACGCTTCTGAAAACCCGAAACCACCAGCTCTTTCAATTCCTTACTATATCTGGGAGGCATTTTCTCTATCCTTTTCAGCTGAATATGACTTCATGCTCACTGCCAGGAAATCCTGGGCCGGCCATCCACCTTTTCCGTCACCATGAGCCTGTTCAGGGCGGGATCGGGATCGGGGTAGTCGGAACGCATATAAATGGTGCTGTTGGATGTCTCCCGGTGTTCAATGCTGGCCAGGGTGACAAGCTTGCACATCTCCAGCAGAACAAGCGCTTCATGGGTGCGCATGAGTTCATGCCAGTTGTCTGCAATAAGGTCGTCCTTGAGCGCCTCGATGCGGGCAAGGCTGTCCAGAGCCTGCTTCATGCCCCGCTCGTTGCGGACATACCCCATGTAAGTAGTCCATGACCTGTCTGATGGCGCTTTCAAACTGCGCATAATGCGTGCCGCCCTCGGAATGCAGGGGAGCAAGAACGCGACGGCGTTCCGCCTCCGCTTCTCCGGCGGACACGTCCGGCACGGCGTCAATGGCTTCGGCCTTCGCGGAAGCATGCTTTCCGGCCGCATAGCCTCCGCACATGGCGCCGGAAAAAGCCTGAAAACCGGTTCCCACGAAAAGACCGGAAATGTTGCTCTCGAAATGTTCGTCGCGAAGCACCAGCGCTTCCAGAGCAAGGTCGCCTATTTCCACTTCCATGAGCTTATTGTAGAGGTCCACGCCCTTCTGTTCGGAATATTCCTTCCATGTGGCCTTGTCGCCGGGCATGAGTTCTTCCGTAAGCACGCGCTGACTTTCCCGGGGAAGATTGCGGGTGTCCATATAAAAAGGCGGGCCGTAACCGGCAATCTGCTCCCGCACAAGTCCCTGCACAAAAAGATGACGGGGAGCCTGCTCCAGCATGGGATGGTACTTCTTCATGAGGCGCTCGCCCTTGTAGTTCAGAGCTGCGCCGCCTTCGCCCGTGAGGCCGTTCATGCCCGGGCAGCCGAAGCTCTTGGGAAGCACCGTGGCGATCTGGCGGGTATCGAGACAGCCGATGCGCGCGCCGGCTTCGTAGGCAAGAATATACTGGGCTCCGGTATTATGACTGGGGAACTGCGCGTTGAAGGGATTTCTGGTGGAATTGGTCGTCACTCGCGTGGCGCGCGGACCGAGGGCCAGCACCGCCGTCTTGCAGCGGATGACGTGAAATTCCCCGTTCAGCACGTTGTAGCCCATGGCGCCGACCATGCGACCGTCTTTGACCACAAGTCTGGTGATCATGACGTTGTCGAGGACATCCACGCCTATCTCGCGAATCTTCTTCGCTATGAGCGGCTTCATGTACTGGCCGTCGCGGATGAGAATCCACCACTTTCCCGGCTGACCGAAACCGCGCGTGCGCAGATAGCTGCCGTCTTCCTTCTTGCGGAACTGAACGCCCACGTCCGTGAGCCATTCGATCATGTGGGGAATGATCGCTCCCCACTGACGGACGGTGTCGGGGAGAAGGCCGTTGGTGGGCGTGCAGTACACCTTCACCATGTCTTCCACGGTATCGTAGGGCTCGTCGGTGTTCAGAACCCCCATGAAATGATCGTTGCCGCCGCCTATGCAGCCTCAGCTTTCCAGTTTTCCCTTATCGACCAGCAGCGTCCTTTTCCCGGCTTCCCGCGCAGCTATGGCTGCGCCGCAACCACTGGCTCCTCCACCGAGCACCAGCACGTCGGTTTCGTGGTACTGAACGGATGTTTCCTGTGCAGACATAACATCTCCCGGTTTTAGCGTTCCGACCGCGACTGTGTGTTTCCGCGGCTGAAATCCATATGCGGGGCTTGCGTACGGAAACGCCTGCCCGCATGCCGACTGAAGCGTGGCGAAAAACGAACAGGCTGGACGGAAAGGCAACAATGCCGAAGCGCGTCTTCCATGCCGGGCACCCGCAGCTTCCGTACAGAGGGGACTCCTGAACGCTTTCCCCGTTGCCGTCATTTCCTCGCATCTGTATAGTTTTCGGGGGACACTTGCAGATGAAAAGGATGCGGCAGCTTGACCATGAATACGTTTTACCGCCGGCAGCTTGTGAAAATCAAAACTATTATTTTTATACTACTATCCAATAATTCGATGGCCTGAGTTCGACTTCTTTCACGCCGTTGGTGTACGCTGAGAGCAAACGCCCGTCCCAAACAGAGCCAGGGGGAGAAAGTATGATTCCGGAAATCGCTGGAGACTTTTTGCAGCAATTGCGCAGCTTTTACTATGTGGCCACCTGCGGAAGCGTTTCTGACGCATCAAATGAAATAAACCGGACTCAAAGTACGGTAAGCTATCACATACAACTTCTTGAAAAAAGTCTTAATGTGGTACTGTTCTCAAGAATAAAGAACAAAATGATCCTTACCGATGAAGGCAAACATCTTTTAACATGGACCCTCAGGATTTTTGACACCATTTCATGCATGCATGATGAACTTTGTGACGCCTCACAATACGGATTCATGCGCATTGCCGGCACAAGACCGATATTCAGCTCTGAAGAATTCGGCCGTTCGTTTTCTCTTTTTCACGAAAGATATCCGAACATTCACGTCTCACTGAACAGCGGTCATCCGTCGCTGCTCTATTCAAGCATCACCACCGGACAAAATGATTTCGGCCTTGTCGGCATATCCAGCGAATCCGAAGAGCTCGACTTCATTCCCCTCTTTCGGTCGCCGTTTCTTCTGGCCGTCAGCAGAAGTCAGACGGAATGTTTTTCCTCTTCCATAACCATGGACGCGTTGAAAACGCTTCCCTATATTTCCTTTTCCATAAATTTAAGAGAAAAAACATCGAATTTCAGTCTTGTGCCTCGCCAGGTACAGGAAATCATGTCGTACAACTCCATTCTCTCATGCAGCAGCTACTATATCATCATGAAATATGTGGCCATGGGTCTCGGCTGCACGATCATAGACATGCTTTCTCTGAAAAGTCTCAATGTCATCGACAAAATACGAGTCATAGATCTGAGTCCTCTGCTTCCCGGGCTTCAGTACGGCATCGTTTTACGAAAGAAAAGCAGCGTGTCCAAATTCAAGCAGGATTTCATCAACATCATTATGGACAACATGAAAAATATGAATTTGGCAAAAGACATCCATGAATTTATTTAACGTGCAGGGAGCACGGGAAACGACGACTGTCCCCTGTCGCCGATCTCCATGAATGCCGCACTCTCAGCAGCCCGGGAAACACAAGATTGCCGAAACTTTTCCCGCATGCATTTCCGCGCCTCACCCCGAAGAAAAGACAACAAAACCAGAGAACGCCGCTTTTTTGATGCAAAAAGCCCCATGTTCTTTCCCTGAGAACATGGGGCTTTTAACATCATCCTGTGGTACCCGGTGCGGGGCTTGAACCCGCAAGTCCTTGCGGACGAGGGATTTTAAGTCCCTTGCGTATACCAGTTTCGCCACCCGGGCACGTTTCTTTCGTACCAGCACAGGCAAAGGATGACAAGAAAAAGCTTACACGACGGCGGATTTTTCCAACAGACGCTCCGTGTTGAGTTCCTCGCCCTTCCCCTTGCCAAGAGAAGCGCGAGCTTCTATCCTGAAGCGAATCTTGATCAGACGGAGTTTTCATGACTTCCTTCGATACCGTTATTCTTCACTTCTGCCGTCTCGGTCCGGCCGGACTCGCGCCGAAGGCTCCGGGCACGGCGGGCTCATTTCTGGCCACGCTGCTGGCCCCGCTGCTTTTTCTTCCGCTGTCGCTGCCGTGGCGGCTCGTGGCGCTGCTTGCGCTCTTCATTCTCGGCGGTCTGGCCGCTTCCCGCGCGGAAGTTTTGCTGAACCGGCAGGATCCGGGCTGCGTGGTCATCGACGAGCTGGTCGGCCAATGGGTGACCATGCTCGGCTTCGGCGGATTTTCCGCCGCTTCCGGATGGAAGGACGTTGCGCTTCTTCTTGCGGCGTTTCTCCTCTTCCGCGTTTTCGACATTCTGAAGCCGTGGCCGGTTCACGCTTCGGAGAGCTGGCTGCCTTCCGGCTGGGGCATCATGATCGACGACGTGCTGGCAGGAATCTGGGCGCTTTTGTGCGTGAGCGTTCTCATGCTTGTGATCAATCTGATGTTTCCCGGCGCATTGACGCTGTAACGCCATGAAATATGTTGCCATCGACTACGGCCTCAAGCGCGTGGGCATTGCCGTTTCCGACATGGACGGCTCGTTTGCCTTTCCCCGCTGCACGCTGAAGCGGGAGACCAAGGCGGCGTTTTTCGCCCAGCTTCTGGAGCTGCTCGACAAGGAACAGGCCGACGCCATCGTGGTGGGTCTGCCGCTCTACACCGACGGCACGGAATGCCTCACCACCGTGCAGGTGCGCCATTTTGTGGAATCTTTGAAGCGCCGCACGTCGCTGCCCGTGTACTGGATGAACGAAGTGCTGAGCAGCGCTGCCGCGGAACATGAACTCTACGACTTCGGCATGGGCTTTCGCGAGGTGAAAAAGGTGGTGGATCAGCAGGCCGCCGTACTCATTCTTGAAAGCTTTCTCGACCAGCCGGAAGAAAGGAGACTCCTGGCATGAGTCCGAACAACGACAGCCTCAACGAACAGCCTTCCCCGGAAAAGGACGACAAAGGCTCGGCCGCTTCCGAAACGCGCGTCGCCGGGCATTCCGGACCCTCGCCGGACCAAAAGCCCCGCAAAAAGAGTCGCGCGCTGCTGTGGCTTTTGTGCTTTGTGCTGGCGGTGTGTCTTTCCGCAGGGCTCTACGCCTGGCACGATGCGGACGTCTTTCTGAACACGCCGCCGTCCGTGCCGGGGAAAAATCTCATCGTGGACATCGAACCCGGCATGAATCTCGGTCAGGTGGCCGCCATGCTGGAGAAGGAAGGCGTGGTCACCAACGCCTGGCGCTTTCAGATGCTGGTGCGGTACAAGGAAAAGAGCCGTCACATTCAGGCCGGACGTTTTCTGGTCAGCACGGGATGGCTTCCGGAAACGGTGCTGGACATGCTGGTGTCGGGCAAGGCCATGCTCTACCGGCTGACCATCCGCGAAGGGCTCGCCTGGTGGGACGTGGCCGAACTGGTGGAGGAAGGCGGATTCTGCAAGGCGGCGGACTTCACGTCCGTCATTCATGATCCGGAATTTCTCCGGCACTGGGGCATTCCCTTCGACTCTGCGGAAGGCTTTCTCTTCCCGGACACCTATCTTCTGCCCCATCCGCGCGAACTGGACAAAGACGCGGCCAGAGCCGTAGCCAACCGTCTGGTGGAAATGTTCTGGCGTCGGGCCGACAGGCTCTGGCCCGAAGGAAAGCGTCCCTCTTCGGAAGAGCTGAAGCGCATCGTCACGCTCGCCTCCATCGTGGAAAAGGAAACCGGCGTGCCCGAAGAGCGCGCCCGTGTGGCCGGCGTGTACGCCAACCGGCTGGAAAAGAACATGCTTCTGCAGGCCGACCCCACGGTGATCTACGGCCTTGGACGCAATTTCGACGGCCCGCTGCTGCGCAGCCAGCTCGACAACGCCAACAACCGCTACAACACCTATCAGAATCCGGGACTTCCGCCGGGGCCCATCTGCTCCTTCGGAGTGTCCGCGCTTGAAGCGGCCATTCATCCGGAAAAGCACGACTACCTCTACTTCGTGGCCACAGGCCGCGACAGGGGACACACCTTCTCCAAAACGCTTTCCGATCACAACCGCGCCGTGCGCGACTATCGCGCCGCCGTGAGGGCCTCGAAAAAATAATACCCCGCATGGGCAGGAGAAAGGGCGGACTTTTCAGAAGTCCGCCCTTTTTGCATCCGAACGCCTACGCTCCGAGGAACCAGTCGCCCCAGAGCGCCTGACCGAGAGAAATGGAACCGTCGCCTGCGGGCATGGCGCAGGGCAGCAGCGGACGAAGACCGAGACGGCGCAGTTCGGCGGGAAGTTCCGCAAGCAGGGTGCGGTTGTTGAACACGCCGCCGCCAAGCGCCACGTCGAGCACGCCGGAAGCGTCCGCCGCCGCGCGGGCCCAGCGGGCCAGCCCCAGCGCAAGCCCCCGATGAAAACGCCGCGCAAGACGACCCGGCTCGGCAGCGTCCCGCGCGGCCTGCACAAACAGCGCAACCACGTCGGCTTCCAGCAGGCCGTCCCGTTCCCGCAAAGGCAGCTCGTAGGCTCCGGATTCCTGCCTGTCCTGCGCCTCTTCCAGACGGATGGCGGCCTGTCCTTCATAGGTGACGTCGAAACAGCGGCCGCAGAGGGCGGAAACCGCGTCGAAGAGACGGCCGCAGCTTGAGGTGAGCGGACAGCGGATGCCGTGATGCAGCATTTCGTCGATCATGGGCGCAAGTCTGGCACGCTCGGGAGAGGCGGCAAGCCACGGCGCTTTGCCCGAAAGTCCGGCCGCGCGCCACAGAGCCTGCGCCGTGCGCCAGGGCGAACGGATGGCCGCTTCTCCGCCGGGCAGGGCAAAGGGCGAAAAACGACCCAGACGCTGCCAGCTTCCGGGCGAGACGAGCAGAAGCTCGCCGCCCCAGATCGTGCCGTCGTCGCCGAGGCCGGAACCGTCCAGCGCAAGCCCGAGCACGGGAGAAGACAGACCGTGTTCCGCCATGACGGCGCACACGTGCGCAACGTGATGCTGGAGCATAAGCTCCTCAAGGCCGCGCGAAGCGGCGACATCGTCGGCAAGGCGGCTCGAAAGATAGTCCGGATGCAGATCGCGCACCACCACGCGCGGCTCCACTTCCAGAAGACGCAAAAGATGTTTCAGCGTTTCCTCAAAAAATGCGAAATTCTCCGGGCGGCTCACGTCGCCGAGGTGCTGGCTCACGAAGGCTTCCCGGCCCCGGGTAAGACAGAAGGTGTGCTTGAGCTCCGCGCCTGCGGCAAACACCGAGTCTCCTGCCTCGACAAAAGGGCGCTCGGGCAGACGCACGGGTTCGGGCACAAAGCCCCGCGCTCGGCGCACCATGAGCTTCGGCGCGGCGGGGCGGTCGGGAGCGCTCTCCGCGGAAAACATGACGGAATCGTCCACGCGTACAAGAATGTCCCTGTCGTGACAAAGGAAAAGATCCGCCATGGAGCTGAGACGCGCCTTGGCCTCCCGGTTGCCGAGGCACAGGGGCGCGCCGTGCGGATTGCCCGATGTCATGACCAGCGCGGGCAGCGCGTCTTCGCGGCGACCGCCCGCCCATTCGGGATGAAAGAGCAGATGATGCAGCGGCGTGGACGGCAGCATGAGGCCGATGCTCGCCGTGTCCGGGGCAAGCAGATCGGGCAGCGCGTCGCGGCTTTCATCCGCCGTTTTCCGGGGGCAGATGACGATGGGGCGGCGCGGCGAACAAAGAAGCTTGGCCGCGCCTTCGCCGATCACGGCCACGCGCCCTGCCGCGTCCAGATCCGCAGTCATGACGGCAAGAGCCTTGTGCGGACGCGCCTTGCGGCGGCGAAGCTCGGCCACGGCGTCGGCGTTTCGCGCGTCGCAGACCAGATGAAAGCCGCCGAGTCCGCGCACGGCGGCAATCCTGCCCTGCCTGAGCGCGGTCAGCAGAAGAAGCACGGCGGCGTTGCCCATGACGACGTGCTCCGGCAGGCCGTAGCGCTTCTTTCTCTCGGCGTGCAGGGCCTCGTGCGCGTCATCGAGCGCCGCGCCCCGGGCAAAAAGCGCGCTTTCCGCCTCGCGCAGCCGCGCCGGATCGCCGTCCAGCCAGAACACGGGGCCGCAGTCCGGGCAGGCGTTGGGCTGGGCGTGGAAACGCCGGTCGGCCGGATCGTGGTATTCTTCGGCGCACGGCGCGCACATGGGAAAACAGGCCATGCTGGTCACCGGCCTGTCGTAGGGAATGGATCGCGTAATGGTGTAGCGCGGCCCGCAGTTCGTGCAGTTGGTGAAGGCATAGCCGAAACGCCGGTTGCCCGGATCGGCCATGTCGGCAAGGCACGCGTCGCAGGGAGCGACGTCCGGGCTCACCAGCACGCTGTGACCGCGGTGCTCGCCGTCGAGGCTTTCGTGAATGCGAAATTCGCTCTCGTTCTCCACGACTCCGGCCTCACGCCGCTCCAGAGAGGCGATGCGGGCAAGCGGCGGCACGCGCTCCGGAAAAGAGGCGAAATTTTCCAGCGCGGCCTCCTCTCCCTGCACTTCGATGCGCACGCCTTCGGACGTGTTGCCCACGCTTCCCGTGAGCCCGAGCTGCGACGCCTCCCGATAGATGAAGGGTCTGAACCCCACGCCCTGAACCTGACCCGTGACCGTGTAGATGTGCCTTGCCCTCATGCAATCCTCCGGCGCGCAGTATAGCCTCCGCCGCCGTCGAAGAAAAGCGCCCCGCACGAGCAAACGGGAAAGGACTGCATTTTTCCTTGAGAAAGCGCCCGCAATGCCATAAGATGTCCGGACTGGAAGCTGCCGAGAGAGGTTTTTTCGTCCCTTCATTTCCACGGAAGCGATGAAAATGGCAGATTCCTCCGGGGAACCTTCCATGTCGAGGTTTGCTCTCACGGCGGCGGCTGCCCGGCTGTTCGTCCTCTGGCCCCGGATTTTCCGCGCACTGATGTCAAGGAACGGAACATGTCTGAATTCAAGCTGCAGGAACGCACTCTCGGCCAGATGCTGGACGAGACCGTCATGCGTTTCCCCGATCGTGAGGCCCTTGTTTATGTGGGGCACGATTACCGGCAGACCTGGAGCGAGTTTGCCGACACGGTGGACAGGCTGGGACGGGGTCTGATGGCGCTGGGCGTGCAGCCCGGCGAGAAGATTGCCCTGTGGGCCACCAACGTGCCCAACTGGGTGACCCTCATGTTCGCCGCCGCGCGCATCGGCGCGACGCTGCTTGCGGTGAACACCAACTATCGCGACAGCGAACTTGAATATCTCATCCGCCAGTCGGAATGCGAAAACTTTTTCTGCATCGACGGCTTTCTCGATTACGATTACGTCTCGGCGCTCTACCGCGTCATTCCCAACCTGAAGGATCAGCACGAAGGCGAGCTGCACTGTGAAAAGTTCCCGCATCTTCGCCGCGTCATGAGCCTCAAGGACATTCCGCATCCCGGAGTGCTGCCGCTTTCCGCCATTCTGAACCGGGCCGGAGAGATTTCCGACGCCGAGTACGAGGCGCGCAAGGCGCAGGTAAAGCCCTGCGACGTGGTCAACATGCAGTACACCTCGGGCACGACGGGCTTTCCCAAGGGCGTCATGCTCACCCACGTGGGCATAGGCAACAACGGCTACTGCGTGGGCGAACGCGAAGAGCTCACCGAGCAGGACCGCGTCATCATTCCGCTGCCGCTCTTCCACTGCCTCGGATGCGTGGTGGGCGTGCTCGCGTGCGTCAGTCACGGCGCCACCATGGTGATCACGGAAACCTTTTCGCCGGAACGCGTCATGGCCGCCATTCAGGACGAAAAATGCACCGGCGTGTACGGCGTGCCGTCCACCTACATTTCCATGCTGGGGCATCGGCGCTTCAGTCAGTACGATTTTTCCAGTCTGCGCTTCGGCCTCATGAGCGGTTCCGTGTGCCCCGAGCCTCTCATCCGGCAGGTGATGGACGCCATGGGACTTTCGGCCATCGTCATTCCCTACGGGCTCACCGAATGCTCTCCGGTCATCACCATGACCGGCATCACGGAAAGCGACGAACATCGCTGCCGCTCCGTGGGCAGCGCGCTGGAAGGCGTGGAAGTGAAGCTGCGCGATCCCGTGACCCATGAAATCGTGCCCTGCAACGTGCAGGGAGAAATCTGCTGCCGCGGCTACAATGTAATGAAGGGCTACTTCAACATGCCCGAGGCCACGGCGGAAACCATCGACGGCGAAGGCTGGCTGCACACCGGCGACCTCGGCGTGATGGACGAAGAAGGCTACCTGCGCATCACGGGACGCATCAAGGACATGATCGTGCGCGGCGGCGAGAACATCTACCCCAGGGAAATCGAAGAATTTCTGCTGGAAATGGATGCCGTGCGCGACGTGCAGGTGCTGGGCATACCCTCCCGGCGCTACGGCGAAGACGTGGCGGCCTTTCTCATTCCCTGCGAAGGCAAGACCGTGCGCCCCGAGGACGTGCGCGACTTCTGCCGCGGCCGCGTGGCCTGGCACAAGATTCCGCGTTACGTGGCCGTGGTGAACGACTTCCCCAAAACGGCCAACGGCAAGGTGCAGAAATTCAAGCTGCGCGAAATGGCGGCGGAGCTGTTCCCCAATGTCAAGTAAGCCGCTCATCGTCTATCTGGCGGCGCGGGGCTTTGAACAGGATCTTCTGGACGAACTCAGGCTCCACAGCGTGCGCGTGCTCGAAGTGAAGGAACGGCTGGTGCTCGCCGAAGGCCTGTTCCATTCCGCCTGGGCCCAGAACATCTGGCTTGAGCCGTTCTTCCAGCCCATCACGTCCGTGGGCAACGCGGTGCGCACGCTCAAGTCCATCCAGCGCAACTGGAAGCTGCACGCCGTGGATTTTCACCGCCGCGCCGCGCTCATCGAGCAGCAGCTTCCTCCCGTGAAGGCGCGGCCGCTCGTCTTCGGCGAGAGCGCGCCCGCATCGCCCCTCGGCTCCTGGACGCTCTGGGATCACGACACGCTGCTTGTTTCCGCCGCGTGCAGTTCCGCGTTTCCCGACGGGGAAGTACGCTTCGAAGAAGACAAGGTCAATCCTCCGAGCCGGGCCTACCTCAAGCTGTGGGAAACCTTCACCCTGCTGGGCGACGGCCCGAAGAGCGGCGAACTCTGCCTCGATCTAGGCTCCGCGCCGGGCGGCTGGACATGGGTCATCGCCACCATGGGAGCACGCGTGTTCAGCATCGACAAGTCGCCCATTGATCCGCGCGTCGCGGCCATGAAGGGCGTCGATCACTGCCTCGGCAGCGGGTTCGGACTGGAACCGCAAACCGCGGGCCATGTGGACTGGCTTTTTTCCGACATGGCCTGCTATCCCGAACGGCTTCTCGGCGCGGTGAAGGCATGGATTGAAGCCGACGCCGCGGAGAATTTCGTGTGTACGCTCAAGCTTCAGGGAAGCACCGATCACGCTGTGGTGCAGGCGTTTCGGGAGATTCCGGGCTCGCAGGTCATGCATCTTTCGTGCAACAAGCACGAACTGACGTGGGTGAACCTCGGAAAGGTGCGGAAGAGCACCGCGTAGGGCACAAGGCTTGCGGCACTTGTGTTTAGGGCTGTTCAGAGAATGCTCCGAAAAAAACCCGGCAAAGGCTTTTCCATAAAAATTTTCTTTGGTTAGCTGAGCTGAGCTTGACATACGGGGATTCTCATTCTACTGAAAAGTGACTCAGTGAAAGAGTCAAAAAATTTTTGGGAGAGTGAAACCATGACGAAAGCTGAACTGGTCGAGAAGATCTACGCCAAAAGCGGACTTGAGACGAAAGTAAAATCGGAAGCAGCTCTGGACGCTGTGATTTCTGCCATCTCTGAGTGTCTTGCTTCTGGCGATTCCATCACCCTGATGGGCTTTGGCAGCTTCAAGGTTGTCAAGCGTGCACCTCGTACCGGCCGTAACCCTCGCACCAACGAGAAGATTGAAATCCCCGCCTGCTCCGTTGTGAAGTTCCTTCCCGGCAAGGCTCTTAAGGATGCTATCAAGTAACAGCGCTTCGAGCGTCTGTGGAATAGGCCGTCCGCGTTTGCGGGCGGTCTGTTTTTTTAATCGCGCCGGATGCTCCGAGCGGGGCCGCGCGCCCCACTTCGGAATCGTCGCCCTCTCCCCGGCGCTGCCGCCCCCGGGCAGCAACGCCCCGCAGAGCCCGAAATCCCCCGGGCGCAGATGAGCCCGACGACTTTGTACCAGAGAAGGCGAAAAACAGTACGCGGTTGTATCGCCCTTTCCAGCTGCATTCCAGCAACGGTTTGAGATCGTTGATTTTCATAGTTTGGCACGACTTTTGCTTCATAAGTAGCAACCATGCAGGCAAAAAGGAGACGGCCATGAAGATCAGATCACTGCTGCTCAGTGTTTCCCTCGTCGTACTGATGACGGGCTCCGCCTTCGGTGCAGAGCTTCCCAAAGTCACCATTCTGGCCACCGGCGGCACCATTGCCGGTTCCGCATCGTCGAGCACCCAGCTGACGGACTACAAGGCCGG
This sequence comes from uncultured Mailhella sp., assembly GCF_963931295.1. Lineage (NCBI taxonomy): Bacteria > Pseudomonadati > Thermodesulfobacteriota > Desulfovibrionia > Desulfovibrionales > Desulfovibrionaceae > Mailhella > uncultured Mailhella sp. Next base: position 1,962,723 of record NZ_OZ007001.1, on the reverse strand, counting down.
CGACCTCACGGCACAGCAGCTCATCGACGCCGTGCCCTCCATCTCCACCATCGCCAAGGTGTCGGCCGAACAGATCGCCAACACAGCAAGCGGCAATCTCACCTTTGAGGACTGGCTCAAACTCGCCAAGCGGGCGAATGAACTTCTCGCTACCGACGATTGCGACGGCATTGTGGTCACGCACGGCACGGACACGCTGGAGGAAACGGCGTACTTCCTGAATCTGGTGGTCAAGAGCGACAAGCCCGTGGTGCTCGTGGGCGCCATGCGTCCGGCCACGGCCATCAGCGCCGACGGTCCGCTGAATCTGCTCAACGCCGTGGGCGTGGCCGGTTCCGAAGAAGCCAGGGGCAAGGGCGTGCTCGTGGTCATGAACGGACAGATCAACGCCGCCCGCGAAGTGACGAAGACCAACACCCTCGCCGTGGAAACCTTCAAGACTCCGGACTTCGGCATGCTCGGCTATGTGATCGACTACAAGCCCGTGTTTTATCGCGCTCCCGTGCGCAAGCATACCAAGGATACGGAATTCGACGTTTCCAAGCTGACGACGCTGCCCCGCGTGGACATTGCCTATCAGACGCTCGGCGGCGACGTGAACATGCACAAGGCTTCCGTTTCTTCCGGCGCAGAGGGGCTTATTGAAGCCGGTTCCGGCTGCGGCAGCCTTTCCAACGTTTCCCGGGCCATTCTGACCGAAGCCTCCAAGAAGGGACTTATCGTCGTGCGCAGTTCCCGTACCGGCTCCGGCATGGTCACTCCGAGCAGCAAGGATGCGGAGCCCGGATTCCTCACGGCCGACAATCTGAATCCGCAAAAGGCCCGCGTGCTGCTCACTCTGGCCCTGACCGTGACCCGGGACCGCAACGAAATTCAGCGCATGTTCGCCACATATTGACGGCAGAGCGCGGGGCCTGACCCCGCAGGACTAGGGGGTCTCTGTACGCCATGCGCGTAAGCGGGCCCGCAAGGGCCCGCTCATGCGCCCTCCCGGTCGAGGCCGAACGCGCAAAACATTTCTCTCCATCGCCTTATTGATGGAACAACGCAGCACAAGGAGGAGACAGAAGCACAGATACGGAACAGGAAAGCTCTTTGGTTGAAGTAGTAGAGGAACAGACGAGAAGCGCCGGAAAACGCCTGAGAATGCGTTTTCCGGCGCTTCCGCGCACGAGCCTGCGAAAGGTCAGCGGCCTATTTTTTTCTTCATGTCGGCCACGGAGAGATGCTCCAGCTTGTGAATGCGCACAAGGTAGAGCACGGCGGCGACGCTGAGGCCCACAATGAGCGCCACCCAGAAGCCGAGCACGCCCAAGGGCTGCGGCGTGAGCAGATCGGTCATGCACAGCGTCCAGCCGAGGGGCAGGCTGACTATCCAGTACGCCACGAAGGAGATGCAAAAAATGGCCTTGGTGTCGTTCCAGCCGCGCAACGAGCAGAGGGTATTGGTCTGCACGCCGTCGGGGAACTGGTAGAACACTTCGCAGATCAGAAGCAGGCTGGCCATCTGAATGACGGCCTGATCTTCGGTATACAGGGCCGCCACGGGATAGCGCACGAGATAAATGAGCGCGGCCAGCACGCAGGCCATGGCAAGCGTGATGGCGAGCGCGGTGAGTCTGGCCCGTCTGGCGGCCTCGATGTCGCCCGCGCCGAGCAGCGTGCCCACGCGGATGGTGGACGCCGCGCCGATGGAGAACGGACACATCCACACGAAGGCGCTCACGTTGATGGCAATCTGATGCCCAGACACGGTGGTAACGCCGAGCGGGGAAACGATGAGCGCAATGAGGGCGAAGGCGGCCGTTTCGTTGAGCATGGCAAATGCGCTCGGCAGGCCTATGCGCGCCATGCGTCTGAGAATGGCTGACGAGGGCTTTTCCAGGGCGAGGGCGGGCCTGTCGGTATGAATGACGAAGAACGTCATGGATGCGGCCATGAACCAGAACAGAATGGCCGTGGCCACGCCGCAGCCTGCGGCACCCATGGCGGGGAGTCCGAACTTGCCGAACACGAAGATGATGTTGAGCGGCACGTTGAGCGCAAGCCCCACGAATCCGGCCACCATGGCGGGACGCGTTCTGCCGTGGCCTTCCAGAAAGCAGCGCTGCACCACGAAGAACATGAGCGCGGGCACGCCCCAGAGCACGGCGAAGAGGTATTCCGACGTTTTCTGTGCAAGCTGCGCGTCCATGGTTCCCCATTGGACGATGGTGCCGCTGATGACAAGGAACACGGCCATGAGCAGCACGGAAATGCCTGCGGCAAGCCACAGGCCCTGACGCAGAAAATGCCTGCTCTTGATCCTGTTGCCCGCGCCGAGCGCCTGCGCCACGAGGGGCGTGATGGCCATGAGAAGTCCCTGCCCGAACATGGTTCCGGGAATCCAGAACGACGTGGCCACGGCGACGGCCGCCATATCGACGGTGCCTGCGCGCCCGGCGACCACGGTGTCCACGAAGGACATGGCAATCTGCGCTATCTGCCCGAGAAAGACGGGAACGGCGAGAAAGACCAGGTTGCGGGCTTCCTGTTTGCTGAAATGCCTGAACATGATGGCTCCTCCCGGTGGGAGAGGAGGTCTTGCGGGGAAGAGAAGCCGGACGGGCTTCCCTGTTTCGAACCTCATCCCTTTTTCAGGTTACGGTTTGAAAGGCGACGCTCTCGGCTGCGGCCCGAAGGCGCGGCAGGCGACGCCGAAAACGCGGAGCGCTGCTCCGAACAAAAAACGGCCGAACATTCGGCAGGGCGGCGACCTGCGCAGACAAGGCAGGTTTTTCCGGAACATGTTGCGCCGACGCCCGTCGGCAAACAAAGGGCGGACAGCTCGGCGGAAGCCGTCCTCGGGAAAGACGACTCGCGGGGCTGCCCTTTCGCGGGAGCGTTCTGAACCTTGCGCAATGCGGCGCTTCCGCGCGTCTCCGGCCTCGAAAGCCGGGCGCGATGCGGCGGAACCTGCGGCAGGCAAAACGCTTTGCTCAAAGCGCTCCGCGTTGTGAAGCCTGCGTCGCGCGAAGTGCTCGCCGGAAAACGCGCGTCGTTTTCCCGTCTGCGCCGTGCAGGGCCGCCGAGCTGCGCCAAAGGCCGAGCTCCGGGCCTGAAAACGACGTCAACAGCGAGTCTGAGACGGCGCACCGCGCGTTGTCCAACGCCGCGCCGAAACGTGACGCAATCCGCTCCAGCGCGGATACCCCGACGCGGACCCTCGACCCACCTGATGCGACCGCCCCAGACTCGGAGTTCCCTGACGCTGCCACGCGGACGAGAAGCGCCTGACGCGCCTCGTTCCGCAAGGAACTCTCCGACGCGAGTCCATCCGGCGCGGACCGCCCTGAGGATGGCCGCTCCGAGGCTTTCTTCTCCCCGGCACAAAATCTGCGCCGGACGCCGTTCCCTTGCCGCGCGTCCGCGCCCCACGGCCTTGCCGTGCAACGCGCTCCATGGGGCTCCCGCGTCGACAGCTCTTGCCGCATCTCCGCGGACGAGGCAGTTCTGCGCGACGCGCAAAACACCTTTCTGCGCCGATCAAGGCAGCTCCCTCACCTCGTGCAGAGACTTCCGACCGACGGGGAAAGAAAAGTGCCGGGACTCTCTCAGCCTCACGAAGCGGTGGCCGGAGGCCGAAAGCGATGAGCCGTGCGGAAAATGCCCTCCGCCCCGCGCAACAGCTGTGCGGCGTCGGCGCTTCCGCCGTGCCTCGGGCCATTCTTTCATCGGCACGCGCCCACGAAACGCACGGAGCGTCCGCCGAGAGTTCCACAAGCCCTTCCGTGCGCCTTCCAGAGGCTCGCGCGCACGCACGGCCCGGCAAAACGTTCTTCGCCGTCGCTGAAACGCAGCGGATCACGCGCCGCGCATCGTCAAAAAAATATTCCTTCGTTTAAACTCGAAAACCCGTCGGCCGCCGAAGCGGGAGACGGGAACGAGTCCACGAAGGAAATACCTTACTTGCCCAGCTTCTTGAGAAGGGTGCGCACGGTGTCGGACAGTTCGGCACCCTTGCCGACCCAGGCCTGAAGCTTTTCGTTGTCGACGCTCAGGGTGCCGGGGTTGGTGTTGGGGTTGTAGTAGCCCAGAAATTCCAGCGGGCGACCGTCACGGCGGCTGTCGCTGTTGATGGCCACGATGCGGTAGAAGGGACGCTTCTTGGAACCAGAGCGGGTCATTCTCACTTTAACGGACATATCTCACTCCTGATAGGGATAGGCAGCGGGGCTACCTTTTTTTGTTTTTACGTTTCTGCTTGTCGCGTTTCTTCTTGGTAGCGGACTTTCCGCTGCCAGGGATTCCGGGCACACCGCCGGGCAGTCCCGGCATTCCGCCCATTCCCGGCAGACCGCCCATGCCGGGCAGACCACCCAAGCCCGGCATGCCGCCCATGCCTCCCAGCCTGTTCATCATGCCCTGGGGAATTCGGGGCGCGTGACGGTTGGGCTGCATCATGGACTGCATCATTTTCTTCATCTGTTCGAACTGGCGCAGAAGCGTGTTCACGTCCTGCACCTGTGTGCCCGAACCCTTGGCGATGCGGGCCCTGCGGCTGCCGTTGATGATGTCGGGGTTGCGGCGCTCCTGACTGGTCATGGAGTTCAGGATGGCTTCCGTCTTGTTGAGTTCCTTTTCGTGTCCGCTCATGTCGCCGAGCTTGCTCGCGAGACCGCCGAGGCCGGGGATCAGCTTCATGATGGATTCAAGGGAGCCCAGCTTGCGCATGTGACGCATCTGGGTGCGGAAGTCTTCAAGGTCGAACTTGGCCTTCTGCATCTTCTTGGCGAGAGCTTCGGCCTCTTCGGCCTTCATTTCGCTCTGCGCCTTTTCCAGCAGGGTGAGCACGTCGCCCATGCCGAGGATGCGGCCCGCAACACGGTCGGGATGGAACACTTCCATTTCGGAAAGCTTTTCGCCCATACCGACAAATTTTACCGGCGCGCCCGTGACCGACTTGATGGAGAGCGCCGCGCCGCCGCGGGCGTCGCCGTCCATCTTGGTGAGGACCACGCCCGTGATGCCGAGATGTTCATTGAACGATTCGGCGACGGTCACGGCGTCCTGACCGGTCATGGCGTCCGCCACGAACAGGATTTCCTGAGGATGCACCGCGCCCTTGATGGACACAAGTTCCTGCATGAGCGGCTCGTCCACGTGGAGACGGCCCGCGGTGTCGAGAATGACCACGGTGCACTGCTTCGCCTTCGCGTCCTCCACGGCCGCGCGGGCGATGTCCACGGGATTCATGTCCGGCGTGGACTCGAAGCAGGGGATGTCGAGCTGTTTGGCCAGCGTGCGCAGCTGATCGATGGCGGCGGGACGGTACACGTCGGCGGGCACGAGGTAGGGGCGCATCTTCTGCTTGCGCAGAAGAAGGGCCAGCTTGCCCGAAGACGTGGTTTTACCGGAGCCCTGAAGGCCCACCATGAGAATGACCGCGGGCTGCGCGCCCTGCAGCTTGAGTTCGGTGTCGTCGCCGCCGAGCAGCTTGACCAGTTCGTCGTGAACGACCTGGATGACCTGCTGCGCGGGCGTCACGCCCTTCATGACCTGCACGCCGAGCGCGGCCTCGCGCACGCGATCCACGAATTCCTTGACGATCTTGAAGTTGACGTCGGCTTCAAGAAGCGCGAGTCGGACTTCACGAAGAGCGTCCTGGATATTGGATTCCGTGAGCTGAGCGCGACCGCTGAGATTGCGGAACACGCCGGAGAGTCGGTCTGTCAGGCTTTCAAACATCGTTTTTCCTGTTCTTATGACTTGGAACTAAGAACCGTTACGCAACTTTTTCCTGCAAGTCAAGTCAAACATGTTCCGTGTGCGGAAGATGCGCTTTGCGCGTTCCGCCCGGGGCGTCTTGCCTCTTGCCCTCCCCGGCCGCGGCGGGTATTCTTGTCTCCCCCTCGGGAAACAGAAATTCAGGAGATGTCATGTCTGTCATCATGGGAACCGCCGGTCATATCGACCACGGCAAGACGTCGCTCATCAGGGCGCTTACGGGAATAGACTGCGACCGTCTCGGCGAGGAAAAGCGCCGCGGCATCACCATTGAACTGGGTTTTGCCTACGCCGATCTTCCCGGCGGAGAACGCATGGGCATCGTGGACATGCCCGGTCACGAACGCTTCGTGCGCACCATGGTGGCCGGAGCCTCCGGCATCGACTTCGTGCTGCTGGTCATTTCCGCCGACGAGGGAGTCATGCCGCAGACCCGCGAGCATCTGGAAATCTGCACGCTGCTCGGCGTTCGTCACGGCATCGTGGCCCTCACCAAGACGGACATGGTGGACGAAGAAATGCGGGAACTCGCAATGGAGGACATCCGCGACTTTCTCAAGGGCACCTTTCTGGAAGGCGCGCCCATCTTCCCCGTTTCTTCCGTGACCGGCGAAGGCCTCGACGCGCTGCGCGCCGCCATCGTGGAGGAAAGCCGCCGTCAGCCCCGCCGCCGCTCCGACCTGTTCCGTCTGCCCGTGGACCGCGTGTTCTCGCTCAAGGGGCACGGCACCGTGGTCACCGGCACGCTGGTTTCCGGCTCCGCCGCCTGCGGCGACGAAGTGGAACTTCTGCCCAGCGGCCGCCGTTCGCACATCCGCAGCATTCAGAGCCACGGGCAGGGGCAGGAAAAGGCCGAGGCCGGACACCGCATTTCCCTGAATCTGCACGGCCTCTCCGTGGAGGACGTCAGCCGCGGCGACGTGGTGACACACGTGGGCACCATGAAGAACTCCAGGCGCTGGATCGTGGAGCTGACCTGTCTCAAATCCTCGCCCCGCGGACTGCGCCATCGCGGCGAGATTCATTTCCATCACAGCGCCCGCGAGCTTGCCGCCCGCCTCTACTTCTACGATCGCGACCGCCTGGAACCGGGCGACACCGCGCTGGTCGAAGTGCATTTTTCCGAACCCGTGGCCGGCATTTTCGGCGACCGCTGCATCGTGCGCGCCTTTTCTCCGCTGCGCACCGTGGCCGGCGGCTCCATCCTCTATCCTCTGGATACCGCGCCGCGCCGCAGTCACATCGACGCCGCCATGCAGGCGAGGCTTCTCTCGCTGCCGGACGCCGACGACCAGACGCGCATCGGCGTGCAGCTGGAACTTGCCGGACGCTTCGGCGCAACGCTTGCGGATCTCTCCATCCTGACCGACCTCAGCAGAAAGTCGCTGGAAAAGCACCTGCAGACCATGTCCGGCAAGGGCAGCGCCCTGTGCTGGGACAAGGACGCGAAGTGCTGGATTTCCTCGCTGTGGCTGGACAAGCTCCTGGAGCGCGCGCTCGCCGCCACGCGGGCCTTCCACGAGAAGAATCCGCTGGAACACGGCATGGCCAAGGGCGTCATTCTTGCGGGCATGGGCGCGGGCGTTCCGCCCAAGCTCGCGCACTTTGCACTTGAGCGGCTCATCCGTTCCGGCCGCCTCGCGGCCGAAGGCGAACTGCTCAGACTGCCGGAACACAAGGTTTCGCTGGCCGACGATCAGCAGGCGCTCAAGGAAACCCTGCTCAAGGCGCATCTCGACTCTCCGCTCATGCCGCCCAACCACACGGAACTCTTTGCCGAACTCGGCATCACCGCGCGTCAGGCGCAGCCCATATTCAAAATTCTGGTCTCGGAAGGCGCGCTGGTGAAGATTAAGGAAGATCTTTACTACCTTTCCTCCGTGATGGACGATCTGCGGGAAAAGGTGAAACAGTTCCTGCTGGAACACGGCGAAATCACGCCCGGCGATTTTCGCGACATTTCTGGCATTTCGCGCAAGAACGGCATAGCGCTGCTCGAACACTTCGACAAGGAGCAGCTCACCATGCGCGTGGGCGACAAGCGCGTGCTGCGCGGCAGGAGCGCCTAGCATGGCCTGCGTGGTGGCTCTGGATTTTGAAACGTCCGACAAGTACGCCGACAGCGCCTGCGCTCTGGGCATGTCGCGCATCGAGGGCGGTCGGGTGACGGACAACTGGTACAGCCTCATCCGCCCGCCGCGTTCCACGGTGTACTTTACCGAAATTCACGGGCTCACCTGGGACATGCTCAAGAATCAGCGCACCTTCCCCGAACTGTGGCCGGATATCTCCGCCTTTCTGCGGGACGCGCGTCTGCTTGTGGCGCACAACGCCACCTTCGACAGGCGCGTGCTTTTCGGCTGCTGCCGATCCTTCGGACTGGATGCGCCGAACATTCCCTTCGCCTGCACGGTGAAGGGTTCGCGGCGGGGTCTGCGTCTTCCGCATCATCGCCTGAACGACGTGTGCGCCTATCTCGGCCTGGAGCTGGATCATCACAACGCGGCTTCCGACGCCATGGCCGCGGCCAACATCTATCTGCATCTGCGCTCGCTCGGCATGACGGACGAGGAGATGATGCTGAAAGGATAAATACCGGCTTCGCGTCTTGTCCGCGGAAGCCCGACGGGCTATACTGACGCCAGCAAATCTGTTGTGAGGTTGTCATGATTATCGAATGTCCTTCCTGCCGCTTCAGGCGCGACGTGCCCACGGCCTCCATCCGGCCCGGAAAGAAATACAAGGTGACCTGTCCGCGCTGCTCCGCCGTGTTCCATTTCTCTCTGCCGGAAGAGGAAACGCCCGCGCAGACCGAGCCGCAAAACGCCGCCGCTCCGCAGCCTTCCGAAGCCCCCGCCGCCGAACAGAAACCCGCGGTGCCCCATCTTTCCACGGAGCAGGAAGGCGACGATCCGCTTCCTCCCGGAGCGCAGATTCCGCAGTTCAACCGCGAGGAGCCCGCGCCTGAAAAGAAGGAAGAGGAAAAGCCCGAGGAAAAGACTCCCGAGCCGCACAAGAGCGCCGGACTCTGGGAACGCTGGCAGAACATGCGCGAACACGTGCGCCAGTACGACGAAGGGCAGGAGGAATCCGCCTCCCGCAACGACGGCCGCCCCGACGGCGCACCCTGGGAAAGCCCCGAATACTACGGCTTCTGGGGCAGCTTTTCCCGCACGCTGCTCGGCGTTCTCTTTCACGCGCCGGACTTCTTCCGGCATGTGCGCTGCAACTTTTCGGTCATCCGGCCCATCCTCTTCTACGTGCTGCTGAGCCTCTTCCAGATGCTCGCGTCGCGCCTGTGGTCCATGAAGGCCCTGCGGGAACTCACCGCCACGGCCACCGATCCGCAGACCCTGGCCATGGCCGAAACGCTCATGAAAAGCATGAACCTGCCGCTCATGCTGCTCGTGACGCCGTTCTTCTCCATTTTTCAGGCGGTGATTCTGGCCGGTCTCTATCATCTGATGATACGCATGGTGCAGCCGGACAAGGCGGACTTTTCCACCACCCTGCGCGTGGTGTGCTACAGCGCCGCACCGCTCGTGCTGTGCATCGTGCCCATGGTGGGCAGCCTCATTGCGTCCATCTGGTTCGTGGCCGCGGCCTTCATCGGCTGCAAGTTCGCCCTGAACCTTTCCTGGATGCGCACCCTGCTTGCTCTGCTGCCCCTGTACATTCTGGAATTCGCCCTGGTTTCACAGATTCCCGCCTTCATGGCGGGCGCGGCCTGATCCTCGATCTCTGAACCTTTCCCGACGACGTCGGGCGTCAGGGGTTCCGCCGGTTTCGGCGGAACCCTTTTTTGCGGCCAGATTTCCGCAGAACGCTGCAAAAAACGGGGGACCGACCGCAGGGGCGGCATCCCCGATGAGCGTTTCATGCACGGAATCCACGGAAGCCGACCGCGACCGGATTGCGCCCGGCACGCCGTATGCGGGCAGAGTCGTCTTTCCGGGATGTTCGTCCACGCGCGACCATGCGTCTCGCTCCGCCAATATCTATGGATGCACGCGCCCGGCTGCCCAGCCGTTGCCGACCGGCGTGTCGTCTGCCGCGTCGGAAGGATGCCGGGTGCTCTGTCGCCCGAAGCGCCGCGTGCCCCTCAGCCTCCCTTGACAGCGTCGCCGCCCTCCCCGGCGACTCCCTCGCCCCGGCCTGTGTGCCGCCCCGAGGAAACTCCTTCCACAACCAGCGGGCCCTCGCGCGCCGGAAACCCCTTCCACAACCGGACGCACTGCAACGCGACGCCTTCGCCCTGCCCGAAAAAAGCACCGGACGCGCCCTTCTTGACTATATGAAGATAAACGGATATATTACATTGATAAAACTTGATATTTGTTATATTTCAGAAGGTTATGAAAGCTCTCCGGTATCTCAAAGCCCTTTCGGATGAAACCCGCCTGCGTCTGGCGCTGGTTCTTTTCCACTACGAGCTGTCCGTGAACGAGCTGGTGTCGCTTCTCAACATGGGGCAGTCGCGCATTTCGCGACACCTCAAGATTCTCACGGAAGCGGGCCTGCTCCAGTCGCGTCGCGACGGCCTGTGGGTCTTTTACTCCGCCGAGCCGGAGGGGCCGGGGCACGATTTTCTGAGCAGCGTCGTTGCCTTCGCGCAGGACGACGAGGCCTGCCGCGCCGATCTCGACATGGCTTCGCGCATCATTGAGGAACGCGCCCTGAAAACAAGGCAGTTCTTCAACGAAATCGCCGACGACTGGGATGAAATGAACCGTGAGATTCTCGGCGACTTTTCCCTGCCGGACGTGATTCTGCGCGCCGTGCCGGAGAACTGCGGCGTGGCCGCCGACCTCGGCTGCGGCACGGGCGAGGTGCTGGAGCATCTGCGCGGAAGCTGCCGGGAACTCATCGGCGTGGACGATTCCCCGCGCATGCTGGAGCTGGCCCGCCGCCGCTTCGGCGACAACATGAACGGCATTTCCCTGCGCATCGGCGAGCTCGACTATCTGCCGCTGCGCGACGGCGAAGCGGATTTCATCTGCATCAATCTTGTGCTGCATCATCTTTCCCGTCCGTCCACCTCGCTGGGAGAAATCGCCCGGGTGCTGCATCCCGGCGGGCTCGTGCTGGTCACCGATTTCGATCAGCACACGCAGGAGTCCATGCGCACCATGTACGGCGACCGCTGGCTCGGCTTCTCTCTCGACGAACTCTCTTCCGCGCTGACAAAAACAGGGCTCTCCATTGTGGACTACCGCCGTCAGCCGGTGAAAAAAAATCTGGCGCTTCATCTCATTCTGGCCCGCAAGCCTGCGGCGTCCTCCGCCGCGCTGTAATCTTTTCTAACCCTTCCACGGAGCAATCATGTCCGCCAAGAATCTCGATCTGTCTCTGGACTACAAAATCGCCGACATCAACCTTGCCGACTTCGGCAAGAAGGAAATCCAGCTCTCCGAGCGCGAAATGCCCGGTCTCATGGAGCTCATCCGCCGCTACGGCGACAAAAAGCCCCTCAAGGGCCTGAAAATCAGCGGCTCTCTGCACATGACCATTCAGACGGCCATGCTCATCCGCACGCTCTACGAGCTCGGCGCTGACATCCGCTGGGCTTCCTGCAACATCTTCTCCACCCAGGATCACGCCGCCGCGGCCATCGCCGAACAGGGCATGGCCAAGGTGTTCGCCTGGAAGGGCGAATCCCTGGAAGACTACTGGTGGTGCACCGAAATGGCCCTCACCTGGCCCGACGGCTCCGGCCCCGACCTCATCGTGGACGACGGCGGCGACGCCACCCTGCTCATCCACAAGGGCGTGGAGGCGGAAAACGATCCTTCCGTGCTGAACCGCGAGCCTTCCTGCAAGGAAGAAGGCATCATCATGGAGCGCATCGCCCTCTCCCTCACCAGTGATCCCTACCGCTGGCACCGCGTGGCCGCCGCCGTCCGCGGCGTGTCCGAAGAAACCACCACCGGCGTGCATCGCCTCTATCAGATGGAAAAGGAAGGCAAACTGCTCTTCCCCGCCATCAACGTGAACGACTCCGTCACCAAGTCCAAGTTCGACAACCTGTACGGCTGCCGCGAATCCCTGGCCGACGGCATCAAGCGCGCCACCGACGTCATGGTGGCCGGCAAGGTCGTGGTGGTCTGCGGCTTCGGCGAAGTGGGCAAGGGCTGCGCCGCCTCCATGCGCGGCTTCGGCGCCCGCGTGCTCGTCACGGAAATCGACCCCATCTGCGCTCTTCAGGCCGCCATGGAAGGCTATCAGGTGGTCACCATGGAAGACGCCCTGCCCTACGGCGACATCTACGTCACCTGCACCGGCAACTGCGACGTCATCACCGGCGAACACATGATGGGCATGAAGGATGAAGCCATCGTGTGCAACATCGGTCACTTCGACAGCGAAATCCAGATGTCCTGGCTCGAATCCAATCCCGAATGCCGCAAGATGGAAATCAAGCCGCAGGTGGACAAGTGGTTCCTGCCTTCCGGCCGTTCCATCATCGTGCTGGCCGAAGGCCGCCTCGTGAACCTCGGCTGCGCCACCGGCCACGCGAGCTTCGTGATGTCCAACTCCTTCACCAATCAGGTGCTCGCCCAGATGGATCTTGCCGCCAACAAGCACGAAGTGCGCGTCTATACTCTGCCCAAGAAGCTCGACGAAGAAGTGGCGAGGCTCCACCTCGACCGCCTCGGCGTGAAGCTCTCCAAGCTCACCCAGAAGCAGGCCGACTACATCGGCGTTCCCGTGGACGGCCCCTTCAAGAACGACATGTACCGCTACTAAGCCTCAGGCGCGCTTCCGCCTTCCGCGCGGAGCGCAGAGGCTGTCAAAACAAAAACGGGCTTCCGACGAGGAGGCCCGTTTTTGTTTGCGTTGCTGCCGATGAAACATGCGCGGATGTTCAAAATTCCGTGTAGCTGCCGCCGGTGAAGGGCATGCGCAGGGAAGGGAGCGTGCGTTCAAGCAGCACGCCGTCGCGGTGCGGCGTGTCGTAGCCGTAGGTGGCCTGAATGCCGAGGTACACGAAGTGCACGGCCCGATCCACGGCCACGGGAAGGGAATCGCCGAGCAGAAGGCTCCCCGTGAGCACGCTGGCAAAGGCGTCGCCGGTGCCGGGATAGAAGGCGTTCAGATGCGGCACCTCCACCTGCCAGAACCGACGCCCGTCGTAGGCCACGGTGGACGTGTTCGCCGCGCAGGACGCGGGCGCGCTCGTGATGACCACGCCCGAAGGCCCCATGGCCGCCAGCGCGCAGAGCTGATCGCGCAGGCCGTCGCGGCTGATGTCGGGCCGGAAGTCTTCGCCCAGAAGAAAGGCCGCTTCCGTGAGATTGGGCGTGATGACGTCGGCCCGGCGCACGAGTCTGCGCATGGCCTCCACCATTTCCGGCGTCTGCGTGGGATCGAGCGCGCCGTTGTCGCCGAGCACGGGATCCACCACGGCAAGGCCGCCCGGCGCGCAAAATTCCCGGATGCAGCGCTCGGCCAGACCCGACTGATCCGGACTGCCGAGAAAGCCGGAATACACGGCGTCGAACCTGAGGCCGAGGCGCGCCCAGTGATCCATCATGGGGCCCATCTGATCGGTCAGATCAAGGAAGGTGAAGTCGTCCACGCCCGAAGTCTGAGAAGAGAGCACGGCCGTCGGCAGCGGGCAGACCTGAATGCCCATGGTGGCCAGAATGGGAATGGCCACGGTGAGAGACGCCCGGCCGAAGCCGGAAAGATCGTGTATGGCCGCAACGCGGAGAACGGGAACTCCCTGCATGACTGCTCCTTTACCGCCGAGGCGGCAGAACTTGTGAGGGCAGTCTAAGCGCAACTACCCGTTTTGTCATCAACATTTCCCCGCCACCAGCCGGATCCCCGGCGGGAAAGCGCGACTTTTCCCCGAAACGCGCGTTTTAATGCTTGCCCGGAAACGGCTCTCGGCTTACACATAGAGCTTGCCGCGCCCCTTTCGGGGGGAGGCTTTCGTCGCGCCCTGAACCGTCCGACTTGACGGGGGAAGAAAGGCGCGTTATACCTGCAAGTTCCAATCTCAGTAAGGAGACCGCGCGTCATGAAAAGAACGTATCAGCCCAGCAAGATCAGCAGAAAGCGTACTCACGGCTTCCGCGCCCGCATGAGCACCCCCAACGGTCGTGCCGTCATCAGCCGCCGTCGTGCCAAGGGCCGCAAGACTCTGTCCGCCTAAGCAAGCGATGCGCTTCCCGGATCTCTTCCCTCAGGAAAGTTCCGGGCAGACCATGCAAATGTTTCGGGCGCGGCGTTTCGCCACGCCCACATTTTGCGTTTAACTCTGCTCAAGCGCAGCATGGATTCCCTCCATGTCACTGACCTGGCCCAGAGAACGACGCATCACCCGCAGGGCGGAATACACCGCCTGCTACAACGGGGGAGAGCGTCTGTTCACAAAATATTTCGTTGTGTTCGCCCGTAGCTCCGGCACGTCCGGAGCCGGGCGTCTCGGGCTTGCTGTCACAAAAAAATGCGGCAACGCCGTGGCGAGGAACCGCATCAAGCGCGTTCTTCGCGCTTTCTTCCGCCTGCATCAGGATGAAATGCCCCCCATGGACATTGTCGTCACGCCCAAAAAGCATCTGCGTGCCGACAAGTTCGGTCTCGGCCTCGCGGAAGCCGAACTTCTGCCTCTGCTCGCCGAACTCTCTTCCGCGTCGGCCGCCGGCCTCGACGTTTCCACGCCATCGGGAGATCCGGCATGACTCTCGCCCAGCGGCTTCTCATTCTGCCCATCCGGTTCTACAAGCGATGCATCTCGCCGCTGTATCCTCCCTGCTGCCGCTTCTATCCCTCCTGTTCCACCTACGCCATCCAGGCCATTGAAATGCACGGCCCCGTCAAGGGCCTCTGGCTGGCCGTAAGGCGCATCCTGCGCTGCCATCCCGGCAACCCGGGCGGCTTCGATCCTGTGCCCCCCCTCTCAAACGATCATCCCTCTGCGCCCGACGCAGACTCTCAGGAACGTCATGGATAACCGTCGCCTCATCATCTCCGTCGTCATCTGCATTGTCCTGCTCTTCGGCTGGCAGGCCTTTTCCTCCTACATGGGCTGGATTCCTGAACCCGCTCAGCCCACGGCCGAAGAACAGGCCGCTGCCCAGGCTCCGGCTCCCGTGCCCGCCGCTCCCGTGGTTCCCGTGGCCAAGTTCGAGCCTTCCGAAGGCCGCGAAGTCCGCGTGAACACCCCTCTGTACGAGGCCGTCTTCCATTCCGGCGGCGGCGTGCTCCAGTCGTTCCGGCTGAAGAACTACAAGGCCAGCATCGCTCCCGACTCCCCGCTGTTCAACATGGTTTCCCCCGCCGCCGCCACGGTGGCTCCCATGGGTCTGCTCGTCAACGGCCAGCCTTCCTGGAACATGGGACAGTGGAGCTTCGACGGTTCCGACGTCAATCTTGAAAGCGGCGACGCCACCCTCACCTTCGTGGGCGAACTGAACGGCGTGCGCATCAACCGCGCCATCACCTTCCACGCAGACACCTATCTCATGGATGAAAAGGTGACCCTCACCGCCGCCGAGAACTCCCCCGCCACCCGCATTTCCTACAACCTGGGCGCCACGGACTTCAGCGGCAAGAGCAACTACGACACCATGAGCATGGCCTGGGATCTCAAAGGCTCCCTCGAACGCGACACCGACGTGGACGACCTCACCAAGGAAGGCGTGATGAGCTCCGGCGAAATCTACTGGGCCGGCGTGATGACCAACTATTTCCTTTCCGCCGTGCTGCCCGAAATGGGTCAGAACAGCGTGTTCAAGGGCCGCATCACCGACGGAGGCGTCTGGCGCGCCGCCGTGGAACTGCAGGACGTGAACCTCACCGCCGGTCAGCCTTCCGAGCTCAAGACCTCCTGGTGGATAGGCCCCAAGAGCCGCGATCTGCTCGACGCGGCTCCCAACAAGCTGAAGTCCTCCATCGACATGGGACTTTTCACCTTCCTCGCCGTGCCGCTGCTCAAGCTGCTCACCATCTTTGAAGAATTCCTCGGCAACTGGGGCTTCGCCATCATTCTGCTGACCATTCTCATCAAAATCGTGTTCTGGCCGCTCTCCCGCAAGAGCTTCAAGTCCATGGAGCAGATGAAGAGACTCCAGCCCATGATGAAGCAGCTGCAGGAAAAGTACAAGAACGACAAGGAAGCCCTCAGCCGCGAAATGATGCAGCTCTACAAGACCTACGGCGTCAACCCCATGGGCGGCTGCCTCCCCATTCTCATTCAGCTGCCCGTGTTCATCGCCCTCTATCAGGCCCTGCTCAACTGCATCGAACTGCGTCACGCCTCCTTCATCACCTACCTGCCCGGCACCGACATCTTCTGGCTCGCCGACCTGTCCGTAAAGGATCCGCTCTACATCACGCCGCTCGTCATGGGCGCCACCATGTTCCTGCAGCAGTGGCTCAGCCCCGCCATGGGCGATCCGCAGCAGCGCAAGATCATGCTCATCATGCCCGTGGTATTCACGGTCATGTTCATCAACTTCCCCTCCGGCCTGGTGCTGTACTGGCTCTGCAACAACATTCTGTCCATCATCCAGCAGTCCTGGACCCTGCACAAAACCAAGTAGCAGGGGAAAAATATGAGCGAATCCAAAGAATTTCTTGGTAAAACACTGGATGCGGCCATCGCGGAGGCGTGCTCCTATTACGATGTGCCCAGAGAAAAACTGGAAATAGAAATCATTGAAGACGCAAAAACGGGCATCTTCGGCATCGTAGGCGCCCGCAAGGCAAAAATACGCGCCCGCCTGGCAACGCTCCCCGACTTCATGCAGGGATCGTCCGCCCAGGAAAAATCCGAACGCCAGGAAGGCCGCCGCCGCGGACGCAACGAACGCCGCCGCGAAAAGGCCGACGCTTCGGACGCTCAGAAAGAAGAACAAAGAGAACGCAAGGAAAAACGCCAGGACGCGGAACGGGAAAATCCGGAAGAAAAATCCGAACGCGTGCTGCCCGCCATACGCACGGCGGGCGTGCCCGCTCTGAATCCGGCCGGCCCCAGCGCCGAAGCCGAAGCCGACGAGCAGGACAAGACCGAAGACGCCGAGGACGCTCCCCGCGCCCGCCGTTCCCGCCAGAATCGCGGTGCCCGCAAGGAATCCGCGCAGAAGGGCGAAGAGAACGACGGTCTGGAAAGCTCCCTGCCCCGCGTTCCCCTGGCCGAACTGGATCAGGAACGTCTCACGGAAATAACCAAGAACATCGTCAGCCGCCTGGTGGCCCCCATTCTGGACATGGATCCGGAAAACGTGGACCTCTCGGTGGAAATCGGCGAAGACCGCGTGCAGATTTCCGTGAAGAGCGAAGACACGGGTCTGCTCATCGGCCGCGACGGACAGAACCTCGCCGCCGTGCAGTACCTCGCCTCCCGCATGATTACGCGCGCCATCGGCTCGCAGGTGCGTCTGCAGGTCGATGCCGGCGACTATCACGTCCGCCAGGACTCCCGCCTGCAGGAACTCGCCCTCGCCCTCGCCGAAAAGGTGAAGGCCACCGGCAAGGTGCAGACCACCCGTCCGCTCAGCGCCTATCAGCGAAGAGTCATCCATCTGGCCCTTCAGGACGATCCCGACGTGCAGACGCGCAGTTCCGGCGAAGGGGCGCTCAAACACGTTGTCATCCTGCGCCGCAAGGACTAACATGATGCGCCCGGCAGACAGCGAGTTTGCCGGGCGCTTTCGTTCCCCATCCGCTCCGGCTCACGCGCTCCGAAGCGGCCACGCTCCAACGCCGCGCGCCCTTTTCCCGACAGCACGCCGCATCGTTCTCCGCACGGGAAAGCACTCTTAAAAAGGAGTTTCTGATGAACAAGCCAAGCATCGGCCTCGCCCCCGAAGGGGCTCCCATCATCGGCCTGCTGACGATCCTTTCCCTCTGCTCCGCCATTCTGGACTGGTGGCCCGTCACGATTGCGGCCCTCATCCTGCTGTGGTTTTCCGTCCATTTCTTCCGCGATCCCGAACGCGTGGTGCCGCAGGAGGAAAACATCGCCGTGAGTCCCGCCGACGGCCGCGTCGTCCGCATGGAATCCCGCGTGGATCCCATGAGCGGCGAAACCAGGCTGTGCATCTCCATCTTCATGAACATTTTCAGCGTACACGTGAACCGCGTTCCCGTCTCCGGCACCATCACCGGCATACGCTATCTGCCCGGCAAGTTCCTCAACGCCGCGCTGGACAAGGCTTCCGCCGACAACGAACGCTGCCTCTGGCAGATGCGCGACGACAACGGCGACTCCTGGACCTTCGTGCAGATCGCCGGACTCATCGCCCGCCGCATCGTGCCCCACGCCGAACAGGGCGATTCCCTCAAAAGAGGACAGCGTTTCGGCATGATACGTTTCGGCTCCCGCGTTGACGTCTATCTGCCCGCCGACTATACTTCTGCAGTTTCCATCGGCGAAAACGTCTTTGCCGGTCAGACTGTTCTGGCCAAGAAGTCCGCTTCCGAAGAAGCGTAAGAGAGGCTCTCATGCGCGATCCCAACAAGCCCGTTCCCCGCGGCGTCTATATTCTGCCCAATCTGTTCACCACGGCCAGCCTCTTCGCCGGCTTCTTCAGCATCATTCTCGCATTCAAGGATCAGTTCGATCTCGCGGCCTGGGCCATTCTCGTGGGCGCCGCCATGGACGGACTCGACGGCAAGGTGGCGCGACTCACCGGCACGGCCAGCCAGTTCGGCATCGAATACGACTCCCTCGCCGACGACGTGACATTCGGCGTGGCTCCCGGCCTGCTTGCCTACGCCTGGCAGCTGCACAACTTCGGCCGTCTCGGCCTCGCCGTAGCCTTTCTGTTCTGCGGCTGCGCCGCCCTGCGCCTGGCCCGCTTCAACGTAGGCGTGTCCACCACGTCCAAACGTTTCTTCGTGGGACTGCCCAGCCCCGCCTGCGCCTGCGTCATGGCCACGTTCGTGCTGTTCATGCCCTACTATCCCGACTTCCTCATGCCCATCCTGCCCGGGCTGACGCTGATCCTCTCCGTCGTCGTGCCGCTGCTCATGGTAAGCCGCGTGCGCTATTTTTCCTTCAAGGAATTCGGCTTCATCAAGGCCCATCCCTTCCAGACCATGGTCGCCACGCTCATCGTGCTCAGCATGGTGTTCTCGCTGCCGCGCCTGTTCTGCTTCCTCATTCTCATAGGCTACGTCATTTCCGGCCCGGCATACACCTACATTCTGCGCCGCAGAGGCCGTCAGCTTGATCCTGAAGCCGCCGACGCCGCCAAGGCCACAGCCAAGACTGAAACGGCTGCCGAACAGACCACAGAATAGCCCTCCGCATGTTTTGCTGCCGAAAAGGCCGTCGCTTCCAGAGCGACGGCCTTTTCTTTTGCCGGCAAAGCTCCTGCGCGCCGGACAACTCTCTCCCAGCCTGCACACGCGCCGAACGCGCGTCCCCCTCCGCCGTTTTCCTTTTCCGCGTCCGCCTCTCCACGCTCCGGCAAAGCTTCGCGCCGAGAAGCTTCCGCCTGCCCCCTTGCGCAGAAGCAACGCCACTGTGTTACGTTATCTTACAATTCTGCCAAAGTGTTGCACCATCTTGTTGAGCGCGCGCCTTTTCCGCTATACTGCGTCTGCAATCAACCTCATGCCACAGAAGGTATTATGAACAATATTGCTCGTCGCCGTTTTCTGGCCCTGAGCTGCTGCGCGGCCGGAGCCTCCCTTTTTCCCTCCCTCGTCTCCCCGGCTCAGGCCGCAACCCTCGGCACCGCCGAGGTCAACCGCCTCTTCCAGAAGCTCGGAGCCGAAAAGAAGGCCCCCAAGGAACTGGACGCATGGATTCATGACCCCGCCGCCCAGAAAATCGCGCCCTATCAGGCTTTCGACAACGTCTGGCAGGTAGGCATCGCCTGGGTGTCCTCCTGGGCCGTCAAAACCAGCGACGGCTGGGTGCTCATCGACACCACGCACGAACCCTTTGTGGATTTTCTCATCGACAATCTCCGCACCGTGGGCATTGCACAGGAAGACGTCAAACTGGTGCTCATGACGCACGGGCATTTCGATCACGTGGGCGGCTACTACCGTCTGAAGCCGCTGCTGAAAAACGCCCGATTCGTCATGACGGAACGCGGCTGGAACGAGGCCTTCCGCTACGCAGGCGAAAGCAGGGGAACGCCCAAGGAATGGAAAATGCTCGAAGAAAAGGACGTCGTGGCCAAAGACGGAGATCAGCTGCGCTGCGGAGACAGCGTGTTCACCGTGCTTGAAACGCCGGGACACACCTGGGGCACGGCTTCGTACATGTACGACGTGCGCCGGGGCGACAAGAGCTACAAGGCCGTCACCGTGGGCGGACAGGGGCTGAACGCCATTGAAGGCCCCGACCAGGTCCGAGCCTATATCAAAAGCATGGAGCGCCTCGGCCAGCCTTCGCTGAACATTGAAGTGGACCTCGCGGCCCACCCCTTCTCCTCCGGGCTTGCGGATCTCATTCCCGCGCTGCGCAGCCTGAAGCCTTCCGATCCTCATCCGCTCATCAACCGCGCCGCCTACCTGAACCGCCTGAAAAAGCTCAACGAGGGCGCCGCCGCCCGGCTGAAGCAGGAACTGGCCAAGGCCGGAGCCTGACGCGCCGAAGCCGCCGTCAGCAACTACGCGCACCGGGGGCAATCGCCGAAAACAGCTCAGCATGCAGGAAAAGGGCCCCGTCCTGCAATGCAGAACGGAGCCCTTTTCCTGCATGAACAACATGTTCTGCGCCGGACGTCAACGCCGGCAAATCTTCTCTTTTCTTTCAGCGCCGTCAGGAGAATTTCCGCCGCATTTTCCTGCAACCACGCCTAAAAATCTCTGCGACCGCGTGCCGCGGACAATGGCCGCTCGGCGGTTCTACCGATAATTTTCCAGCAGAAACATGGGCTTGATGGCCACTACCTCGTCGTATTCCGTCTGGTTGACCTTCACGCCCGAATTCAGTGAGCGAAGCACGGCCTTCATATCCTCATACGCTTCGGGAATGGTTTCGGAACGGCCTTCGCGTATGGAGCGCATCATGCGCGTCAGCGTGGCCGGATGCGCGTAGCGGGCGGGCAGCGGGAAGTCGGGATAATCGCGCAGGTAGGCCTCCAGATCGTCCCGGGCTCTGTCCAGCGCGGCCGCAATGGCGCGGCTGTTGTTGCGCGCCGTGGGCAGCACGTGGGCGCTGGCAAAAAAGAACAGCGCGGCAAGACCGATGAGCGTCACGTACATGCCGTAATCGCCCGATCCGGTCAGCCACGTGTAGGCGCCGTAGACGGACGCCGCGAGCGCCAGGCAGAAAATGGCGAGCGCCACCCACTTGTGCGCGGGATTGGTGAGCTGATCCACGCGTCTGGCCTTGCTCGCCGCGGCAAGCCGCGTGGTCAGATCGGGGCGCTTTTCAAGAAATTCCCGGGCCTGGCGCAGCTCATTGAGGCTTTTCTCCGCCGCGGGAGAAAGGTGCTTCACATATCTGGCCTCTTCCGCAGCCCTGGCCTCGGCGAGCTTTCGGGCCGCCGCCTCGGACATGGTCTTGATGTGCGGAAAGCGATGCTGAATTTCCGCAAGCATCATGTCCACATGGCTTTCATGCTTGAACGTACACTGCACATGCTCCCCGTTGTCGTATTCCACCACCAGATAGGGAATGGAGCCGAAGATGCCCTTGCCGGTGAAGCCGCCCTTGCTCATGGCCACGCGCTTGTAGGCGCGCTGAATGTTGGACGCGGGAATGTAGAAGCGGCGCTCCATGAAAATACTGTTCAGGTACAGCGCCTTCTGCCCGACGCCGCAGGGACCGAAGACAAGGCAGGACTTTCTATCCTCCTTCAAATCCTTGTCGTTCAGCCCTGCGCTGCCGAGTCTGGCCGGTTTGAAATACAGCATCACAACTCCCGGAGAGATGAAGTTTGGTTCATGCGCCAGGCGCAGAACAAAGAAAAAGGGGGCCGTCTCTGCGGACGGCCCCCTCGCACTCTGAAACAGAGGGATCTGGAGCGCCTCGGCGTTCCGTCACTGCATGTTCAAAAGAAGGCAGCAGCCTCTTTCAGAAGTTTTTCCGCGCCGCCTTTGAAAAGCGGCCGCAGCGTTACGCGTGCCTGCGGGTGGCGCGCAGGAACAGGCTGAGGAACAGCGCGGCCACGACCACGCCGATCACATAGGCCACGGCGGTGGGCAGCTTCACCACAAGGCCGAGGCATTCGGGGGCCATGCAGAAGTAGGTGCTCGACACGGCGCTCATGAAGGTGGCGGGCACGGCGGTGATCCAGTAGTTCTTCTTGTTCAGGAAGAGGTACATGGAGGCGGCCCAGAGCACGATCATGGCCAGGGTCTGGTTGGTCCAGCTGAAGTAGCGCCACACGATGGTGTAGTCGAGCTGGCTGATGAGCGCGCCCGCGCCGAGCAGCGGCACGCAGAAGAGGAGACGGTTCTTGTAGCTGGTCTGGGAGACCTTGAACCAGTCGGCCAGCACCAGACGGGCGGAACGGAAGGCCGTGTCGCCGGAGGTGATGGGGCAGGCGATGACGCCGACCATGGCAAGGCCGATGCCTATGCCGCCCATGGTCTTGCTGCACACGTCGTAGATGGCGGCGGACTGACCGGCGCCGAGGCTGGCGAGCAGACCGGTGGTCTGACCGTTGGTGACTTCATAGATGGTGCAGCCGGCGGCGGCCCAGATGAGGGCGATGATGCCTTCGCACACCATGGCGCCGTAGAACACGAAGCGGCCCTGATGTTCACTCTTCATGCAGCGGGCCATGAGGGGCGACTGCGTGGCGTGGAAGCCGGAAATGGCGCCGCAGGCCACGGTGATGAACATGAAGGCCCAGATGGGCGTTCCCTTGGGATGCATGTTGGTGAAGTGATCCCAGAGTTCGGGAATCTGGTAGGCGGGATCAATCACAATGCCAGCGCCCACGCCCACGGCCATGATGACGAGGCAGACGCCGAAGACGGGATAGATCTTGCCGATGATCTTGTCGATGGAAATGAAGGTGGCGATGAAGTAGTAGATCAGCACCACGGTCAGCCAGAAGGAAGCGTTCAGCAGAATGCCGGAAGCGCCGGCTTCGCTGCACAGCTTAACGATGAGGCCGGCGGGACCAACGGCGAACACGGTGCCGACCATGACGAGCAGCACCACGGAGAAGACGCGCATGACGGTCTTCATGGTGGAGCCGAGGTAGATGCCGGTGATTTCGGAAACCGAAGCGCCGTTGTTGCGCTCACTGGTCATGCCGGAGAAGAAGTCGTGGACGCCGCCGGCGAAAATGGTGCCGAAGGTGATCCACAGGAACACCACGGGGCCCCAGAGCGCGCCCTGCAGCGCGCCGAAGATGGGTCCGAGACCGGCGATGTTCAGCAGCTGAATGAGGAACAGCTTCCACTGGGGAAGCACCACATAGTCAACGCCGTCGTTGATGACGACGGCGGGAGTTTCCCGGTCGTCCGGACCAAAGGTGTTCTCTACCATCTTGCCGTAGGTAAAGTAGCCTATGATCAGAAGAGCCAGGCACAGAAAGAAACTAACCATACAAACAACCTCTCAAGTGTCGGCGTCCTCTCCATGCATCCCTCATGCAGGGAAGGCGCCGAAGATTCTAGAAGGCAAGTATTCCACTTGACAAATTTATGCAAGGCGATACATTGACCGACCCTTGAGCTTTTTGAGAAAAAAAGCTCTAATCGGGCCATATCACATATCTTTATTTAATATGTTTTTTTGAAGGCCGTCGTCCGGGCACAAGACGTTATTCCGAAGCCTCCGCACATGCCGAAAATCGCGCTGCGGCGTTGTTGGCGCGCCTTGAAGCACAACAAACGCCGCGCCCGGCCCGATGCAGAAAGACGATTCGCGTCCGAGACGCCTTTTGCGCCGAACGCCGGACAAGACCGCCCCCTTCCTTTTGAGCCTGAAAAGGCCGCGCCCGCCCGAAGGCATCCTTCTGCCGGCAAAAAAATTCAGCCTCAACGGAAGGTCAGGCGCATCTGATACCAGGAAACGTCGCCGTGCGTGGACGACGAAAGTCCTTCGTTCTCAAAGCCGAGCGAGGCGTAATAGGGCACGAGCCTCTCCTTGCAGGTAAGCACCACGCCGAGCTTTCCCCGCTTCCGCGACTCTTCCGTCAAATGACGCACCAGCATGGCGGCATAGCCCCTTCCGCGATGCTCAGGCAGCGTGTTGAGTCCGAAAATCATCTGCCAGCGGCCGTCCGGCCTGTGCAGCGAGGCGTCCGCGTACATTTCATCGCGCAGGTCGGGTTCGTCCGTAGCCATGCCGTCGATGAACGACGCCAGACGCCCGTCCTCAAAAAGCAGCCAGAAGCAGTCGGCATACGCCTCCAGACGCTCCCGGAATTCCTCCTCCGTGGCTGCCTCACTGGCAGGAAAACAGCGCCTTTCCACCTCGGCCACGACCGCAAGATCGGCCAGTGTCGCATTTCTTATGAGCATGAATCCTCCGGCATCGCCTGCGGGCACAGCATATTCCCAAAAGGAGCGGCCCCACGGCGCGGCTCCGCTACTGCGCGCAGGGAGCCTCGAAACGTTTGGCGCACGAAACGCAGGCGGACGGCGGATCCGCCGTCTGCACCGCGGCGCGGAAATCCGCATACCCGGGCTTTGCCCATATGGCAAGCGGACTCTCTTCCAGCACGTTGCCGAACACCGTGCGGTTCGGCTGAGGCTCGCGAAGAGGCACGTTGAGATATACACAGGGAGAAATATATCCTTCCGCGTCCACGTAAAGGGTCTTGTGCGCCCGCTCGCGACAAAAAGGCGCAGGCTCCGGCGCAGGGAGCGACGCATAAAAATCCCGTCCTGCGGCGCGCACCTTCGCGCCCACGTCCTCCAGCACCGCGCGGGCGGCCTCTATCTTCTCCCGCTCGTGAGGCGCAAAGGCTTCCTTCGCCATTTCCGGCGAGGGAATGTAGTCCATGGTGCTGATGACGGCCGCATGCACGCCCCACTCGTCCATGAGCTGCGGCAGGTTACGCACAGCCTCCACATTGGAGGCCAGCATGAGATAGGCCAGATGAATTTCCAGATGCACGGCGTTTCTTTTTCGCCGCGCCTGCTGAAGCAGACGCACCGCTTCCTTCACGCGGGAAAAGGGCACGGCCGCCCGCGCGCCGTTGCTGGCTTCGTCCGTGCCGACCAGGGAAAAGGCCACGATGTCCATGCCGCTCGCCACAATGCGCTCCGCCAGATTCTCGGTCATGCCGAGCCCGTAGGTCGTGGTGGACACTGCGCATCCGGCTCTTCTGGCCAGCTCCGCAAAATCCATGAAATGCGGGTTCAGAAAAGGCTCGCCCCAGCCCTGAAGATGCACGCGACCGGTCTTGACCATGACCGGCCAGAGCGCCGCAAAGGTCTCGGGCTTCATGTGCCGGCTCTTCCACACGTCGGCGCGCGTGGTGTGCGGACAGTAGGTGCATTTGCCCGTGCAGCAGGAAGTCACTTCCACCTGCAGGCATTCCAGCGCCCGGGGCTGAAACATCTCCCGAAATTCCTGAAGAAATCCGGGCGCGCGAAACTGCGCGAAAAGCCGTTCGACGTCAGAAGTCATGCCGTTTCTCCCCAAAAGGCGTTTTGTTTTGGAACACCGGCCGCCGGAAACGCCGTTTCTTCGTCTCCGCGCCGCGAAAATCCGCTCGAACTTTTAGACCATCCAGCTCGTTTCCAGATGCGGCATGGCCTCGAAGGCTCCCCACTTCTTTTTGAAGAAGGCAATGCCTCCGTCTATGCCGAGGCCCAGATTCAGCACGCTCTGCCCCCGGCGCACGGCTTCGTCGGCCAGCGCCTGCACCAGCGCGTCGCTCACGCCCGGAGGACAGTCGTCCTGCCGGAAGGCGAACATGTAGAACGCCGTGCTGAGCGCGCTGTAGTCGCCCACGGCCAGCGCCAGCAGCCTGCCCGACGCCGACCGCGCGCCGAAGAGCACGGCCTCGGGCGACGCCTTCACGTACGCCCCCACTTTGCC
This sequence comes from uncultured Mailhella sp., assembly GCF_963931295.1. Classification (NCBI taxonomy): domain Bacteria; kingdom Pseudomonadati; phylum Thermodesulfobacteriota; class Desulfovibrionia; order Desulfovibrionales; family Desulfovibrionaceae; genus Mailhella; species uncultured Mailhella sp. The sequence continues at coordinate 1,937,027 of NZ_OZ007001.1, read as the reverse complement.
GAAAATATGCCTCGTGCCCGGAGCGAGCGTGCGCACCTTGAGATAGTGATCCACCAGCGCGTCGTGTTCCGACCCCCACTCTTCCACGCCCACCACAGCCTCGCGCCGGGCGCGGTTCAGCATGTTGCGCAGCTTCTGCCCCGGAGCATGCGGCACGTTCACGCACCACCAGGCGTCGCGCTCCACCACGGCCTTGTCCGGCGCAGATGCCGGAACCACGGGAGCCAGCACGGTGATGCGCCGCAGATTCGGCATGGCCAGCGCGCAGGCCACGGCGCTCTCCAGCCTGTCCGCGTAGGCCGCGCTGTGCAGGCCGCAGGAGGCGAGCTCGTCCTGCGCGGGGAAGGCCACCAGCGTGCAGCTGTCGGTCGTGGTCCAGGCGGCAAAGCCCTCGCAGGAGCGCAGCGTGCGGCCGGAAACCGCGCGCACGTAGGCGGGAATCTGTTCCGGCACGACGGCCCGCGCGCCGAGATCGGCGAGCGCCCTGCCCGAAGACGGGCCGCGGGAGGAAGAGCGCGCCGCATGACCGGAAGGCTCGTTGCGCAGCGCGGAGGATCGAATGTTTTCCGGAGCCTTTTCCCACGTCGGCGCGTCGGGATTGCCGGGCAGCACCACGGAATCGTCGCGCCGTATCCAGGCGGAAAAGCGATGTTTCCACGTGGGCAGCACGCGCGTCACGGTAAAGCCGTCTTCGGCTAGCATGTGCCGCAGATTGATCATGTGGGCGGCACCCACGAACACCGCCGTTCCGCCCCGCTCGATGTACGGCCGCATGCGCTCGCGGAAGCGCTGATCGCGCACGCTGATGATGGTGCCCGTGCGCGTGGGAAATTCAGCGCTCGTGCCCATCATGCCCATGAGATCGCCCGCCAGATACCGCGAACGATTGCTGTTCATGAGCTTCGGCCAGAAGGAGCACTCCTTCATGAACTTTACGATGCGCGTCATGGGCGCCGACTCCAGCGAGGCTATCTGCTCGGCAAGGCTTTCCATGCCCATGACCGACTTGCCCATGTCGAGCGCGATGTTCCACACTTCGAGATCCACGGAATTCGTCCAGCCGTTGCGTTCGAGATACGACGTCCAGAGCGAGAAGAACGCGTACCACTGACGGCTTTCGGCCAGCACCTGCCGCACGTCGATGCTGCGTTCCTGCTGCACGCCCGCAAGCCTTGCCCAGAAGCCTTCGGGACCGTACACCATGCGCTCAAGGCGACGCACGTCCTCTTCCGAAAGAAACTGCGCCACGCGCGGGGCGTCCGGTTCCGGGGAACGGCCGATGCGCGCCACCTCGTCCATGCTGTCCGAGTCGATGGGGCCTTCCAGAAGCACGGTGTCCACGTTTTCAAAAAGACGACGCAGCGAATGCTCGAAGGAATAGCAGAAAAAGTGCGCCGAACCGCCTATCCAAGACGTGCGTCCGTTCTTGTCGAGACGCCAGAGCATGGCGCACGGCCGCTGCTCGGGAAGGGAATCGAAGAACTTCCAGCGCGACATCTCGTAGTTGCCCGACGACGTGCCTATGCTGATGGCAAGATACGCCGCCATGTCGAAAAATCCGCCCGATCCCGAAGCTTCCTGCCACACCGCGAGCTCGTAAGGCGCGCCCTGCACACCGCCCCATTTTTTCTTGAAGCGGGTGATGCCCTCGTTCACGCCGAGCCCGAGCAGCACGGTCTGCTTGTCTTCCGCCCGGGCGCGCTCCAGCATTTCGGCAAAAAGCAGATCGGGCGCATGCGGCACGTAATGCGTTTTGGAATGCGCGCCGAGCACGTAGCTCACATGATGCGGCAGGGAATAGTCCATGAGCAGACAGGCGGCAAGCTGCCCCTCGGCGTCCCAGGCGTTCAGAAGGCGCAGATCCGCCGGCCCCTGGAGCGCGGCGGCCGTGCCCGAATACAGCTGACGTATGCGCGGCGGCAGCGGCATGCGTCCCATGAATTCCGCCCAGAGCCGGCGATGCTCCGGCGTGAATTCGCGCGTTTCGTCCACTAAAAGACGTTCGCGGGCGTGCCGCACCGGGCCGCGAAGCCTGGGCGGCACCGGAGACGACGCATCCAGCGTGTAGTACACGTCCCTGTCCTCCACATGACTTTCCAATCGCTCCGGCATCTCCGGAGCAATGGCAAAGCAGTCGGAAGGCTTCACCTTGCGGACGGCTTCATCCAGCGCGGATTCAAAACGCCCTACGGAAAACTCTCCCTCCTGCGGATAGCCTATGGCCATGAGCCAGTCGTCGGCCGTCACGAAAATGAAGCTGTCCAGCTCGAAAGAACGACCTGCCGAAATGGCCTCCAGAAGACGCCGGGAATGCTCGGGAACAATGACTGCGGACATGGAAGACTCCTTGGGCACGCTTGTGACGAATATGCCATATCCCTGTTTGCCGGTAAAGCGGCCCCGCGCAACGCCGCAGCGATTCATTATTGTTTCGCCGCGCCCGTTCGCACGCCCGCCTTCGGCACGAGGCCGGGCGCATTCAGCCCTTTCCGGGAGCCGCACGACGCCTCCGAGCTCCGCCGCCTTTTCCGTTTTCAGGCCCCAGCAGCGAAACAATTCCGTACCTTATCTAATTTGTTGAACAACTTGCCTTTTTCCTGCGGAAGCCTACATTGTACCGGTACGGCGAGGCCTGCGCTTTCGGGCGCGGTCCTTCTTATTTCCGATAAAAAGCGAGGCTCGCATGTTTGAAAACGTTGTTCTCGGCAGACGCTGCAGCGACAAGGACTTCCGGACGCAGGCCCCCGAACTGCGCATGAAACTCTTTGACGCGCAGCGGCAATGCATCTACCGCAAGATTCCCCTGCTCGTCATCGTCGACGGCGTCAACGGCGCAGGGCGCGGAGCCGTCATCAACCTGCTGTCGGAATGGATGGACAGCAAGCACGTTCACAACCACGTGTTCTGGATGGAAACCGACGAAGAGCGTGAACGCCCGCTCGACTGGCGCTTCTGGCGGCGACTGCCGGCGGCCGGCTCGACCGGCGTGTTCTTCGGCGGCTGGTACGGCCTTGAGCTGCGCCGCTTCTGCACGAAAGACATGAGCGAAGCGGAATTCACCGCCCACATGCATCACTGCCGCGGCCTGGAGGAAAGTCTGGCCGCGTCGGGCATGGCCATCGTCAAGATCTGGCTGCATCTGGACAAAAAGGAGCACGACGAGCGCCTCAAGAAGCGGCTGGCTCACAAGGAAGTGCTTCACTTCACGCCCTACGACAAGAAGGTTTCCGAAAACTACGACGGTCTGGCCGAAGCCGCCTCGCGCGCCATCACCCTGACCGACCGGGCCTTCGCGCCCTGGACCATCGTGGACGCCGCGGACGCGAACTATCGCAACCTTGCCGTGGCCCGCGCCGTGATCGCCGCCGTGGAACGGACCGCGGCCGAGCAGGACGCCAGGGCCGCGCGCCTGAAGAATCAGAACGACGCGGAACAGGAAAACGTGGTCTCCACGCTGGACGCCATCGATCTGAGCGCCAAAGCCGATCCCGACGCCTACAAAAAGGAGCTGGCCGACCTGCAGCAGGAACTGCACGAACTCACCTATCACGCCTGGCGCCGGGGGATTTCCAGCACGCTCGTCTTCGAGGGCTGGGACGCCGCAGGCAAGGGCGGATGCATCCGCCGCCTCATGGACGGCATCGACGCCCGCATCAGCCGCGCGATTCCCATCGGGGCGCCCACGGACGAAGAGCTGGCGCATCACTATCTGTGGCGCTTCTGGAGGCACGTGCCCCGCGCCGGATTCATCACCGTGTACGACCGTTCGTGGTACGGCCGCGTGCTCGTGGAGCGGGTGGAGAAGCTCACGCCCCGCGAAGACTGGAGCCGCGCCTTTGCGGAAATCAATCTCTTCGAGGAGCAGCTCACAAGCGGCAACAACGTGCTGATGAAGTTCTGGCTGCACATTTCCCCCGAGGAACAGCTGCGCCGTTTCAGGGAGCGGGAAGTCACCCCGTGGAAACAGTACAAGATCACGCCCGACGACTGGCGCAATCGGGAAAAGTGGCCCGAATACGTGCGCGCCGCGGATGAAATGTTCCTGCGCACCAGCACGGAGTATGCGCCCTGGCGCATCGTGGCCGCCGAAGACAAAAAGAACGCCCGTCTCACCGTGCTGCGAGCCTATCGCGACGCGCTGAAAAAGGCGCTCAAAAAACCCGACGGAAAAAAACACGGCAAAAAATAATGCCGACGGTCCGCATTCGGCGCAAACGCCTGCGGCACAGGGATTCGGCCGGGCTTTTCATTTTAACTCCCCATTTTGTTTGCGCTTTTTCTTGCTTCCCCCTGCAATAACAGGTAAGGTGCGGAGAACGCGCAAGTTTCTGTAAACTTCAAAGGAGGCAACATGCCTGAAATCTCTCGTGAAAAAAGCCAGTTACTGGATGAAGTCAATAATCTTTCCGCCCAGATGAAGGAAATTGCCTCCGCCATTTTCGCCGAACCCGAACTGGGTTATCAGGAATTCAAGTCTTCCGCCCGTCTTGCCGATTTTCTTGAATCCAACGGCTTCAAGGTGGAACGCAATCTGCTCGACATGCCCACGGCCTTCCATGCCGTGTACGGCTCCGGCGAAGGCCCGCAGGTGGCCTTCCTCGCCGAATTCGACGCCCTGCCCGGGCTCGGCCACGCCTGCGGACACAACCTCTTCGGCACGGCGGCCTGCGCCGCCGGCATAGCGCTGGCCCGCCATCTTCCCGCAGGAACCGTTCACGTGTTCGGCACGCCCGCCGAAGAAGGCAACGTTCGGGACGCCGGCGGCAAGGTGCCCATGGCCGACGCGGGCCTCTTCGATCACATGGACGCCGTCATTGCCGCCCACGCCGAAGGGCGCACCATTCTCAAGCAGCAGCTCATTTCCCGCGCCAACCTGGAAATGGACTTCAAGGGCAAGGCCGCTCACGCCGCCGGCGCGCCTGAAAAGGGCATCAACGCCATGGACGCCGCCGCGCTCGCCGTCATGGGCATCAACAGCCTGCGCCAGCACATGACCCCCGACGTGCGCATTCACGGCCTGCTCACCGACACCGGCACCTCCATCAACACCATTCCCGAATTCGCCCGCCTGCGCTACGGCGTGCGCGCCCGCAAGCCCGAAACCCTCGACAACGCCATCGAACGCGTGGTCAACTGCGCCCGCTGCTGCGCCATGGCTCTCGGCTGCCAGTTCTCCTACCGCCATTCCGCGCATCCCTACTACACCATGCGCCACAACATGCCGCTGCTGCACGCCTTTGCCTCCAACCTCGATCTGCTCGGGGAAAGCTACATCGACGAAGTGTCCAGCAGCTATTCCACCGACATGGGCAACGTCAGCTTCAAGGCGCCGTCCATCCATCCCTACATCTCCATCGGGGGCGCGCACCTCGTCGGACACACTCCCGCCTTTGCCGAAGCCTGCAACGGAGAAGGAGGCTTCAAGGGCATGCTTCTTGCGGCCCGCTCCATGTGCCTCACCGGCTACGACGTACTCACCAACGAAGCGCTGCGCAAAGAGGTTCGTCAGGCATTTGAAAACCTTGACGACCTTAACTAATACACCTATCCAGTAATTCCCCCGTGCATCACGGCGCGGATTCCTCCGCGCCGTGATGCTGCGTATAAAGGCCGTCCCATCCGCAACACGCCCAAGGAGCTTGAGCCAATGGCTAAAGAACAGATTGAAAACCTTACCGGCATTCTCGGCTTCATCGAACGAGCCGGCAACAGACTGCCGCATCCCGTCACCATATTTCTGATCCTCACGCTGGTCGTCATGGTGCTTTCCTACCTGCTGCAGGGCATCACCATGGTGGATCCAAAAGGCAAAACCCTGGTCGTGCAGAGCCTTGCCTCCGTGGACGGCCTGACCTGGTTCCTCAAAAACTGCGTGGACAACTTCGTCCGCTTCAAGCCCCTGGGCCTCGTGCTCGTCATGATGCTCGGCCTCGGCGTGGCCGAAGAAGTCGGCCTGCTCTCCGCCGTGCTGCGCGCCACCATTCTCAGCGCTCCCCGCAGCATGGTGACCGCCATCATCGCCTTCTGCGGCGTCATGGGCAACATGGCCTCCAGCGCGGCCTTCGTGGTGGTGCCGCCTCTCGGCGCCATGATCTTCAAGGGCCTCGGCCGCAATCCGCTGGCCGGTCTCGCCACGGGCTTCGCCGGCTGCGCCGCCGGCCTCAACGCCAACCTCCTGGTCGTGGGCACCGACGTGGGCCTTGCCGCCATCACCCAGCAGGCCGCCCAGATCATCGATCCCAACTTCACCGTGCATCCCGCCGTCAACTGGTACTTCATGTCGGCTTCTACCTTCATCGTGACGGCCGTCATCGTCTTCCTTACGGAAAAATTCGTCGAACCCCGTCTCGAAGGCGTGGCCATGCACGATGGCGCGCTGGGCAGCGAAGACATGACCGTGACCCCCGAAGAACGCCGCGGTCTGCGCGCCGCCCTCATCGGCGGCATCGTCTACATCTGCCTCATTCTGCTCACCGTGGTGCCCGAACACGGCATCCTGCGCAATCCCAAGACGTTCAGCATCGTCCCCTCCCCCTTCCTCGACTCCCTCGTGCCCATCCTGCTGGTGTTCTTCCTCGCCGTGTCCATACCCTACGGCGTGAGCACCAAGGTCATCCGCAACGACAAGGACGTGGTCCGCTTCATGGGCAAGGCCATGAAGGAATTCTCCTCCTTCATCGTGCTCTGCTTCGCGGCCGGTCAGTTCGTTTCCAGCTTCGCCTACACGCATCTGGACATGTATCTGTCCATTCAGGGCGCGGCCTTCCTCAACAACACCGGCTTCTCCGGCATTCCGCTCGTGGTGAGCTTCCTCATTCTCACCGCCTGCATCAACTTCTTCATCGGCAGCGCCATGGCCAAGTGGGCCCTGCTCGCCCCCATCTTCGTGCCCATGCTCATGCAGACGCAGCTCTCGCCCTACTTCGTGCAGGCCGCCTACCGCGTGGCCGACTCCACCACCAACGCCATCTCTCCGCTTGAGCCCTTCATGGCCTTCATCATCGGCGTGGCGCAGAAATACGCCAAAAACGTAGGCCTCGGCACCATCATCTCGCTCATGCTTCCCTACGCGCTCGGCATCCTGTTCTTCTGGGGCCTCTTCCTCATCTTCTGGATGGAAATGGATCTGCCTCTCGGCCCCGGCGCTCCCGTTTTCCTGTAGATCACCCCTTCCCTCCTTTGCGGATAACGTTGTACGATCGTCCGCGAAGGAGGGATTCGCATGTTCGCCGTCCGGCGCAGAACCGCGTTCCCGCCGACGGCTCCCGCGTTTCCGACACGTTTCGTCAAAATCAACTCAGGAGGCCATGTGAAATACTTCGACTTTGAAATCATGGGACTCAAGCGCAAGCTTCCCTTCGTCCAGATCGGAGAAAATCTTGCTCTTGCCAGCTTCGTCGTACTTTCCGACACCGAACTCATCCAGACCGTCGCCCCCGAGCTCATGAAGCGTCTGCCCGAGGTGGACGTGCTCATGACCGCCGAAGCCAAGGGCATCTGCCTCACCTACGAAATCAGCCGCCTCATGGGCATGAAGGATTTCGTGGTGGCCCGCAAGAGCCGCAAGCCCTACATGCAGAACCCCATTTCCCACTCCGTCTTCTCCGTGACCACCCAGAAGGAACAGACCCTCTGGCTCGACGGCTGCGACGCCGATAAAATCCGCGGCAAGCGCGTGGCGCTCATCGACGACGTCATCGCCACCGGCGAATCCATCGAAGCCATCGAATCCCTGGCCCGCTCCGCCGGCGCCGAGGTGGTGGCCCGCGCCGCCATTCTGGCCGAACTGCAGTCCGTCCACCGCAAGGACATCATCTATCTGAAGGAACACTACGTCTTCCGTCCCAATCCCGACGGCACCTACACCCCCATCGACAAACTCGACTAGCGTTCTTCTTTCCGACGGCCGTCCGCAGCGAGGACAACCTGCACGGCTTTTCCGTCCGCTTCTCCGGGCGGCCGTCCGGCAACAACTCCCCTTTCCCGCCTCGCAGGTCGGTCGACGCAACGCTCCGCCCGGCTTCCTGAAACGCCGACTTCCGCACCTGCACCCTCGCGCTCCCTTTCGAGTTCCGAAAGCGGACGCACTCTTCACGCTTACACTGTGTTTTGAATAATATCCAATAATTCAAGGAGATTATCAACATGGATACGGAGATGTCCTCCACATTTCCCATGGTCAGGGACGTTCCCTACATGGGCGTCATCTGGGTTGTTCACGAGGCCTCTAAGCTCGGCTTCTGGAACGGAAATCCCGACTGGTGCAACCTCGGTCAGGGACAGCCCGAAGTCGGCGACATGCCCGGCGCGCCCGAACGCATCCATCACATCGACATTGATCCCGCCGATCATGCCTACGGCCCGGTGGGCGGCACCGGCGAAGTGCGCGAAGCCATTGCCGACATGGTCAACAGAACCTATCGCCGCGGCAAGTCGAAGTACACGGCGGACAACGTCAGCTTCGCAAGCGGCGGCCGTCTGGCCCTCACCCGCCTCTACACCATTCTGGCCGACGGCGCGCGCATAGCCTACAAAAATCCCGACTACACAGCCTACGAGGACTATCTCTACAGCCTCCGCAACCGCTGCGTGCTGCTTCCCATCCGCGCCAGGGAGGAAGACGCCTTCTCCATTCCCGCAGAAACGCTGGAAAGCTTCATTCATCAGGAACGCGCCAACGTCTTTGTGTTTTCCAATCCCTGCAACCCCACGGGCGAAATCATTTCCGGCGAGACCCTGGACAGCTATGTGGCCACGGCCCGCAGGGAAAACTGCCTCATCGGCAGCGACGAATTCTATTCCCACTTCATCTACAATCCCGACGGCTCTCCCGCGTCCGGCCCCGTTTCCGCGGCGGAATTCGTGGAAGACGTGGACAAGGATCCCGTCGTCATTTTCGACGGCCTCACCAAGAGCCACCGCTATCCCGGCTGGCGCGCCGGCTGGGCCGTGGGCCCGAAGCACATCATTGAAATGCTGAACCGCGCGGCCAGCGCCGTGGACGGCGGTCCTTCCATGCTCTCCCAGCGCGCCACCCTCGCGGCCCTCGAACCTTCCCGCGTGGAGCAGGAAACCACCGCCCTGCGCGCCGAATTCGCCTACAAGCGCAAGCTCATGCTCGACGGCCTCGCCGAACTCGGCATCCGCCCGGCGGCCGAGCCCCGCGGCACCTTCTACGTGTGGGCCTGCATCCGCGACCTGCCAGCGCCCCTCAACGACGCCGACGCCTTCTTCCACGCCTGCCTCGCCCGCAAGGTCATGACCGTGCCCGGCCGCTTCTTCGACGTGCGCCCCTACCGGACCCGTCCCGCCGAAGAACCCTACCGCTCCTGGGTGCGATTCTCCTACGGTCCCTCCCGCAATGTGGTGAAAACCGGCATCGAACGCATCGCCGCGCTCATCCGCGAGCATCGCTGATCAGGGCGCGGTTCTGACAGCCGTCAGACACCGCAAAAAACAAAGCGCGCCGCCGCGCTCTGGAACATTCTTCCGGCGCGGCGGCTTTCCCTTCTCCGCAACAAGGATGCTCCCGCGGCGACGCGCGCAAAGTTTCCTGAAGCCGCGCCGAAGGCGCGATCGACGCGGAGGCGCAATGTTCCAAACTACGCCGCGCTTTCGCTCCGGCCCGCGCCGCTTGACGCCCGCCGCCTCAAAAGGTTAATTCCGGCATCGGCCCTTTCCTTCAACCGTGTGCTTGAAAACCACGTAAAAAACAAGTCATGAAAGCTACCGTCTCCCTCTCGTTCATGCTGCTCGGCGTCGTGTTCTGCGCCTGTCTCGTGGCCTCGAATCTTCTGGAAACCAAGATCCTCCAGTTCGGCCCCGTCACCATCACCGCCGGATTCCTGGTCTTTCCCATCTCCTACATCATCAACGACTGCATTGCCGAAGTCTGGGGCTTCCGCAAGGCGCGGCTCATCATCTGGCTGGGCTTTGCCGTCAACTTCGCCATGGTCGCCCTGTTTCAGCTGGCCGTGGCCCTGCCTGCCGCTCCCTTCTGGGAAGGCGACGCCGCCTTCCGCTTCATCTTCGGTCTGGCCCCGCGCATCGCTGCCGCCAGCCTCGCCGCCTTTCTCCTCGGCTCCTTTCTCAACGCCTACGTCATGAGCCGAATGAAAATCGCCAGCCGCGGCAAACACTTTTCCGCCCGCGCCGTGCTCTCCACCCTCGCGGGAGAAAGCGCAGACTCCCTCATCTTCTTTCCTCTGGCCTTCGGCGGCCTCGTGCCCGCGCAGGAACTTATCAAGATGATGGCCATTCAGATTTTCGCCAAAACGGCGTACGAAATCGTCGTGTTGCCGGTCACCATCCGCGTGGTGAACTTCCTCAAGAAAATCGAAGAATCAGACGCCTACGACACGGATATTTCCTACAATATTCTGAAAATCCGGGAAATTTAAAAACGCGCTCAATGCGCTTCCCGCGGCGTTTTTTGCCGCATGCGTGGACAGCGCCTGCGGCGCGGCGTACTGTAGGAAGGCAATCCCGCCACAAGGAGTTCGACATGAAGATCGTCACGCTTCTGGAAAACACCTCGTCCGACGAACGCCTCACCGCCGAGCACGGTCTGAGCCTCTACATCGAAACGGAAAAGCACCGCATTCTCTTCGACACAGGACAGACGGACGCCTTTGCCCGCAACGCCGTGCATCTGGGCGTAGATCTGCGCCTTGTGGACATGGCCGTCGTGTCCCACGGGCACTACGATCACACCGGAGGTCTGGCCCGCTTCCTCGCCGTGAACGAGCACGCCCCCGTCTATGTGCATCGCCGCGCCTTTGAACGTCACCTCGCCGCAGACGATCGGGAAATAGGCATGGCCCCCTCGCTGGCCGGGCATCCCCGCATCGTGCCGACGGACGACGTTCTGTCGCTGGACGACGACATGTGGCTTTGCTCCTGCAACGAAAAAGCGCGGCCCTTTCCCTCGTACAGCCAGGATCTGCTCATGGTGCGCGATGGGCATCCTGAGCCTGACGACTTCACGCACGAACAGTATCTCTGCCTCCGGGAACGCGGACGGCTCGTGGTCATCAGCGGCTGTTCCCACAAGGGCATTCTGAACATCGTACAGTGGCTGCGGCCCGACGTGCTCGTGGGCGGATTCCACTTCAGGTCGCTGAAATCCGATCAGCAGAGCCGGGCAACGCTCGATTTCGCCGCCCGGCACCTGGCAGAGTTTCCGACCGAGTATTACACCTGCCACTGCACGGGACTCGGCCCGTTTGAATATCTGAAACAGACGCTCGGCGACAGGCTCCATTACCTTTCCTGCGGCTCGCGCATCTCGCTTCCCTGACAAGGAGAAGGCACCAGGAAAGCAGCTGCGGCAACGGCCCCGCCGAACCGCAGAGGCGACGGAAGGGGCTCCCGACGCAGAACGCGGAATCCCTTTTCCTCAAAATCAGCCTCCCGGCCGTGCCGTTCTCCGAGCCCGAACCGCCGGAACATTTAATGCAAAAGCCCGCCGCCTTTCACGACTGCGGGCCCGGATGGCGTCGGCAAAAAAAACGTTTCCTTCCCCAGAGGACAGAAACAGCGGCGCAGGAGAGACGCCTAGCTCAGCAGGTGCATTTTGGAATCCCGCTCGGAAATCTTCCTGACCGGCTTTGCAGGAACGCCGAGGGCCAGCCATCCTGCGGGAATGTCGTGCGTGACCACGCTGCCTGCGCCCACGACCGCGCCCTTTCCTATGGTCACGCCGTCGATGACGGAAACATTGGCCGCCAGCCAGACGTCGTCTTCAATATGAATTTCTCCCGCGAACTCCGACGTGGACACGTGGCCGTCAGGATAGGTCATGCGTATGCGCTCATCCGCAATGAGGGGATGGTTGGAACAGAGAAGGCTGACGTTGGGTCCGAACATCACATTGTTGCCGATGACGACTTTCCCGTCGTCAAAGATGAGCAGATTGAAGTTCGCAAAAAAGTTGTCGCCGATGAACGTGTGGCAGCCGTAATTAAACTGGACGGGCCCCTGAAAGTAATAATTCCTGCCGATGCTCCCTATGAATTTTTGTATGAGCGGCAGCCTATCAGGATCATATTCATCCATGGCGTTGAACTTCCGGCACAGCTCGTGCGCCACATGCTTGATGTCCTTGAGTTCCCGACATCTCGCATCAAAAAGCCTTCCTGCAAAAATCTTTTCTTCTTCCGTCATAGTCGCCTCTTCTCCGGCATGCTCCAGAAAAAACGCCGCCCGGGCCTCACGACGCTGCCGCCTCATGCCGCGGCTTCGGCAGAGAAACGCCATGAGAGAGCGCAAGGCAGCGCGGAAAAAGGAAAGCCCCACAAAGCAGTTGAGGCTTCATGAGGCTTTATGCGCGTCTGTTGGCACGTATAGGAATCAAATATATAATATAACATATTGATATTACATATATTTAAAAAATAATATATCAAATATACCAACATTAATACCAACATTTTCTAATCTATCCCACTAGGCAGGGCCATTCCATTTCTAACCCAATAAAACAGAAAGACGAGTTTCTGGCTTCGAGCTATGACCTCTATGCTGCTCATTACGCAACAATATAATCCCAGAGTGTGAAAGCCTGATGGCGCACGCTAAGGAAAGTACCTCTCGAAGACCCTATAACCGTGCTCAATATCTTGATGAAAGACAAAAAATGATGCATAATTAGACAAATTATTTGTGTGACTGCGCGAGCAGGTCTTACAAAATATAAAAAAGGAAACCACCATGAATGAATATGAAGAGGAAGATTTTAACTGGAACGATGAGAGCGAACCTTTTGCAAAGTATACACCTGAAAAATTTTACGCGATTCTATGTGAACATGAAATCGACTATAAAGAACGTGAAATTCCTGTAAAACTTATTTTTAATGAAATTAATATAAAGGTAATAACACTTCTTAAATTTTTAAATAAAACAAAAGGATATGATAGAATAAAAACAAATCGAGAATTAGAATTTATACAGGCATATAATGAATATTGTGATTTCCATAATCCTGTAGAAATTTTTAATTATTTTAAAGAAGATGATATTAATACATTAACAATGGATATATCAGATTGGAGCAACTGGAAACAAATTCATTGTATATCAAAAAAGAAAACTTATTTATTTGATGAAAGTGATACCGATAAAGAAATCGTTACTGATGAATATTTGGAAATAAAAGATGAGTTTGAAAGATGCTCAGAATGCCCTATTGTAGACGAATTAAATCGTCTACGAGATGAATTAGTTACTTATAAAAATCAATTAAAAGCAAGAATTGAAAATGAAAAAAAATTATATATAGAAGGAAACGGATTATGCACAACTGTAATAAAAATGAGAAAAGATGGAGACTCCGACAAAAAAATTGCTAAACATTTAGAATCTCAATATGGCATATCAAAAGCGATGATAGGAGCCCTACTCTATCATGTAACTGATGGTATAGTATCTTCTGAAGCAATCAGAAAATATGGTGTGAGAATGTGTGATGGTGAAAAAGATTAAGAAATTGAATTTATATTAAACTTGTATAATGCTTCGTACCGTCGAAAATTTTTTATAAATGGTTCTGTTTTGGACAGAAGATAGATAATATCCTAATTACGCAATAAAAAAACGGAAAGCAATAAATATATCATTGTTGATGGTTGGCATAGATTTGAAGCACACAAACAAGCAGGACTGTCCCAAATTTACGCTATTTTGTTGAGCTATGATGAAGCTGTCGAATGTGGCCTCAAAGCTAACATTGTGCGCACAGAGCACAACTGCATGGAAAAAAGTGATGCAATAGATAGACTTTATAAAAAACGGAAAGAGAAAGATGAAAACTATACCCATAAACAATTGGGACTAGAATTGGGACTGGCAGAAGGTTCAATTTCTGACTATTATGCACTTCAAACTCTTCCTGATGAAATAAAAGAAAGAGCTCGTAATGACTCGTTGCTATCTGTTATCACCATGCGCAGCATAGCTAGAAATAAAGGTTCAAAGGAAGAAAAAATAAAACTTTATAATGCTCGTTTGGAAAAAGCTCAAAAGCGAAATGCAAAGGCTGCTCAAATAAAAGAAAAAGAAATTTATGAAAATAACACTTCTAGAAAAAAGAGATACTTAACGCAACTTGAAAATTTTGGTAAACGGATTAAGGAATTTTCAAATCTCTATGAACATATGGTAAGCAATAATAAAATAAAGTCAGATGATAGCTTCATAGAAGCTCGTGATAGATTAAAAAATGAAATTAATAAACTTCTAAATTCTTTGGAAGAAAAATAATAAAAAAGAGTTGCTGAGATTGCCGCTCCTTTTTTTAATTTATAGAAATTATTATTCAATACAAATTCTAGTATAGTCTTTTTATGAAAAATAACTTTTATTTTCTATAATGATAAATATGATAAAATAGAATAAAAAAGATAAACTATGTCCAAAAAGAAACTTCAATTTTTAGTCTCAGAAGAGATGTTTAAACAGTTTGAAAATATTCGCAAAACTCGCTTTTCATCCACAGCCAAGCAAACACTATTACATAGTATCTTGTCTGAATGGCTCTCTTTTCAACTAAGGGGAAGGTAATACTTTTTAATCATAACTTCATAAAAAACTAGAGCTAGAAATTTCTATGTAATCATACTATATGCTCAATTTTATTTCTAATATCATTATAAATATCAACTACAGGTTTAATTGCCCTCTGTTCTTTCTGATGTGCCTCTTCCGATGAATACAAAATTCTATACTTTCCGAATGAACCTGGAATATCAATCTTACGATAATACTCTGTAAACGATTCAGTTCTATCCATAAAAAATTTATTAATAAAAACATCATAAGTATCTTCTTTTAGATGAATTATTATAGGAAATCTTCTATAAGATTGACGTCTATCTTCATTTCCAGAAAGTGTATCAAGAAATTCATCATAGGGCTGAACTGAGTGCACTATGTTTATTCGATTTGTGAGTTTTATAGATGAATATTTAACATTCACTGAAATTGCTGAAGGATGAACATCGAATATATTATATATCAGTCCAATATCATTATTAAAACGTGATAATAAACTCTCTGCACGCATATCATTCCATATAATAACTTCTTGCTGTAAATAGTTTTCAAACATCGTTTTTGGAGAACCTATTGTATGATATATATACTCATCCTTTGATTTATTATTGTAAATAGCACGCGCTAACGCTTTAGCAAAGCAATCTTTTCCAGAAGATGAATCTCCATAAATATAAATATTATACCTAGTCGAAGGCACTGGTTTATGATTCAAATAGTCCTTATATAACCTAATAAGCTTATCCATATTTTCAGCATAAAAATACCTATCAATCTCTCTACATTCATCTGGATGCATGCCGTTTAAGACACCTGTAAAAAAATATTCTCTTTTCTTCTTCTTAGAGATATGATTTAATTCATTTCTAAAGTTAATATTTGTTTTTAATTCACTATCGTCATAGCGATGCTTATTTAACCTAACAGACTCCTCATCTTCATGAAGCATATATTTAATAATATATATTATACTTCCTTCTGATTTATCTATAAAATTATCACCTATTCCAAACCATGATGCAACTGAAGATAATGGTATTCTGTTATCTTTACAATAAATAGCAATATGCCAATGAGCATCTTTAAACTTTTTTAATCCATCATCACTGTCTTCTCCACAACCCACTTCATCTATTTCCTTATCATGTAAAATATAAGCCCAACTAGTAATCGTTTTATATCGATTTAAAACATTTTTAATCTTATCTTCAGAAAGATATGATTGCTTTGTTACAATATGAAAGCCCCTAGCCTTAATTAAATTATTTTTCATCATATATATTCCTTTACTCATTATACTCATTTGATATATACAAGCCCATTAGAATCATATTTACTTATATTCCAATAGCTTTCATAATAAAATACTCATACCCAGCTTATATAGCGACTTTTTCATGTTGCTCAATAAATGAGTCCAAAACTTCAAGTCGCCACACTGTACACCTAGTCCCAAATTTAATACCCTGTGGAATTTTTCCCTGAGCCACCCATCGCCAGAATGTGCTTTCGCCAATTCCCAGATATGTTGCGGCCTCTTTCGCCCTGACCATTTTCTGATTGCTGTTTCTTTCCATTTATATTTCTCCTGAAATGATTTTCTGACAGGATAAGATGTAATACCTCATCACTGCCGACTGAATTTATAAGTGTAATTTATCAGAATTCCATACGGGACAACAAGAGGACAGAATTTTCAATATGTGGGACATCTGCGGGACATTATGGGACGTGCCCTCCTGAATAAAAAAACTCCGAATCAAACACACTGATTCGGAGTCCCATCTACGCTGAAAAACGCTTGCAGAAATCACACAAAAATCGAAGAAATTTTTAAAGAAGTCCTTTCACTCTATCGATATCCCTGATTCAAAAGCTGCCGCCATTGTACTGATGATGCTTATCAAAACTCTCTGAATTTTTCTTCAATATTCGTAACGACGCTGGAGATAACGCCTAAGTCCCTATTGGCTATGGGCAATCATAAGAACATTCTTATAATTATTTGTATATCTTTTCAATCTCGATATTTTTAAAGTATAAATATTATAAGAGTTGGAAATTATTATGAAACATATATTGCCATGCACTCTTCCTGATGGAATGTACGAAGACTTTGAGACCGTACGGCAACGTGGCTATCCACAGGAAACACAGGATACACTCCTTGGAATGATTATCACATTCTGGCTGCTCTACCAGAACGAATATGGATGGCTCAGAGAACAGCCAGAGGAAGAAAATGACAACCTTTAAAGAATGGATAGAACATCAAAGCAATAATAAAATTCATGGTAGGCTAGAAGAAGATTTCGGAGACAAAAACCATATCTTTGATTTTTTCTACATGGCTGATGAGAAAGATGAACGGGTGAAAGAGTTTCTCTCCGAACTAAAAGAGCTCATGCATTATTGCTTTGGAAGAATGGGTTCTCATCAAAAGGGAATAGAAACAACGGAGAAGGGCAAAAAAATTCAGCATTATGCTGTTCGGGAAAAATAATATCAGACATGAAATATCAAGATTCTTGTTCTTGATGACTCTTGCCTGCTCCTTAAATTTTCAAACTTGTGAGTCAGTCTTCTGGAATGCCGGTCTCTTCAATTCGCATTTTCTCACAGAAGACGGATACATACAAGGCATCCACTTCCTCCCCATGTATTCTACCCTATAGTCACTAGCAGAAAATCTGAAATTGTTGGTTACCAAAGAGTATGATATCTTCTCAAAAAATAACCTCAGAAGTCGTATTTTATCGTTCCGAAGTCCTAGCTCATCCTTCCAGTCATCTTTTCCCCTAATAATACTACCATGACAATGGATTGGAAGTATTATTAGGGGATTGTCAATAATAAGATAAGATATGATATATATCATATCAATATATTAAAATAAGTTTTCCTACGGCACAGTGCTGACGTTCTTAGCAAATTATATCACATTGTCATGACAGCGTGTTATCCATAACAGTAGTCCTTTCAGATACACCATATATATCAGTACTTCCATATGAAAACAATGAGTATAGCATAGCCTATCTTGCATCTTCAGGATGCATAGACTATCTGGAAAAAATATTCAAAGTAAAAATGGTATTACCTTTATACCTAAAACCTACTCTAGAAATTTAATGGCCTTCTGCTATATCTAAAGAAGGTAAAGACTCTTTGATCTAGTAGCTAAGTATAGAATGATGGATATTGATATCATCGAACATTCCATTGAAATTCTGATCACTGTCTCAGAAAAATCATCACAAACTTTATCTATCTTTTCTTTTATTAAATTACTTGTTTCCAATATTTAATAAAATACAACGGATTTTAATATTTGTTTAAATTTAAAACAATATGTTTTATTATAAATATTATTATTTATTAATTATATTATTTTACAAAATTATAATAAATACTAACAACATATTTATACAGTAAAGCACCTTTTTAATGATATTAATCATCAAAAAGGTGCTTACTTTTAACAAATATCAGTTTAAAAATTATTTTCTCTTTATAGATTTTCTATATGGTGTACCATTCCTTCTCCATACACCAAAACCAGTATAAGCATAAGACATTGAAAATACAGGACAAAGAATATTAAAATAACAATATGGAGTATAATCCCAAGCAGATACACCAAGTATTCCCATTACAAAAAATGCTGGCACACTCCATGGTATAAGAATACTTAAAACAGTTGCTGAATCCTCGCAAGAGCGAGAAAGTACTCTTTGATGTATATCTCTTTCTTTATATGCATTTGCAAAAGCTCTACCAGTCATAATGCTAGCAAGCATCATATTGCCAGTACCAAGCAAGACAAAAAACGAAACAGACAGTGTGGAAAAAACTAAACCTGCAAGCGTCGAAACATGCCGGAGTATTTTTTCAATAATCACGCTGAATACTCCACTAGCCTCTAAAATGCCTCCATACGAAAGGCTTGCAATAAAAAGCAGCAATGTAGGCAGGACGCTAAGCATTCCACCTCTTGAAAGCAGGCTATCCACCTCTTTTACACCCGTCTGGGAAACATATCCGCTCGTTGCCGTCTTAATCAGTGCATCAAGGCTCGCACCATCCAGCAGAGCGACAATAACCCCCGCAAAAATACTTAATGCCAATGTGGGAATTACCGGAACTTTACGACATGCCAACGTAAAAAGCACAACCGGAGGAATTAGTGTAACCCAAGACAAATTACAATGAGACTCAATAGTAGATAGAATAACGCCTACTTCACCTGACAATACGTCAACATTTCCATCAATAGAATTTCCCATAAATGTATATATAATACACGCTATAATAGCCGCTGGAAGCGTTGTATACATCATTGATCCTATATGAGAAAAAAGATCAGTCTCACAAGTGCACGCAGCAATATTAGTAGAATCAGACACAGGACTCATTTTATCACCCAGCATAGCCCCACCTACAATAGGTCCAAGGATCATTGCTGGAGAATAATCAAAAGCTGTACCGATACCAAAGAGAGCAACCCCCACGGTACCAAGACATCCAAAACTTGTCCCTGTAACCACTGAAGCTATCGTACATATAATAAATGCTGTAACTAAAAAATATTCTGCAGAAATAAGTTTTAGGCCATAATAAACTATCATACTTATAGTTCCACAATGAATCCATATTCCAATCAATGCGCCAACAAGAATAAGAATATGAACTGCTATCTGTGAACGGCTAAGTGCCATAAACATTCCATCTTCAATAGTTTGCCACTTTACACCTGATAATAAAGCAATACATGCTGCAATTACAACAGCCATAATTAACGGAACTACTGGAGGCATAATATGTTTTACAACTGTACCATATAAAATAATGGCAACAGGAATAACAACCATAAGTAACGCCTGCCACAGTTTTGGCTTCATTTCCTCTTGCATCATTAAAAGCCTCCCAAGTAATAAAATTTATAACTTGTATATTTTCTAACAAAAAAAAATCATGCTATAAACTGGCACTATTTTTTTGCACATCGAGAAAAATATTGCCAGGCAAAAAAATATACACAGCTGAAAAATCTTTCCCGTTGACATACGCGACAAGATTTAAGAAAAGATGATCTATAAAAATATTTCAAAGGAGTCATTACCATGCCGCAGACTGTTAATTTGACCGGTACGTTGATCTATAAGCCTGAAAAATGTTGGAATGGATATGTTCTTGTGCCATCAAGTTCTGTCAGCACTGCAAAAGGTGCTAGACTTATAGATATGAATGGTAATGTAGTTCATTACTGGGATGGACTACTCGGATCTTTTGATAACAAGCTACTTCCTGGTGGAGATATTATCGGGGCCACTGCTGAAATTCCCGGAGTCCCTCTGGAAATGCGCGACCTTGTACAAAGAGACTGGAATAATAACCTTGTGTGGAAGGCTCCAGACCTCGATCAACAAATCATCAATGGGGAAAAGGTTCCTGCTGCTCGCACTCATCATGACTTCCAGAGAGAAGGAAATCCCGTCGGCTATTACGCCCCTAATCAGTACCCTAAGAAACATGGACGTACGCTTATCAACTCCAACAGGAATGTACACAAACCTGAAATATCTCCCATCACGCTTTCTGATACCAGACTCGTGATCGTCGATGAAAATGGCAAGGAAGAATGGTCCTGGCAACTCATGGATCATTTTGACCAGCTCGGCCTTTCGGAAACCGCAAAAAATGCGTTTTTCCGTTTCCCCGGCGTAAAGCCCGGCATGAGCTATGCAAAGGAAACATATCTCAACAATTGTGCGTGGCTTGGTCCGAATCGTCACTACGACATGGGAGATGAACGTTTTCATCCTAATAATATCATTACGGACATCCGTTCACTGAATATATCGTTCATCATTGATCACAGATCCGGTGATATCGTATGGCGTCTGGGGCCTGACTACAGTTCTACCAAAGAACTCCGCGAGCTTGGAGCCATAATCGGCCAGCATGAAGTTCATATGATTCCCAAGGGCCTGCCTGGTGAAGGAAATATCCTTATTTTCGACAATGGAGGTCATGCCGGTTACGGCATTCCTACGCAGGCTTCTCCTACGGGACAATATAATCAGGGGCGTTGCTTCTCCCGTGTTCTTGAAATCGATCCCATTACATTGAAAATTGTCTGGAGCTATGGAGATTATCGCGGACAGCTAGCCTCCGAACTTTCTTTGTTCTTCAGCGCCATATGCTCGGGAATGCAGCGTCTTCCCAATGGAAATACGCAAATAGTCGAAGCCACCAGTGGACGCATTTTTGAAGTCACGCCCGAGGGAGAAATCGTATGGGAGTACGTGGATCCGGCAGGATTTGTTTTCCGGGCTCACAGGTATCCCTATGACTGGGTAGATCTTCCTCACCCCGAAGAAAAAGAAGTAATCCCGCCTTCCAATGTTCAGCTGAGACTTGAAGGGTGTACGCCTGCTGGCATTAATGAAGACATCTATACCAGAGTCAGCCTCTGGCGATAAGTGGCAACAAAGACCGGCCTTTGAAGATGATATCTTAGATGGCCGGTCTTGTCCCACAGATAATATCACTTTCCCATTCTCCTCTTGCAGCACCCCAGACAAAGCGATATTGAAAAGCTGTTAGAAAACAGGAGGTGGTAAAATGAAAGTTCTGCGGAAATTCAACGGTGATCTCATGCAATGGCTGCGCGGATTTTATTATGTAGCTTTGACCGGTAGTCTTTCCGCCGCTTCAAAACACATGGGAATCAATAGAGCTGCCGTTCGACATCATCTTGTAAAACTTGAAGAGGAACTAGGCTGTTCACTTTTTGATAGATCTGTTGACCCCATGAAATTAACTGAGGAAGGAAAAAAATTATTATATGGAACTGAGACCTTATTTAATGTCGCTAATGATATTTTTGAAAATTTATTAAATAATAATAACTATATACATGGAACTATCAACATATTTACACAGCAATATATAAGCTTATTTGTAATTAAAGATATTATTCGTGAATTTCTTGAAAAATATCCAGACGTATCTTTCAACATACAAACAGGAACCCAAGGTAGAGCCCTGCGTCATCTCGAATCCCGTAGGAGCGATCTAGCAATATGTTCCGAACCTTCCAATACAGACTCTTATAATTTCGAAGAACTTTTTCAAGAACGTCATGTTCTTTGTTGTCTAAAGAAAAAATTTTCATTGAGTTCCCCCCCCCCTGCAACAGGAACTAAATGATATTCCATTTATTGTATTTCATTCAGATGCTGCTCAACCAACATCTAATGAAATATTTACAATGATGAATATAAATCCAAGAAAAATTATAAGTATAGACTCAGATCTTCTTGCACTTGAATATGTAAAACTTGGATTAGGAGCTGCTTTTTTACGCGAAAGGCAGTGTTTTAACGATAGAGATATATTAGATATTATTTCGTTCGATTCTCTTCCATTAACTACAAGAATTGGATTTCTTAACTTAAAAAATGTCTACATTTCTCCATTAATACAGTTATTTAAAAACTTTTGCAAAGAGCGCCTGAACGTCTTTTCTCAATGAACATCAAACTGTGTCATGGTGAATTTCATGAAACTTTCCAATTTGCTACCTCACTTAGCCTTACTTTTTTCCATGTTTGTCTGGAGTTCGACATTTGTCGGCTTAAAAATAGCACTCTCAGCTTACTCTCCCGTAGAAGCCATGACCGGGCGCATGCTTGCAGCTGCCGTGGTATGCCTTCCCCTATTACCAAATATTATACGAAGCTTCCGCGACCGTAACTCCCGACAGATCATGTTAGTAAGCGGGATTTGCATGCCCTGCCTATATTTTTTATTCGAAAGTAATGCACTGCGTTTTACCTCGTCTGCGCAAGCAGGAATGGTTATGGCGCTACAACCTCTTGCGGTAGCAGTTGCAGCTAGAATTTTTCTTGGCGAAAGCATGCCAAAACTCGCTTGGGCCGGTTTTGCTATTGCATTAACAGGCGTAATCTGGATTTCATTAGATGCTATAGCAACTCAAAGTGCACCTAGTCCTATTCTCGGAAATGGCCTTGAACTTTTAGCAGTTCTATGTGCAACTGGGTATACCCTATGCATACGTAGACTAACAGGTAAAGTTTCACACTTTACACAAACAGGAGCAATGGTCTTTATAGGTACCATATTTTTCTTTACTTTAAATATATTACCTATAGAAACAGAAACAATCACCCTTGAAAATAATTTTCCTAGCTGGCTACCTTTAGCTTCTATTATATATCTTGGCATAGTACCAACTTTTGCAGGATATGGACTTTACAGCTATGGAGTTATGAAGTTATCCGCAGCAAAAGCTGCTTCATATAATAATTGTATTCCAGTTATGACGCTATTTATGGGAGTATTAATGCTTGATGAGCACATAACTACAGAACAATATATTGCTATACTACTTGTAATATCAGGAATTATACTCAGTCAAATAAAAAAATAATAAACTTTTTACAATTAAAAGAAACAGTCCTCATCAAAAATATACTTTTTGATAAGGACTGTTTCTAAACTTTATAATTATATAAAAAATAAATTCAAGAATCTTATTTTATCATACCAAAGTCCTAATTCAGACGACCAGCTTATCTCTCACCAGTTTGCCCAAGGATAGTTCTTTAGAAAATATTAGCATGGGAAAAAATATCAATTTATATATTTCAAATTACTCCTCTGCCCGCAACTTATCAAGCCAATCAGCCCAATCCTGCATCATAGCTGTACGTTCCGACATATATTGAGCATGATTATATGCGCTCCGTACTTTATTCCGTTCTCCGTGCGCAAGCTGCACCTCTATTACATCCTGACGGTACTTCCCACACTCATTGAGTAGGGTCGATGCCATACCACGAAAACCGTGTATACTCATTTCATCTTTACCATATCCCAAACGGCGCAAAGCATTCAAAAGTCCCATATCGGATATGCAGCGCGTTGCAGAAAATGGAGAGGGAAAGACAAGCTCACCGTGTCCTGTCCATTCTCTCAGATCCATGAACAATCTCACCACCTGCCGGGCAAGGGGGACAGTATGAGCAACCTTCATTTTCATACGCCCCGCCGGAATAACCCACACGGCCTTGTCGAAGTCGATTTCTTCCCACCTTGCCCCGCGTATTTCCTGAGAACGTACAAAGACATAAGGCAGGATACGCAAAGCGTATAACGTGGAAATATCGCCGGGATAGTCCTCTATGGCGCGTAAAAGTTCCCCTATCCTTATCGGATCTACAATAGCCGCCCTATGCTTTTCCCTCGGTATGCTGGTAAGAGCTTCCGTCAACCCTGACGCAGCATCAAACGTGCAATAGCCGGACACACGGGCGAACCTGCATATCTTCCCGGCAAGCTGAGCAAGCCTGTGCGCCTGCTCTATGGCCCCGCGCTTTTCTGTCACCCGGACAGCAGACAACACATCAGCCGGAGCCAAGTCTTTCATGAGCACCCCGCCTATGTACGGAAAAAGGTGGTTTTCCAGCCGTGAAAGAATCTGTTTTCTGTAGTCCGCCGTCAGTTCCAGAGTCTTTTTTTCAAACCATTCGCGGGCAACAACTTCAAAGGTGAGGGAACCTTCCCGTTCCTGTCTCTTTGCCTCTACTTTGTCCGCCTTTTTCCGCTCTGCCGGATCTATCCCCTGCGCCAAGAGTTCCCGCGCCCTATCTCTCGCCTGCCGTGCCATCTTCAATGAAACATCAGGGTACACTCCAAGCGCAAGCGTCTTTTGTTTTCCGGCAAAGCGATAGGACATCCGCCAATACTTCCCACTCTGAAAGTTCAGCCCTCCTCCGTCCGACTCCTTGCCTACATTCTCCCCTTTCACCATACGCCCATGCAAGGCGCGAACCTTGGTATCTGTCAAAGGCATGGCATCCCCCTTACCGTGTTGGTATCTTCGCTTTTCTGTTGTCCACATAAAAAGTATACCAACGATTAAACCAACACTTTGTTGGTATGTCTATAGATATCATGCGAGGACATGAGAGGAATAAAACAAGAAAAAAGTAAAGCCCCACAAGGCATTAGCAGCTTTATGGGGCTTTATAATAGTAAAGTTGGCGGAAGCGTATAGGAGTCGAACCTACCTCAGACCTCTCAGCCTGACACTGGTTTTGAAGACCAGGCGCAACACCGGTTACGAGACGCCTCCGCCAGCGAACATAAAAAAAACGACACCTTGCGTCAAGCTCGGAAATTTTCTTTTCCCTCAGCGCCTTGCATTAAGGGACAAGAAGCCTTATTGTTATCCTGAATCCGCAGAATTATTGCGGCAAACCTCGCCATTTACCCCTTCGGGAGGAAACATTCATGAATAACACGTCTCGCGACCAGGTGCAGAGCTACGGACGCTCCAGCGTTGCCGTCTACATGCAGCAGGTCTATCTCTGGATGACGGCGGCTCTCGGCGTCACTGCGCTCGCCGCCGTGTTCACGGCCTCCAACATGGCCATCATGCAGTTTCTGTTCACCAACACCATCATGATGGTTCTGCTCATGGTGGCCGTCATCGGTCTTTCCATGTTCATCACCGCCAGAATGCACGTGCTCTCCGCAGGCACGGCCACCGGCCTGTTCCTGCTGTATTCCGTGCTCATGGGCGTGTTCCTCGGCCCGGTGCTTCTGGTGTACACCGGCTCTTCCGTGGCTCAGGCCTTCATCGTCACCGCCGGCATGTTCGGCGGCATGAGCGTGTTCGGCATGGTCACCAAGCGCGATCTTTCCGGCATGGGCAGCTTCATGATCATGGGTCTGTGGGGCATCCTGCTCGCCAGCATCGTGAACGCCTTCATCGGCAACTCCGCCGTTGATCTCACCATCAGCGTGCTCGGCGTCATCATCTTCACCGGCCTCACCGCCTACGACACGCAGAAGCTCCGCATGATGGGCGAAAGCGCTCCCGTGGACGACAGCCTCGCCATGCGCCGCGGCGCGCTGCTCGGCGCGCTTACCCTGTACCTCGACTTCATCAACATGTTCCTCATGCTGCTCCGCCTTCTCGGCAACCGCAACAGCTGACGCTTATGGAAGGCCTCGACGTTCAGCCGCGGCCTTCCTCTTCTCTTTCTCTCTGGCCGGCTTTTTGCCGGCCATTCGCATGTAATCCATCGATTTTCAACAGCAACGGGGCTTTCGACATGAAGCGCGTGCGCATCACCGTTCTGAAAACGACCTTCGACGAACCCCTTGCCAAAGAATACGGCGTCGAAGGACTCGGCCCCTGCCCCATGCTCAAAGCCGGCCAGGTCTTTTACGCCGACTACGCCAAGCCCGCGCACTTCTGCGACGAAGCTTGGAAGGCCGTCTATCAGTACGTGTTCGCGCTGGCGCACGGCACGGGTGACGAACTCTTCTACTACGGCGACTGGATAAAAACGCCGGGCGTGGCCATCGTAAGCTGCAACGACGGTCTGCGCCCCGTCATCTTCAAGCTGGAACGCACGGATGAAGAGGCCGTCATCGACTACACGCCCGTCCGGCACGAATAACCCGCATACCGACGGATGCCTGCCCACGGAATCCGTCTGGGCTTGAACGTCTTTCCGCCCGGTGCCGCCATGGCAGAACGCCACCCCCTGCAAAACATTCTCGCGCCGATTCTGCTGCCCCTCTCCCTGCTCTACGGCTTCGGGGGCAGCCTCCGCCGCCGCATGACGCGCTGCGGGCTGCTCCGCCAGTGGAAGCCGCCCAGGCCCTGCGCGTCCGTGGGAAATATTTCCTGGGGCGGCACGGGCAAAACTCCGGTCACGGACTGGCTGCTCGATCACGCCTCGCGTCACAGCCTTCGCGCCGCCGTGCTCACGCGCGGCTACGGCGCGCATCCCTCGGCGCTGCCCCTGCGGGCGGCCCCCGGCGTGCCCCCCGCCGAATGCGGCGACGAACCGCTCATGCTGGCCACGCGCCATCCCGACGCCGTGATCATGGTCGATCCCGACCGCAACCGCGCGGGAGCCCGCGCGGAATCCGAATTCTCTCCCGACTTCTACCTGCTCGACGACGGCTTTCAGCACCTCTCCACGGGGCGCGACCTCGATCTCGTGCTCCTCGACAAGGACGACGTGCGCCTCACCCCCGCTCCGGGCCGCCCCCCCTCCAACTGGAACCGCGTCATTCCCGCGGGAAGCTGGCGCGAACCGGAATCCGGCCTGCGCGACGCCGGAGCCTATCTCATCAAGGCCGAACCGGAAGAGTGGCCGGAACTTGTTCCGGCGCTGAAACAGCGCCTCCAGAAGTATCCCCGGCCGGTCTTCGCCTTCCGCATGGAGCCCGCGGGTCTGCGTTCCCTGAACGCAGACGCCGCGCCGCTTTCCGATGCGTCCGCCGTGCCCGGCGCCTACGTCTTTGCCTGCGGCATCGGCGATCCTTCCCAGGCCCTGCACACGGTTTCCGCCTTTCTCGGCAAAAGCCCGGAACGCATGCTGACCTTCCCCGATCATCACGACTTTTCCGGGGAGAAAGCCCGCCTTGAAGCCCTGCGCCTGCCCGTTGTCTGCACCGCCAAGGACGCCGTCAAACTGCGTCCGCTCGGACTTTCCGTCCCCTGCTTTTCTCTGGAAGTCTCGGCCCGGTTCTTCACCTCCCTGAGCGTCGGTGATCTGACCGGCGACTGCTCCGCTCCCGGCCCGGATTTTGAAACCTGGTGGAGCGCCTGGCTGCGCGAACACCTCGACTGAACGCGCCCTCTTTCGGCGCATCATCGCGGCATTTATAAAATGCCTCTGGAAATATCATGAAAAAACAAGAAGATTTCGACGAACAGCTCTTGTTCGACATTCTCGAAAAAGCCGGACGCCCCCTGCGTCTCGACGACATTCTCCGTATCGGAGCCTTTTCCCGCAAGCTCAAGCGGGACATTCTGGAAGCCCTGCACGATCTGGCCCGCAACGGCGAGATCGTCCGTCTGGAAGGCGGAAGCTGGGTCATGACCGACGCGCTCAAACGACGCCGCGGCATTCTTGCCACGCAGCGTTCCGGCGCGGCCTTCGTGACGCCCGAAGACGCCGAGGCCCGCTCCGGACAGGACATCTACATTGCGCCCGACGACGTGGGCGACGCCTGGAACGGCGATCTGGTGGACGTCATGCTGCTGCCCCGCAAGCGCGGAGCCTTCAAAAAGCAGGAAGGACGCGTCATCGCCGTGGTGCGCCGCGGTCAGACCGACGTGGTGGCGCGCGTGCTGCGCAAGGGAAAGACCGAAGGCACGGCGTTCTGCCGTCCTGCGGATTCGCGCCTGACCTTCGATGTGCTGGCCGACGTGTCCGCTCTGGAAAAGACGCCCGAGGAGGGCGAACTGCTCCGCGTGACCGTGGCGAACAAGCTGGAAGAGCACGGCGAACGACATCTGTGGTCGGGGCGGGCCGTGGCCGATCTCGGCATGGAAAACGACGCCGCGGTGCAGGAGCGCTTCACCAAGCTGAACAACGGCATTCCCACGGAATTTCCCGACAACGTGGTGGCCGAAGCGGAAGCGGCGGCCGCCGCGCCGTGGAGCGACAAGGCATCTCTTGAGGATCTGCGCGGGGAAATGCTGGTCACCATCGACGGCGAGGATGCCCGCGACTTCGACGACGCCGTGTGCGCCGGCCGCACGGCGGAGGGCTGGCGTCTTCTCGTGGCCATTGCGGACGTTTCCCACTACGTGCGCCCGAGAACGGCGCTGGACAAGGAAGCGCGCGACCGCGGCAATTCGTACTATTTTCCCATGTCCGTGGAACCCATGCTGCCGGAATCGCTGTGCAACGGCGTGTGCAGTCTGCGTCCCAACGAGGAACGCCGCTGCATGGCCGTGGACATGCGCCTCGACGAAAACGGCAATCTGACGGATTCCCGTTTCTGCAACGGCCTCATGATTTCCCGCGCCCGCCTGACCTACCGTGAAGTACAGGCCGCGCTGGACGATCCGCAGGGCGAAGCCGCCGCAAGCATCGAGCGCCGGGCTCCCGGCGTGACCGCCATGCTCCGGGAGGCCGCGGAACTTGCCGCCGTGCTCATGGAGCGGCGTCACCGTCAGGGAGGACTGGACTTCGACATTCCCGAAGCGGAATTCGTGGTGGAGGAAAAGAACGGCGTTTCCTGCGTGACGGGCATCCGCAACCGGGAGCGGCTGTTCAGTCACCGGCTCATCGAAGCCTTCATGGTGCGCGCCAACGAGGCCGTGGCGGAATTTCTCACCCGGAAGAACGCGCCTCTGCTCTACCGCGTACACCCCGCGCCCGGCCCGGACAGGCTGGAGGAGCTCTATCACACCCTGCGCGCCACCGACGCCGATCTGCCCCTGCCGAGGGCGGCCAAGGCCACGGTTCCCGGCTGGCTCACCCATGTGCTGGATGCGGCCGCAGGCACGGATCAGGCCTTCGTGGTGAGCCGCCTTGCCCTGCGCTCCATGATGCAGGCCCGCTACTCGCCCGAGGAAGACGGACATTTCGGCCTCGGCTCGGCGTGCTACTGTCATTTCACCTCGCCCATCCGACGCTACGCCGACCTTGTGAACCACCGCGCCTTGCGCTATGTTCTCGGCCTCGATACGGGCGGTCCCCTGCCCGCGGGACACAAGCTGCTGGAAACCGCCGAACAGTGCAACAGCCGCGAGCGCGTCGCCACCGACGCCGAGCGGGAAATCGACAGACGCATGGGCTGCCTGCTGCTGACGGGCCGCACGGGCGAAACGTTTGCAGGCGTCATCAGCGGCGTCATGAATTTCGGCTTTTTCGTGGAGCTCGACGGCATGCCGGTGGAAGGCATGGTGCGGGTGGAAACGCTGGGCCGGGACTACTACATATTTGATGAGGAAAGGCAGGAGCTGCGCGGCGAACACAGCGGCGAATCGTTCCGCCTCGGACAGAAAGTGACCGTGAAACTGACCGGCGTACACGTCGGCCGACTGGAGATAGACTTGGAATATCAGAAAGATGAAGAAGGACGCCGTCCGTTCCGTCGCCGTGACGGAAACGCGTCCCGCAAGGACCGCTTTGAAGACAGGGATGGCCGGGAACACCGTTCCGGCCGCCGCGCCTTTGCCGACAGAAAGGGCTTCCGCCCGCGCCGCGACGACGAGGAACTGAAACGTCAGCGCCGCTACGCCTCCGACTCCTGGGACGAGGAGGGCCCGCGCGAAGAATCCTTCCGCGAGCGTGCCCCCCGCAAGCCCTGGAACAGGGATCGCCGCCACGAAAACGGAGACGGCGAACGCGATTTTCGCGCCGGACGCAAGCCTTTCGGCAGAAAGCCTTCGTTCCGCAGGGACGAGGATCGCTTTGCCGACGGCGAGCAGCGCGGCGAAGGCCGCTTCGACGGACGCCGTGAAGAGCGTCCCTTCCGCAACGAGGAACGTTCGTTCCGCCGCGGCGATGAGGAACGCCGTTCCTTCCGTCCCCGCCGCCGCTTCCACGAGGAAGGCGAAGAGCGGGAAGAAGGCCGCTTCTTCCGCTCCGGACGGGGCGAGGAAGAGCACGGCCGCAGAAGCGGACGCTTCGACAAGCCTTTCGACCGCGCGCGTCGTCCTTTCCCGAAGCGCCGCGACCGCGACGACGAAGAGAGATCCTTCCATGAAGACCGTCGTTCCTTCCGTTCCCGCGACGACGAGAACCGGGAACGCCGCTTCGACGGTCGCCGCGAAGAGCGCGGATTCCGCGATCATAACTTCCGTCCCGGCAAGGGCCGCGCTCACCGCGATCATGACGGCTTCCACGGCGCGCCCGACGACTTTTTCGCCATCAAAACGGAGCCGGAAACGCCGACGCATCGTTTCGGTCGTCGCAAAAAGTAGTGCCGGCGGCAGGCCGACCATTCGCATCCGACGACTTCAGATCCGGGAAAGGCGTGCTTTCCCGGGTCTGGACTCGCATTCAAATACTTGACAACATTTGCCGCTCCAGATAAAAAAAATGGTTCGGCATCATGCCGCAAGTCGTATTTTCCCTGCGCCCTTCCGGCGCGGGTCATCACCTGTTTCTGATATCACCCGGATCGCCCGGATAAACTTCCTGGAGGCATTTCATGGCCCGTATTACCGTTGAAGATTGCCAGCGCCGCGTAGACAACCGTTTTCTTCTCGTGCAGATGGCCATCAAGCGTGTACGTCAGTTCCGCGAAGGCTACGAACCTCTGGTTGACAGCAAAAACAAGGAAGTCGTCACGGCCCTGCGCGAAATCGCCGCGGGCAAGGTGCTGCCTGAAGACAAGCGCTTCTACACCCCCGTGGAAGGCGAAACCACGCCCGATCTTGACGACTAAGCCCTGTTGTACGGAACATTTTCATGAGCAAGCGCGATTATTATGAAATTCTGGGCGTCTCCAGAGATGCTTCGGACGACGAGATAAAACACGCCTACCGAAAGCTGGCGCTCAAGTATCATCCCGACCACAATCCGAACAATCCCGAGGCGGAACAGAAATTCAAGGAAGCCGCGGAAGCCTACGACGTGCTGCGCAATCCCGAGCGTCGCGCCAACTATGACCGCTTCGGCACCGCCGATCCCGGCATGGGCGGCTCCTCGTTCAACAGCGCCGAGGACATCTTCGCGCAGTTCGGCGACGTGTTCGGCGATCTGTTCGGCTTCGGCGGTTCCCGTTCCCGCGGGCCCCGTCCCCAGCAGGGCGATGATCTGCGCTACAACATGACCATCTCTTTCCGCGAAGCCGCCAAGGGCACGGAAAAGGCCATCAAGATTCCCCGCCACGTCACCTGCCCCGAGTGCAACGGCTCCGGCGCGGCCAAAGGCTCTTCCCGCGAAACCTGCAAAAAGTGCGGCGGTTCCGGTCAGGTGGCCATCCGTCAGGGCTTCATGCAGTTCGTGCAGCCCTGCCCCGCCTGCCACGGCCGCGGATTCACCATTCCCAAGCCCTGCCCCAAGTGCAAGGGCGAAGGCATTGTGGAAACCGTGCGCGAACTGTCCGTGCGCATTCCCGCCGGCGTGTACGACGGCGCGCGCCTGCGCCTGCGCGGCGAAGGCGAAATGGGCGTCCACGGAGGCCCTCCCGGCGATCTTTACGTGGTGCTCCACGTGGAGGACGACGACGTCTTCGAGCGCGACGAACAGAATCTCGTGTACACCTCCACCATCACCTTCCCGCAGGCGGCGCTCGGAACCCGCATCCAGATTCCCAGCCTGAACGAAGGGGAAACGCTCGATCTCGACATCCCCAAAGGCACGCAGAACGGCAAAATTTTCCAGATCCGCGGCAAAGGTCTCAAATATCCGGGCGAAAAGCGCACGGGCGACCTTCTGGTGCGCGTGGTGGTGAAAACCCCCACCAAGCTCACCGCCGAACAGGAAAAGCTCCTCAGGGAATTTGAAAAGCTCACCGAAGAACAGAACAAGCCCGGCATTTTCGACAAGGTCAAAAAAGCCATGGGCATGGAATAATTCCGCTCTCAACCGGCTTTCAGAGGCCGCTTCCGCAAGGAAGCGGCCTTTTTTACGCGCATCTTATCATACCCAACGGCGACGTTGCGCTCTAAAAAAGAAAAAAGGCCCGGTACGCATCGTCTGCGGCCAACGTCAACCACGAGCGCAACTCTCATGATTCCCTTCACTTCCTTCGACGACTTCATGGACACCGCCCGCAGCTTCCACGGCGCGGCCACTCCCGGCATGATGCTTGCCGCCTTCATGACCGAACTTGCCCTGCATTCCATGGGCAGAACAAAGCACTTTCACGCCCTTTGCGAAACCGACCGCGACCTTCCCGACGCCGTTCAGCTGCTCACGCCCTGCACCGCGGGCAACGGACGCCTGCACGTGCTCGATCTCGGACGTTTTGCCCTCACGCTCTTCCGCACTCCCGGCGGCAAAGGCGTGCGCGTGTACCTCGACCTCGCCAAGACGGCGGGCTGGCCCCACATCCGCCGCTGGGCCCTCCAGGAACCGATGGCCGATGAACGCTCCCTCGTGCGTCTGGAGCGCGAAATACGCAAGGCCGGCATTGCCGTTCTCTCCACCGCTTCGGTGCAGGTGCGCGACGCCTTCCTCCGCGAAACGCCCCCGGCCCCCATGATTGCCTGCATAAGCTGCGGCGAACCGCACCCCGCCCACATGGGCGCGCTCTGCCCGGCCTGCGCCGGACACTCCCCCTATGAGCCGAAACTCCCCGCCGTGATCGCGCCAGGAAGCGAGTTCATCTGACTCCTCGCTGCGACCTCTCTTTTTTCTCCTGATTTTCCTGAATATTTTTCTTTTCCATCACAAAAAAATCTTCCTGAGGTCACGGAACTAAATTGTTACAAAAGGCGTTGCAGGCTTGCCGCTCAGGAAAAAATTGTCTAAAAAATTCACATGGAGCTCGCGCATCCTGTTCCGAAAAACGTTTCCGGAACGTGCCGCCCATCTCCGTTTCTTCGGAAGCCGCAGTCTGGAAGGCGCAATTTCATGAGCTGAATCAGGAATCATCATGCCCAGCCAACACCCGTTTTACGGCTTCCGCCGCATCCTTGCCCTCGCTGTCGCCTTCTGTCTGCTCTGCGCATCCAGCGCGCTGGCCCGGCCCATCAACGCCAAAAGCGCCATTCTCATGGACGTGACCACCGGCCGCATTCTCTACGAACAGCGCGCCGACATGAAGATTCCCCCGGCCTCGCTCACCAAGGTCATTTCCATGTACGTGGCCATGAACGCCATCAGCAGCCGCAAGGTCGATTATCACGACAGGGTTAAAATCAGCGCCGCGGCCGCCCGCACCGGCGGTTCCCGCTTCGGCCTGCGGGCCGGAGAACGGGTGACGCTCGACAAGCTGTTCTACGGCATGGCCGTGGCTTCGGGCAACGACGCCAGCGTGGCCGTGGCCGAACACGTGGCGGGCTCCACCTCCGCCTTCGTTTCCCGGATGAACTCGCTGGCCAGACGCCTGGGCATGAAAAACACCCGCTTCGTCAACGTCCACGGCCTGCCCGCCAAAGGACAGATCACCACGGCGCGGGACATGCTCAAGCTCGCCAGAGCCTATCAGTCCCACTACCCCAGAGCCCGCAAGTATCATCTGGCCCGCTCCATCACGCACCGCGGCCGCACGGAACCCAACCACAACCCCCTCGTCGGTCACTACGCCGGTCTCGACGGCCTGAAAACCGGCTGGGTCACCGCCGCAGGCTACAACATCATCGTCACGGCGCGCCAGCGCGGCCACAAGCTCATTGCCGTCATTCTCGGCGCGCCCAACACGGGCGTGCGCGCCGCAGAAGCCCGCCGCCTGCTCAACGCCGGATTCGCCGCCGTGGCCAAAAAGAAAAGCACCGCCATCGCCGAGCTCGGCGTCTCGGCCAAGCAGGCCCGGCAGCTCAAAAACTCCACCAGCTATTCCCCGCCGCGCAAGGTGCAGAAAAAACGCCCCTCCAGAAAATCCGCCGCGGCCGCTCAGCGCCAGTCCGCGCGAAAGAAGACCTCCCGATGATCTTCTCCCGCCCGAAATGACCGTGCCCCGCATTTCCCCGCGCATGTTGCCAACCGCGCTCCGACAGTCCGTCGGAGCGTTTTTTTTACGCTTCCGACTCGCCCGCGGAGCCAACGAGCGACACTGCCATCCGTCCTTTCCGCCTCTCCCCGCGCCGAGCTTCCAGAAAAAAGCCTCCCTCCAACTCTCAAGAACTTTCTGGTCAAAGTTCCGCGCGTTTTCTCCTGTCTCGGCCCGCCCGAACAGCACTTCTCAGCAGCGACAAAAAAACGCGGAGCTCCGCAACGGAACTCCGCGTTTTTTTTTGAAGCGTCTGCCGACTAGAACTTCACGTTGCGGGCCGCGTCCAGCGCCCTGGCGAAATCCTCGTCGCTGTGCGCAAAGGAAAGCATGTTGGCTTCAAAGGCCGAAGGCGCCATGAAAATGCCCTGCTCGCGCATCTGCTTATAGAAGGTCTCGAAAAGTTTCTGATCCGTGGTCTGCACGCTTGCAAAGTCCATGAGAGGCGCTTCCGTGAAATACACGGTGAACAGCGAGGCAATGTGCGGAATCTGCACCGGCACGCCCTTCTCTCTGAGTATCTCCTGAAGTTCCTCCACGAACGCATGCACACGGGCTTCCAGAGCGTCGTAATCGGCGTGCTTGAGAATGTTCAGCGTGGCCAGTCCGGCGGCCATGGCCAGCGGATTGCCCGACAGCGTGCCCGCCTGATACACTTCGCCCTCCGGCGCAATGTGACGCATGAGGTCGGCCCGTCCGCCGTAGGCTCCCACGGGCAGACCGCCGCCGATGATTTTGCCGAACGTGGTCAGATCGGGCATGATGTCGAAACGCCCCTGCGCGCCGCCGTAGGAAAGACGGAATCCGGTAATCACCTCGTCGAACACCAGCAGCGCGCCGTATTTCGAGCACAGTTCGCGCAGTCCGCGCAGAAATCCCGGCTGAGGCAGGATCAGCCCCATGTTGCCCGCCACGGGTTCCACAAACAGCGCCGCAATCTGATCGGGCCAGGCCTCGAAGAGCTCCTTCACCGCGCCCAGATCATTGTAGGGCGCAAGCAGCGTGTCGGCCACGGTGGCCGCCGGAACGCCCGGCGTGCCGGGAATCGAAAACGTGGCTACGCCGGATCCCGCGCTGGCCAGAAAGGCGTCGCCGTGACCGTGATAGCCGCCGATGAACTTGATCATCTTGTCGCGGCCGGTCACGCCGCGGGCCAGACGCAGCGCGCTCATGGTGGCTTCGGTGCCGGAATTCACCATGCGCACCATCTCCACGGAAGGCAGCGCCGAGCACACTTCTTCGGCAAGGCGGACTTCATCCTCGCAGGGCGCGCCGTAGCTCGTGCCGCGCGCCGCGGCCTTGCAGATGGCTTCCGTCACGGCAGGATGCGCATGCCCCACCAGCATGGGGCCCCAGGAGCCGAGAAAGTCGATGACGTCGTCGCCGTCCGCCGTGGTCAGATGCGAGCCTTTGGCGTCGGCAATGAACAGCGGGTCGGCATGAACGTTGCGGCACGCCCGCACGGGACTGTTTACCCCGCCGGGAATAAGCTCCTGGGCGTGGACGAAAAGATCATGGGAACGTTTGGTATGCATGGCTTGCTCCTGTTACTCTGACGGCTCCGCAAAGTACGTCATGGAAATCTTTTTCAGCTCTTTGAGGCTCTCCAGAATTTCGTATTTTTCCAGAGAGGTGGTGCGACGCAGCTCTTCGACCACATCGAGACAGTCCTGTTCGCTCTTGCCGTGAATCATGGTGTAAAACGTGTACGGCCACGCCGGATACGGGCTCGGACGATAGTAGCAGTGCGATATGCGCGGATGTTCCGCCGCCTTTCTGCCCACCTCGTCCACCTCGTCCGGGGAGACCATCCACGCAACCATGGCGTTATGAGTCCAGCCCGTGCGCTGATGCTTGATGCTCGCGCCGAAACGACGGATGGCTCCCGACTCCTTGAGACGGGACAAGAGCGCAATCACTTCCTCTTCCGTGGCGCCGACGGCGGCCGCCATATCCGCATAGGGAGTGAGCGAATCGGGTATGCTCTTCTGAGCGATGCGAAGAATGGCCTGTTCCTTTTCCGTAAATTCCATGGCAAGCCCCGTTGTGGTGAAGAAATTCGACGGGAAGTATAGCCGCACCGCGCAACGGAAGCAAGAGACGGCGCGCACATGGTCCGGCGAAGTCCGTGCTTTTGCGGCGCAACGCGGTTCCGACCTCCCGCACGTATGGGGAATCCCCCATGTCGGAGCTCGAAGCGCTGCTCACCCGCTCCGCTCCCCGCACGTGTGAGGAATCCTTTTGCCGGTCGAGGGGAACAAACGCAAAACGGGCACAGACGGTCATCCGACCAGTCTGCGCCCGTCTGCGGAGTGCGCCTACAAGAGGCGGGAACCGCTCCGACCCCCCGAAGCGATTCCCGCATTGGTTTGCATGGACACTCTCCATGCAGATCCCGTCTTCCTTCTTACGGAAGCATCCAGCTCAGGAAGCCGGCCTGGAAGTAGGCCAGCACGCAGAGAATAAGCGTAAGCGCGATGCTGTGTCCCAGAGCGAAACGGAAAAGATTGCCTTCCTGGCCGACCATGTTGGTCGCCGAGGTGGCCACGCTGATGGACTGGGGAGAAATCATCTTGCCGGTCACGCCGCCCACGGCGTTGGAGGCCACGGCCAGTTCAGGCGGAATGCCGACGGCGGTGGCGGTGGTGTGCTGCATGCTGCAGAACAGCGCGTTGGACGAAGTGTCGGAACCGGTGAGGAACACGCCCAGCCAGCCGATGAGGGGAGCAAAGAAGGGGAAGAAGCTGCCGGTCTTGGTGAAGGCGAGGCCGAGGGTGGAGCTCATGCCGGCGTAGTTCATGAGGAAGGCCAGACCGAGCACGCTGGCGATGGTGAGAATGGGGAAGCGCAGCTGATGCAGGGTGGTGAAGAAGCACTTCACTGCCTTGGCGTAGGAATAGCCGGGCATGAGAGGCACGGCGATGAAGCCGGAAAGCAGAATGGCGGTACCGCCGGCGGACACCCAGCCGAAGGTGAACACGGCAGCGTAGGGAGATTCGGTGGCCACGATGGGAGCGGCGCGATTGACCATGCCGTCAAGCAGCGGCCAGGCGAAACTGGGAGCGGAGATGCTGTTCAGGATGCTCTTGAACTGGGGCAGGCCCCACAGGAAGACCATGACGGCCAGAATGAGATAGGGGCCCCAGGCACGGAGCACGACCTTGCCGGAATAGCCGGGACCGTCGGTGCTGATGGCGGGATCCTCGGCAAAGCGGAAAATGGAGCTGGGCTTCCAGTAGCGAAGCAGCACGAGCAGGCCCACGATGGTGGCGATGGCGGACATGATGTCGGGCAGGGTCGGACCGTGGAAGTTGGCGAACACGAACTGCGCACCGGCAAAGCAGACGCCGGCCACGAGTATGGCGGGCAGAATTTCCATGGAGCGACGGACACCGCACATGACGATGCTCAGCCAGAACGGAATGATGATGGCAAGCAGAGGAAGCTGACGAGCCGCCACCTGGCTGATGAGGTTGGGATCCATGCCGGACACGCTGGCGGCGGTGAGCACGGGCGCGCCGATGGCGCCGAAGGCCACGGGAGCCGTGTTGGCGATGAGGCAGAGGCCGGCGCCGTAGATGGGATTGAAGCCCAGGCCGGCGAGCATGGCCGCAGTAATGGCCACGGGAGTGCCGAAGCCGGCGGTGCCTTCCAGGAAGGAGCCGAAGGCAAAGGCGATGAAGATGGTCTGCAGGCGACGGTCGGGCGTCACACGGGCCAGAGAATCCTTGATGATTTCAAATTCACCGGATTCCACGGTCATGTTGTACACCCAGACCGCGGTGATCACGATCCAGATGATGGGGAACAGACCATTGGCAATACCGAGACCGACGGAGCTTATGGCCGTCACTATGGGCATACGCCATATGAGGATGGCGATGACAAAGGCGGAAGCGAGTCCGGCCAGCGCAGCAATGTGTCCCTTGGCACGTTTAATGGCCAGCATATAAAGCAGAATGACAAGCGGAATGGCCGCAATACATGCCGAAACTACTTCACTGACGACTGGATCATAGACTTGGGTCCACGCCATACTATTCCCCCATGAATTAAAATGATCGTCACAGCAGATGCTCTTAAAAAAAGTATCTGAATAAGCCTATGATGATAGGATTATAAAAAATAAAAAATCTTCGCAAGTATCCGGGACAAGCGTAAAAAGAAACAACATTTATTGAAATTTTAATAACTTTTTTTCAGGAAAAATAAAGCGTATTTCTTTATAACTGATTGTTATCATTTGTATTTAAAACACGTTTCACAAAAATGATCTTTTTATGCTCTCCATGAAGCACCACTTTGAACAAACATAAAAAAATGTATCAGCACAAGCTGTTATCGACTGTTTGTGTGCTCAATCCTATATTGTGATTTATTTCTTTATACAACTTTTCCGCCACAGTTTCTCATGCTGAACGACAAAATTATCAAAAAAAATTTTGCTTTCTCTGCGTTACCTGCCTCTTCCTCCGCATTAAATCAGTGTGGAATTTCTTTTCCTCAAGAGTCAGAGCAAAAATATTCTGCGTTTCTCCCGAGCGTTCACAAGCCTGAGCAGGGCATTCCCAAAAGTATCTCGCGCGTTGAACAATGAGGTCGTGTTCCATATTTCCGTGTCGCATTCCCGGCATCGGGATGTTGCAGTCATCCGGACAGCCTTCGCAGCAAAAAAATATGTCGGTGCGCTCTCGTGCCTTGTCCTGGACAAGAGCCTCGGCATCAAAGAATCGGCAAGCGGGAACAAAAGCTGGTATTGCAGGCAAGCCCAAAATCTGTTTCTCCCCTCCGGCGGCCTTCCAGCAGTCCAACAGTCTTTGCTCTGTGAAAAAAAAGAGAGAGGCAAAAGCCTTTTCTCCTTTAGGGAGTCTCCTTAAATCACAACAGAAACAACTCATACGGACGACCTCCCATATACATTCCAAGAAAAAAAGCTATCTGAGCCGACGGCAAAGCCGTTCAGTTTTTATCCGACTGCTGTTGAGGCTTTTCCCGGGGAAAAAGTCTTTTCCAAGGCTCTGAGCTGTTTTTTGCCAAGGGAAAGGGGAAGCATGCCCCAGATTCAAAACAGCCGCCACACGGCTTCTGAACGCCTTAATCGGAGCGATTCGGAGAATGCGGCGCATATTGCCTGCACGCCGTTCGTCTGGAAGGCGGCAAAAGTAATAATGCGTCAGGCTCGGATTCAGAAAAGCGCACGACTTTTCCCGTCAAGAGTGATTGAGAAATATCGAAGGTCGAAATTTTCCCTCAGAATCCCCACCAGGAGACGCTAAGTATGTCTTCGTTTTCATGCAGAGCAGAGGGAGCCGCTGCGGCCATGTTGCCGACAAAGGAAAAAACTGTGCGGAAAACAATCCCACAAAGAGAAAAAATTGAAAGGAACAGAAAAAGTTATTTGCAGCCCCGACAGGCAAGGGAAGCAAGGCATACCAGGGCAGGCAAAAGTCCCCGGCAGAAAACACAGAGCTTTGGTCCGGGATTGCTGCGCTGCTCCGGTCTCGAGAGCTCAGTTCCACATTGAGCACTTCTTTTTGCTCAGCTCCACAGGTCAGATCAAGCTCTCATGCCGGGAGTTCCCCATGCGCTATGTCGACCGACAGGCGGTCTCAGGCTCCAAGGCCTCTTTTAACAGCGTCGTGCTCCACATGCGATGTCATCATCCCATCGCCTTTCCTCATGAAAACAGGACTGCCCTGACTCCACGGCTTCCTGTCTTCCCATGACGCCTTGCGTTCAACAGCGTTTTACCGAAGCAGTCGCACCCCGACGTCCTGCTCTCTTCCTCCGCACAAATCACAAGGCGCTTTCCGGCAAGCATCCAGCCCTGCTCTTCCGAGCCTCCAAGAATTTCCTCACAGTTTTGGAAGAGGAACTGGTCAACTCATCAGCATCAAAAGCATCGGAGGGAAGACAACATCTTCCATGCCTCAATACGGAGTGATGAATCAGCTTGCAAGACAATCCTGTGAGGGCAGGAGGGAAAAAATACAGCCCGAAGAAATAACCATGTTCAGGACCTCAGGACTGCGCCTGCACGGCAATGCTGTTTTGATGGTCAAACTCCTTCTGTCCTCCGCCTTCCTCTGAAAATTTCGTCCGGCCGACTCCGCCGCTGCGATGTTTTTCTTTTGAAGGCTCTTCCGCCTGAAAAAAATACAGCCCCGGTCAGGCCGAGCAAGGCGCGAGCGGCAACAGGCATCTTTCCAGACAGGAAAGCCCGATGTTGCGGATGTTGCGGGAGTATCCTCGATTTTCCTCTACAAACTTCCTCCCGCAGCTTTGCCGCCGCGGTATTTTCCTTTTCAGTCGCTTCCCGTGTCGCGGGGGCTCCTCGATCAGCCCCCAAAAACTTCCTCCCGTCAGGTCAGACGCTGCGGAAATTTTCTTTGCTGCTCTCCTCCGCCGCTTCAATCATCCGAAGGAATTAAAACAAAAGAGGGAAGGAACCCCGGAGCGGTGATTCCTTCCCTCAACATGCCTTCTGAGAACGCAGGTCTTTAAACGACGAAAGGCTCCTGAACAGGAGCCTTTCTAAAGATAACCTTGGCATCGGCCTACTTTCCCACGTAAAGGTGCGCAGTATCATGGGCGATGAAGCGCTTAACTTCCGAGTTCGGAATGGGATCGGGTGTACCCGCTTCTCTATGGACACCAAGGAAATTTTTCAAAATATATAATTGACAGGGAATGAAGAGAGGTTTGAGAGAAAAACAAGCCTCACGGGCTATTAGTATCGGTCAGCTGAGCGTCTCACAACGCTTACACCTCCGACCTATCAACCGGATCGTCTATCCGGGCCCTTCAGGTCTTGCGACAGGGAATACTTATCTTAAGGCAGGCTTCCCGCTTAGATGCTTTCAGCGGTTATCCCTTCCATACATAGCTACCCTGCTATGCTCTTGGCAGAACAACAGGTTCACCAGTGGTATGTCCATCCCGGTCCTCTCGTACTAGGGACAGGCCCTTTCAATATTCCTCCGCCCACAGAAGATAGGGACCAAACTGTCTCACGACGTTTTAAACCCAGCTCGCGTACCACTTTAAACGGCGAACAGCCGTACCCTTGGGACCTGCTCCAGCCCCAGGATGTGATGAGCCGACATCGAGGTGCCAAACCGCATCGTCGATATGAACTCTTGGATGCGATCAGCCTGTTATCCCCGGCGTACCTTTTATCCAATGAGCGAT
This sequence comes from uncultured Mailhella sp., assembly GCF_963931295.1. Taxonomy (NCBI): domain Bacteria; kingdom Pseudomonadati; phylum Thermodesulfobacteriota; class Desulfovibrionia; order Desulfovibrionales; family Desulfovibrionaceae; genus Mailhella; species uncultured Mailhella sp. The sequence continues at coordinate 1,895,825 of NZ_OZ007001.1, read as the reverse complement.
GGCCCTTCCATACGGGACCACCGGATCACTAACGCCAACTTTCGTTTCTGCTCGAGATGTCTCTCTTGCAGTCAAGCTCCCTTATGCGTTTGCACTCGACGGCTGGTTTCCGAACAGCCTGAGGGAACCTTTGCGTGCCTCCGTTACAATTTAGGAGGCGACCGCCCCAGTCAAACTACCCACCAGACACTGTCTTCCAGCAGGATAACTGCATGGAGTTAGGATCTTAGACATACAAGGGTGGTATTTCAACAGTGCCTCCCCCCATACTGGCGTACAGGGTTCACAGGCTCCCACCTATCCTACACATGTAGGGCCAAAATCCAATGTCAAGCTATAGTAAAGGTGCACAGGGTCTTTCCGTCTTTCTGCGGGTACACGGCATTTTCACCGCGACTTCAATTTCACCGAGCTTCTGGCCGAGACAGTGTGGAGATCGTTACGCCATTCGTGCAGGTCGGAACTTACCCGACAAGGAATTTCGCTACCTTAGGACCGTTATAGTTACGGCCGCCGTTTACCGGGGCTTCAATTCAAGGCTTCGCTTGCGCTGACCTCTCCTTTTAACCTTCCGGCACCGGGCAGGCGTCAGTCCGTATACGTCGTCTTGCGACTTCGCACAGACCTATGTTTTTAGTAAACAGTCGCCACCACCAATTCACTGCGGCTCCCTCGTGCTTGCATAGTAAATAAACTCACACAGAGGAGCACCCCTTCTTCCGAAGTTACGGGGTCATTTTGCCGAGTTCCTTAGCCAGAATTCTCTCGAGCGCCTTGGATTATTCATCCCACCCACCTGAGTTGGTTTCGAGTACGGTTCACATGGACTAAACTTAGAAGCTTTTCTTGGCAGTGTAGACTCAATGACTTCCGCCTTGCGGCTCGGACTCGCGTCTCGGATAAGCGAAACGGATTTGCCTGCTTCGCACTCCTACACGCTTGCACCGGGATATCCAACACCCGGATCACCTATCTTGCTGCGTCCCTCCATCGCACATCCATGCAAGTACGGGAATATTAACCCGTTTTCCATCAGATACGGCTTTCGCCCTCTCCTTAGGGACCGACTAACCCTGGGAAGATTAACTTTACCCAGGAAACCTTGGGTTTTCGGCGAACAGGTTTTTCACCTGTTTTATCGTTACTCATGTCAGCATAATCACTTCTCAACAGTCCACCACAGTTTTCACTGCAGCTTCAGCCCGTTGAGAACGCTCCCCTACCAGATGTCATAAAGACAAATCCGAAGCTTCGGCTCCATACTTAGCCCCGTTACATTTTCGGCGCAGAATCATTAGACCAGTGAGCTATTACGCTTTCTTTAAACGATGGCTGCTTCTAAGCCAACGTCCTGGCTGTCTAAACAACTCCACCACCTTCACCACTGAGTATGGAATTGGAGGCCTTAGCTGTCGATCTGGGCTCTTACCCTTTTGACGACGGACCTTAGCACCCGCCGTCTGACTCCCAGGGTACATTTATTCGGCATTCAGAGTTTGATAAGGTTTGGTAATCTGGTAGGACCCCTAGCCTTGTCAGTGCTTTACCTCCGATAAACAATCCCTGAGGCTATACCTCAATATATTTCGGGGAGAACCAGCTATCACCGGGTTTGATTGGCCTTTCACCCCTATCCACAAGTCATCCAAATCGTTTTCAGCCGATACTGGTTCGGTCCTCCACAAGGCTTTACCCTTGCTTCAACCTGCTCATGGATAGATCACCCGGTTTCGGGTCTAATCCGCTGTACTGTACGCCCTGTTCAGACTCGCTTTCGCTTCGGCTCCGCTCTCGCTTAACCTTGCACAACAGATTAACTCGCTGACTCATTATGCAAAAGGCACATGGTCACAGTCGTTAAAACTGCTCCCACAGCTTGTAAGCAACAGGTTTCAGATTCTATTTCACTCCCCTAACAGGGGTTCTTTTCACCTTTCCCTCACGGTACTGGTTCACTATCGGTCGCTGGATCGTACTTAGGCTTGGAAGATGGTCCTCCCGGATTCCCACGAGGTTTCACGTGCCTCGCAGTACTCAGGTACCGCCTGCGCTCTTTTCGGTTTCGGATACGGGACTGTCACCCGCTGTGGTGTGGCTTTCCAGCCAGCTTCTCCTGCCTACTCCGAGATCACGTACGGCGGCCCTACAACCCCGCACAGTCGAAACTGCACGGTTTGGCCTCTTCCCATTTCGCTCGCCGCTACTTTGGGAGTCTCGTTTGATTTCTTTTCCTCTGGGTACTGAGATGTTTCACTTCCCCAGGTTAGCTCCTCAATAGAGGTACTGGAACTGCTTCCAGTGGGTTGCCCCATTCAGAGATCCACGGATCAAAGGATATTTAGCTCCTCCCCGAGGCTTATCGCAGCTTATCACGTCTTTCATCGCCTTCAGCGCCAAGGCATCCGCCCGTTGCTCTTACTAACTTGTTTTTCTCGAAAAAAACCTCTCATCATTTCCCTGTTCAATTGTCAAAGAACTTACTGCCTTTCGCGGCAGCAGCCGGGCTGAATCCCGGTTCGAAATCTTCAGCGTCGCTGAAGCCTTCTCTCAAGATTCAACCTGCGTATGTCTGGTGGAGGCGGACAGAATCGAACTGACGACCCTCTGCTTGCAAAGCAGATGCTCTCCCAACTGAGCTACGCCCCCGATAATGGTGGGCCTGGAAAGACTTGAACTTTCGACCTCACGCTTATCAGGCGTGCGCTCTAACCACCTGAGCTACAGGCCCTGACATACTCTACTTTCAAAGAACTCTCGGTTCCTTGCAAGTAAAGAGCGAGTTGGGATTTCTCTAAAAGGAGGTGATCCAGCCGCAGGTTCCCCTACGGCTGCCTTGTTACGACTTCACCCCAATTATCGGGCCTACCGTAGACGGCTGCTCCTATTGCTAGTTAGCTCACCGGCTTCGGGTAAAACCGACTTTCGTGGTGTGACGGGCGGTGTGTACAAGGCCCGGGAACGCATTCACCCTGGCATGCTGATCCAGAATTACTAGCGATTCCGACTTCGAGGAGTCGAGTTGCAGACTCCTGTCCGGACTGGGACGCATTTTTTGAGATTGGCTCCACCTCACGGTCTCGCTTCCCTTTGTATGCGCCATTGTAGTACGTGTGTAGCCCCAGGCGTAAGGGCCATGATGACTTGACGTCGTCCCCACCTTCCTCTCCGTTAACCGAAGCGGTCTCCTTAGAGTGCCCAGCTTTACCTGATGGCAACTAAGGACAGGGGTTGCGCTCGTTGCGGGACTTAACCCAACACCTCACGGCACGAGCTGACGACAGCCATGCAGCACCTGTCTTAGGGTTCTCCGAAGAGCACCCTCTACTTTCATAGAGGCTCCCTAGATGTCAAGCCTGGGTAAGGTTCTTCGCGTTGCATCGAATTAAACCACATACTCCACCGCTTGTGCGGGCCCCCGTCAATTTCTTTGAGTTTCAGCCTTGCGACCGTACTCCCCAGGCGGGATACTTATTGCGTTAGCTGCGTCACCGAGTCATACAACCCGACAACTAGTATCCATCGTTTACAGCGTGGACTACCAGGGTATCTAATCCTGTTTGCTACCCACGCTTTCGCATCTCAGCGTCAGTTACGAGCCAGATAGCCGCCTTCGCCACTGATGTTCTTCCAGATATCTACGGATTTCACTCCTACACCTGGAATTCCGCTATCCTCTCTCGCACTCCAGTTTGGTAGTTTTGAAGGCAGTTCCACGGTTGAGCCGTGGGATTTCACCTCCAACTTGCCATACAGCCTACACGCGCTTTACGCCCAGTAATTCCGATTAACGCTTGCACCCTCCGTATTACCGCGGCTGCTGGCACGGAGTTAGCCGGTGCTTCCTTTGAAGGTACCGTCAGGGCATTGCTGATTAGCACAATGCTTATTCTTCCCTTCTGACAGAGGTTTACGATCCGAAGACCTTCATCCCTCACGCGGCGTCGCTGCGTCAGGCTTTCGCCCATTGCGCAATATTCCCCACTGCTGCCTCCCGTAGGAGTTTGGACCGTGTTCCAGTTCCAATGTGGCTGATCATCCTCTTAGACCAGCTACCCATCGTCGCCTTGGTGGGCCGTTACCTCACCAACTAGCTAATGGGACGCGGACTCATCGAAAAGCGGAAGCATATGCAGAGGCCCCCTTTCCTTCATAGACAAATATGAAGCGTATGCGGTATTAGCAGCCGTTTCCAGCTGTTATTCCTCACTTCCCGGTAGATTATCCACGTGTTACTCACCCGTGCGCCACTTTACTCGGATCCGAAGACCCTTTCACGTACGACTTGCATGTGTTAGGCACGCCGCCAGCGTTCAATCTGAGCCAGAATCAAACTCTCCAGTTGAAAAGTATTTGATTCAGAGAACATAAAGTTCTCAAATCGAACTCAAAGCTCTATTTCCCAACTCGCTCTTCACTTGTCAAAGAACCGTGCCGCTCACTTGCGGCGGTGTTGCTTTATGCAACTTTTCGTTTCACCTGTCAACAACTTTTTTCAAGTTTTTTCAGGCGGCGCTTTCGGCGGGGCGCTCGTTTGAGCCGCTGTGCCTCAGCGCGTTTTCGAGTTATGCCCATTTACCCCCGACTTGTCAAACACTTTTTTGCAGTTTTTTTATTCTTTTTGCATTTTCCTTCGTAACATCTCGAGAATACAGCATAAAAAAATCGGGCAAAGATGACTCTCCGCCCGATTTTTTGCGCCTTCCCCGGCGCTTTCCGTCAGGAAGAGCGTTTCACCGTCTTTCCCACGGCAAACGCGCGGGCCACAAACTCGCCCGTGCCGTAATACTCCTTGGTCAGCGGAGCAAAGGAAAGCGCGTTGATGCGGGCCGGATCGGGCAGACCCTCGGGCGTCAGACAATCCCTGTTCACCTTCACGTCCATGATCTCACCCACAAACTGGATGTGGGAACCGAGTTCCAAAGTGTGACGGAGAAGCAGCTCCAGCACCACGGGACATTCCGCCACGAAAGGAGCGTCCACATGATCGCCCGGCACCGGCGTGAGCCCGAGCGTCTGAAACTTGTTTTCCTGACTGCCGGACACCAGTCCGGCGAAATCTGCCTGTCCCGCCATTTCCCTCGCGGGAATGCTCACCGTAAACGCCTTTTTCTGCTGCACCGCGCGGCAGGTCCACGTGGAGCGGCGAAGAGAAACCGAAAGACACGGAGGCTGCGAACAGCTTACGCCTCCCCATGTCGCCGTCATGATATTGGGTCGCCCCTCAGCATCGTAGGTTCCCACCAGCATGACGGGAGCCGGAGAAATGAAGGCCTGCGGCCCGAGAGAAATCAACATGAAACGCCTCAACCATTAAAGGGGCTGGAAGGCCCAGACGGATCTTCCATAATAGAGATTCGGCCAGTCTTCTTTCGACACCAGTCTTGTTTTTTTACGTTCCTCGCCGCATTCGGCGCGAAGTTCGTAGCCATTGGACGTAATGAACACTCGGCGGAACTGCAAACCACTGCCGCCGAGCACCGCCACCAGAGCGCCGTTTTCCGCTTCGGCTTCCCGCACGACGGCCACCAGAGCGCCCGCATTGATCGCCGGAGTCATACAGGACTCCAGCATCCGGAAAATTTCCACCCCCCGCCTGGTGAACTCCAGAGGAAAAATCTGACGATCCACCACAGGAAAGGTGCCGTCGGAGGAACGAACAGTGCCGTACACGGGCAGTTCTCCCGGCCGCGCCATCTCCAGCGGCGTAGGGCGAGGCTGTCGGAATCCCAGCTCCGCCTCATCCCTCGCCGGATACTCCTGACGCGCAGAGCTCATGAACACCGGCGGCTCGCCGAAGCGCAGCCAGTCCATCCGGACATGGAACAGGTCAGAAACTCTGACGCACCACGACAGCGGAATAATGCCCCTCTTTTTTGCTTCCGAAATGCTTCCCTGCTGCAGATTGAGCAGTTCGGCAAGTTCCGACTGCGTCCTTTTTCCAGACACAAAGAGCATGCGGGCGTACACCGCGTCGAACTGATCCATATCCAGTCGTTCCATGCTTCCCCCGGCTACTTGATGGGCTGAAGCAGAGGACTGTCGGGCGTGAGAACCATGCGGGTGTTTTCTCCGAGAGACTTGCGGAGCGCTTCCAGACCGCGCTGGAAGGAATAGAATTCCGGAGAACGCGAGAAGGCTTCGGCATAGATGCGGGCCGCCTCGGCGTCGCCCTGACCACGGAGCACCTGTGCCTTCTTGTTGGCCTCGGCAAGAATGACGGCGCGTTCCTTGTCGGCGCCGGAACGGATCTTGGTGGATTCCTCCGCGCCTTCCGAACGGTACTGCGTGGCCTGACGTTCGCGTTCCGCGCGCATGCGGTCGAAAATGGCGCGCTGGTTTTCGGCGGGCAGGTCGGTGCGCTTGATGCGCACGTCCACGATCTCAATGCCGAATTCCTTCATCTGCTGCGAAGCCTTTTCCGTCACCGACTCCATGATGGACGTGCGTTCGTCGGCCACGACCTGCGTGAGCGTGTGACGGCCGATGTGCGCGCGTATCTGTGAATAGATGACCGCGTCGAGACGGGCCTGCGCGTTGTGTTCCGTGCGCATGGTGCGGTAGAAGCGCAGCGGATCGACGATTTTCCAGCGGGCGTAGTTGTCGAGCACGATGGATTTCAAATCGCTCGTGAGGGCTTCAGCCGGACGGGCGTCATAATCCAGAATGCGGGCCTCGAAGTACACCACCTTCTGCACGAAGGGAAGCTTGACGTGCAGACCGGGCCCATAGACCTTGTCCAGAGGATGACCGAGCTGAATGACCAGCGCCTGCTGCGTCTGATTCACGATGAACAGGCTCTGCTGCAGGCCCAGCATCACAACCATGAAAAGAATCACAAAAAAGAAGGGCTTTACGGCTTTCATTTCTGCGTACCTCCCTTTGCCGCGTCGCCGCCTTTCCAGCTGTCGAGCGGCAGCAGGGGAAGCACACGGCTGCCGGTATCGGACGGAAGCACCAGCTTTTCCATGCCGGGCTTGCTCAGTATGTCTTCAAAGGTTTCGTAGAGCATGCGTTTTTTCGTCACGTCCTCGGCCTTTTCGTATTCGGCGAGCACGGAAAGGAAGCGCTGCGCCTCGCCTTCGGCCTCGCGCACGCGCGTTTCCTTGTAGGCCTCGGCCTTGTTTATCATTTCCTGGGCCTGGCCCTGCGCCTTGGGCAGAATGTCGCGGCGGTAGGCTTCGGCCTCGTTGATGCTGCGCTGCTTGTCTTCGCGGGCGCTCGCCACATCCTTGAAGGAATCGCTCACTTCTCTGGGCGGCTGCACGTCCTGCATCTGCACGGCCACCACCTGCACGCCCACCTGATAGCGGTCAAGAATGCGCTGCAGAAGATCGGCCACGTCGTTCTGAATCTGCACTCGCCCGTCGGTGAGCGCGGAATCCAGCGTGGTCTTGCCTATGACCTCGCGCATGGACGCCTCGGCCGCGCGCTTGACCACCTGATCGGGCTGAATCACGTTGAACAGGTAATCCACCGCGCCGTCGGGCTTGATCTGATACTGAATGTTGAACTGCACGTTGATGATGTTCTCATCGCCCGTGAGCATGGCCGATTCCTCGTTGACCGCCTGCACGCGTCCCTGCTGGAACACGCCGCCCACGGACTGGGCGCGATAGCCCACGGCCGTCTGACGCACCTGCGAAACCTTGGGCTTGTACACGGTTTCTATGGGGTACGGCAAATGAATGTGCGGTCCGGGATTTTCGGTGCGCACGTACTTGCCGAAGCGAAGCACCACGCCGGATTCGTCGGGCTGAACGATGTAGATGCCGGAAAGCATCCAGACCACCAGCGCGCCAAGAATCCACCAGCGCATTTTCGGCAGACCGTCGATCTGCGGAGCCTTGGGCCATGAAAACGAAGGACGTCCGCCCTTGGGAGAACCTCCGCCCTGCCTGTTCCGGTTGTCGTTTTTCTGGGAATCGTCGCGATCGTCGTCGCCTTTTCCCCAGTTGCCCCTGCCCGCGGAACCCCAGCCGTTTTTCTGCTGTTGTTGCCGCTTTTCCTGTAGTTTATCCCAGTCCCAGTTCATAATGAGAGTAAATTATGACACGTTCTTTCCATGGTCAAGGCGCAAGGCGGGATTACGGCGCAAGGCTTTCGGGAAAAACGACGCGCCGGAGGCCGGGGCGCTCCGGGCTCCTCTGACGAAAAAAATACGAGCATGAGAAAAAAACGCTTGACGACCACCGGCGTTTTGCCTATGTTGGCGGTTGTCGGGCGCTCGTGGCTCAGCTGGATAGAGCAACAGGCTACGAACCTGTGGGTCGGGAGTTCGAATCTCTCCGGGCGCACCACACCATGACAGTCGGAAGGCTTGCCGCAAAGGCAAGCCTTTTTCTTCGGAAAAGGCAAAAAAATGCTTGACGTTTTTCCGAAGCGCGACTAATGTCCTTTTTCACCAAGCGCTCGTAGCTCAGCTGGATAGAGCAACAGGCTACGAACCTGTAGGTCGGGAGTTCGAATCCCTCCGGGCGCACCATTTGAGAGCAAAGGCTTATGAGACATTCTCATAAGCCTTTTTTCTTATGCTTTTTCAGTATCTCCGGGAGCTTTCCGCTTCCGCGCTTCAAAGCTTCTTCCCTGCCGGATTCCCCGGCGAGGCCTTTTCCTCCCCCCCCAAAAAAAAGCACACCGACGGCGCGCCTCAAAGACGCATGCCGTCGGCACGCCATGTCCGATTCCGGGAATCCTGCATCAAAGCTATGCAGCCTGCGAGGCTCCCTTCTCACTGAGAAACTGAATGATCCGGTTGCGCAGCTTGTAATAGTCGGGATGCTCGATGATGGACGCCCTGGTTCTCGGCCGCGGAATCTCGATGGGAACCACCTCTCTGATTTCCGCGAACGGCCCGGCGCTCATGAGCAGAATGCGGTCCGAAAGCAGTATGGCTTCGTCCACGTCGTGCGTCACCATGAAGATGGTCACGCCCGTATCGTTCCACATCCGTATGAGCTCATCCTGAATGGTGCCGCGCGTCAAGGCGTCGATCTGGGCAAAGGGTTCGTCCAGCAGCATCATGGGAGGCTGCACGGCAAAAGCCCGGGCAAGGCCGCAGCGCTGCTTCATGCCGCCGGAGAGCGCCGACGGATACTTGCCCTCCGCGCCCTTCAGATTGACGAGCTCCAGATAATGCGACACGCGTTCGTGAATCTTGCTGCGGCTCCAGTGCGGATACGCGGCCTGCACGGCAAGGCGCACGTTCTGATACACGGTCATCCACGGCATGAGCGCAAAGTTCTGGAACACCACCATACGGTCGAGTCCGGGACTGCTCACCTCCCTGCCCTTCAGAAGAATGACGCCTTCATCGGCCTGGTCGATGCCGGCAATGATGTTGAGCAGGGTGGACTTGCCGCAGCCGGAATGCCCGATGACGGAAACGAATTCCCCTTCCCGTATCTGCAGGGAAATGTCGCGAAACACGCAGTAGGGTTCTTTCATGCCGGGAACGTTGTACGTCTTGCTTACCCGGTCCACTTCAAGAAGAGGTGTCATGATGTCTCCTTTGACGGTAAGAAATCAGTCCGTGTAGGCCAGGCGTCTGGCGAGTCTGGTGAACAGCCAGTCCACGATCACGCCGACGACGCCGATGGTGAGAATGGCGAAAATGACGCTCGGCAGAGACAGGTTGTTCCATTCGTTCCACACGAAATAGCCCAGTCCCAGGGAACCGAGCAGAGCCTCGGCGGGAATGAGCGCGACCCACGCGCTGCCCATGGATATCTTCAGTCCGGCAACGATGGCGGGACCGGCCGCGGGAAGAATGACCTTGAAGAACTTTTCCGAGGGCCGCATCTGCAGGATGGACGCCACGTTGAGATATTCCTTGCGGATGTTGCCCACGCCGAAGGCCGTGTTGGCCAGCGTGGGCCACAAACTGGCCATGAAAATGACGAAAAAGGCCGTCATTTCGCTGTCTCTGACGGAATACAGAAGCAACGGCATCCACGCGATGGGCGAAATGGAGCGCAGAATCTGAATGTACGGATTGGCGGCGGCAAACAGGATCTGACTGCGGCCGAGAATCACGCCCAGAATGACGGCCACCACGCTTGCCAGCACAAAGCCCGAAATCAGACGGAGAAGACTGTAGCCCACAAGAATGGCTATTCCCTTGTCGTTGGGGCCCGCGTCGTAGAAGGGATCGCTGAGAAACTCCAGAGACACCGACGCCACCTCGCCGGGAGTGGGCATTTCCGTGCCCTGGGCCAGAAGCTGCCACAGCGCAAGGAAAACGGCGGCAAGCAGCAGACAGAGAAAAAGGGATTTACTGTTCATGAGCGTATCCGAAAAAAAGATGCGGGACAGAAGCCGGCATGACGATCATTCCGGCCTCTGTCCCCGTGCTTTGGACAACGGCCTCTCGCCGGCCGTCGGGAAAACAGACTATGCCTTTCTGATGGCAAAGCTCTTGATGTATTCTTCCGGTTTGTCGGGATCAAACACCTTGCCCATGACGACGTGCTTCTTGTACGCCGAGGTCGGGGGCGTGAATCCCATTTCCTTCATGACCGAAGCGCAGTCCGCGGCAAGGAAGACCTGTTCGGCTATGCCGCGATAGTCCACGTCGCCCTTGAGGTAGCCCCAGCGCTTGAGCTGACTGAGTATCCACACGGCCATGGAATCCCACGGGAAGGGATCGAAATTGATGCGCTCGGGCACGTGACACATGTTGCCGAGACCGTCGGGAAACTCGCCGGTAAGCACCTGTTCCACCACTTCCACGGGCTGATTGAGATAGTTGCGGGGAGCGATGGCCTTGGCGATGTCCTTGCGGTTGGCCGGATCGGAACTGAACATGGTGGCGTCGATGATGGCGCGGAAAATGGCCTTGAACGTATTGGGCGCCTCTTCCGCGAACTTTTTGGAAGAGGTGAAGGCGCAGCAGGGGTGCCCGGGCCAGATGTCGCGGGTCAGCATGAAGATGTAGCCGGCCTTCTCGTACACGGCACGCTGATTGAACGGATCGGGGGACAGGAATCCGTCGATGTTGCCCGCCTTGAGGTTGGCCACCATTTCCGGCGGAGGCAGAATGCGGATCTGCACTTCCGTGTCGGGGTTCACGCCGCCTTCGGCCAGATAGTAGCGAAGCAGCAGATTGTGCATGGAATAGTCGAAGGGAACGGCAAACACGAAGCCCTTCATGTCCTTGGCGGACTTCACGCCCTTGTGATCCATGCGCAGGGTAATGGCCTGTCCGTTCACGTTTTCCAGAGCGGGAGTGAGGAAAGGCATTTTGGGCGAGCCCAGGCCGAGCGTCATGGCAATGGGCATGGGGGCGAGCATCTGGGTATAGTCCGTCTGACCGGAAACCGCCCAGTCGCGTATCATGGCCCAGCCGGAAGCCTTGTAGGGCTGCGCTTCCGTAAGGCCATATTTCTTATAAAATCCCATGGGATGCGCCATAACAATGGGCGTGCCGCAGGTGAGCGGCATGAAGCCTATCTTCACATCCTTCTTTTCAATGGGGCCTATGGCATCAAGAGCCATGGCCTTGGCGGCGTCCAGAGGAAAAATGCTGCTGATGACGGCCATGGCCGAAGACGCCCCGAGCATTTTCATGAATGAGCGTCGGCTGACGTCGTTGCCGCCGAATATCTTGCGGACCACGGAGGATTCCACGGCGCGCAGCATGGCGGATTCGCCGTCGACGGGGGACGAAGGGGACACGGCCGCATGATCATGGGCCAGTCGAGTGGTGGAGCTGAACGGATCGGCCAGACTGGCCGGCCCGGCATGATGCTGAGACATAATGATATCCTTGAAGGTAAAACATAGTGAAACGATTCCTGCCGAACGATTACCACTTCTTGTAGGGAAGGAACTTGCCGTTCAGCGTCACCACTACGCGGTCGCCGTGGGGATTTTCTTCCTTCTGGATGTCCATGGTGAAGTCGATGGCGCTCATGATGCCGTCGCCGAACTTCTCATGAATGACTTCCTTGATGGTTCCGCCGTACACCTGCATGATTTCATAGAAGCGGTAGATGAGCGGATCGGTGGGCACGATGGTGTCCGTTCCCTTCATGGGGCACTCCTGCAGGGCTTCCGCCACTTCCGCAGGAAGTCCCAGAATCTCCACGGCCTTTGCCGCCTGTTCCGCCGTCATGCTGTTCTGCCCCAGCAGCGCGGAAGTAACCCATACCGGATGTCCGCCCACATGAGTGGCAATTTCTTCCCAGGAAAGATGCTTGCTGAGTTTGGCTTCCTTTATCAGCTTCGTAGCTTGGCTGCGTTCCATATGACTGCTCCTTTGCAATGACTGTTTGTCACATGTATTGCAAGAAGCATGCCAGTAAAAATATAGCTTTATTTCAATGAGATATATTCCACACTCTCTATCTGCACCTGAAAATGGAACAAATGCGCATCAAATAACGGTGATGCCGTCACAAAACCGAAAAGACACAAAGCGACTCGCGAGGCTGCTCTTTCCATGTTCTGCCTCCAGCAGGCAGCCTGCCTGTTGCGGCGTCGGCGCGGCGATCCCCGGCCATCCATGAAGCAGCGCCTTCCGCCATGCCCGAAATTTTCCGGCCGTGCCGCATGAGGACATCGCCCTGCTCCTGCCGAACGCGCGTCAGGCTTCCACCCCTGTTTCGTTCCGGACAAAAAAGCCGCCCCGGCCCGGAATCTCCGGACAGAGGCGGCAGAACGTTGCGCATGCGGGCCTGAGCCGCACGTCGGATCAGTTCATACGGATGGGCAGTCCTGCGGTCAGATCGCCGATGTGCATGATGAGCTGATACTTTTCCTGCGTTGCAGGCATAAACTGGGGAAATTCCAGCAGGTTGGGACCCTTGCGGCCTTCACGGGTAAAACGTTTGACGACCTTGCCCGACGCGTCTTCCAGCGTGAAGAAGACCATGCCGTCCTTCTCGCAGCTGTAGGGCACGGTATAAAGTCCGGTGTCGGGATGACGGCGCAGATCAAGCGCGTCCAGTTCGTAGCCGGATTCCGTCTTCTTCAGCGGCACCACCACCTGCGGGAAGCCGTTGACCGCGGGCAGGGGCTGCACACCCATGCGGGCCAGACCTTCCTGCACCTCGGGAATGTTCATGAACAACGACCAGAGCAGACCGCTGCGGTAGTTTTCCACCATGCTCACGATGGGAAGCTGGTCAATGGCAAGATAGCTGTTGTCGAACCAGGCGTCCTTCAGGCTGAAGGCGTCATAGGGGCCGTAGGGGCCCCACATCTTGTCCTTGTAGTTGTCGTAAATGTTCCACAGCACGCGCATGGAATATTCCGGCGTGTACGGCATGGAGGAAAGCGCGGCCGTGGGAGCCACCGTGCCAATCTCGTTGTAAGCGGACTGGTAGCGATAGCCGCCCTTCACGTCGCAGGCGGTCAGGCCCCAGAAACCTTCGCTGAACTGATGCTCGGCCGGCGCGGATTCCAGCGCGTAGGCGCGGTTCATGAGCGTGTGCGTAATGTTGCGCACCATGTAGCCGCGACGCACGTGTTCGTCGGCCATGCGGCGGGGATCCAGACCGATGAAGGAATAGTGCGACAGGAACATGCAGCCGCCGTAGGCGTTGGCCGCCTCAATGGTGTAGCCGTTGCCGGTTTTCGGCTGATATTCCTCCGTGGAGTACCAGAACTTGGCCGCCTCGCGGGAAATGGGATGCGTCGGCGAACCGAGCGCCAGCACATAGGCCACCATGGCTTCGTTGAACCCGGAAATCTTCATGCCCATGCCGAAATCGGCGGTGGGGCTCCAGTGCCAGTACAGGCCGTTGTTTTCCGACTTCGTGAACCAGTGCCAGTCCACGTCGTGCCACAGTTCGGTAATGCAGTCGCGCAGGGCCTTTTCCTGCTCCGTGTCCGCCGTAAAATAGGCGCGGGCAATGAGCAGTCCCTGCATCATGAAGGCCGTTTCCACCAGATCGGCGCCGTTGTCCTGCTCGCCGAAGGAAATCGTCTTGCCCGTACGGCCGTCCAGCCAGTGCGGGAAGGCGCCGTGCAGATTCTTTCTGTCCGTCTTGTCGCGCAGGAACGTGGCTATTTTGAGCACGCGATCCAGCGCGTCCTGATGGGAGATCCAGCCGCGTTCCGCAGCCACGACAATGGCCGCCACGCCGAAGCCCGAACCGCCGATGGTGGCCTGTCCGGTTTCCTTGTTGCGGCTGTCCTCATAGGCCAGGCCGGATTCCGGGAACGTGTGATCCCATATGTAACGAAACGCGTCGTACTGCAGACGATCAAGGAGATGACGATCCTTGCGGAAGGAGTCGTCGGGCTGAAATTCGTTCAGCGCCGCCGTATTGGCCTGAACGGCTTCGGGCTGCGGTGCGGCGGCCTGCTTCTGCGCCTGTGCGGCAAACACGGAACAGGGAAAGAGCAGAACGGCAAGCGCCATAGCCAGAAAAACATGTTTTCTCAGATTCATAACCATCCACCGAGGTTGAAGGCATTTTTTCTGACGGCGTTTCCCGGGGGAAACGCTTCAGGGAGCGCAAGGCTCCCGCGCCTATAAGTAGCCGTAAACGTTCCGCTGCGCAAGCATCCAGGTCGCCGGACTGTCACGGAATTGCCGGACGAAGCGCTTCCGGCGCGCCGTCGAAAGCGCACAGACGCGCGCCTCAAATGGGAAGTCATCAAGAGCATGCAGATGCGTAATTCGAAAAGTAGCACGGAAAACGATTTCGCCGCAATCGGCAGGGACAGGCGCCCTGCCCGACGCCCCGCATTGATATTTGCAGACGGGACTCTCGCCGCGACTCCGCCCCTGTTCCCTGACAGGCGCATCGCGCACGGAGGCAGAGATCCGGACTCCCTGCCCCTGTTTCCGGAATCCGATCTGAACGCGGAAACATGGGACACACGCCGCAGGCAAAGACGTAGACGCAGCAGCCGCGAATGCTAGCGAAATCTTGCCGATGATTCCGGAATCCGACCTGCTTTGTACGCAGGCAGCCGGGACGAACCACAGCGGAAAGTACGAAAGTGCAACACACTGGCGCACCAGTCCCCAAAGCCTGGGCAGTCGCGGACGAAGGGGCAGACTGACGGACGCCGGGTCGAACCTGCGGAAGAGCGCGTCGAGAGCTGCAGGCGTCGGGCTCTTGAGTAGAATGGAGAGGGAAGGGAGAAGACGAGGGAATACTGACGTCGGCGCATGCGCCAGAAATCCGCGAGACCGAGTCAACGTGCAGCCTCCACGCTCCGTTTGCTGGCGGCAAGCCCCCCGGTCATCCGGCAGGCATGCCTCTGCCGGGAGCCGCCGCCCCCCGGCGTTCCGAATTTTCACACCGGACAGCGGGCGTCGGAAGGCACACCGATTCCGCCGACCGTGCGCCTGCGGACTGATGGCCCAGTGTTGCCCGGCAGACTGACCGCGGGGCACCGTCTGCGACCTGATGTTCGCCTCCCCCAACGGCCGCACGTTTCAGACCGGCAACCGAGCGCTGTTGCGCGAAATCTGTTCTGAAAAATGATGATTGCGCATCATGTTGCAGATTGCCTGATGAGGATTTCTGGTGGAACGCAGCTCTTCGAGGGCTGGAGGATATGCTTTTTCTGCGGTCCGGCTGCGGCTGTTCCGCAGAGCGGCGGCAACGCCCGCTGTTCACCGGCCATTCCGTCAATGGCTCTGCCCCTTGCAAAGATTCCGCTGCGGGCGTGCGGCATCTGCCTCCGCGCGCTCCGTTTGCAGGCTGCAAAGGAAAATCCCGGGCCTTCCCGACACGACAACAGGGCGCAAGGCGTTTCCAAGGACCGCCGGGGCCCAGCAACAAGCACGCGTCGCAGCCGTTCCTGGTGCGACGCGGAGCCGATTAACAAAAAAGGGAACCACAAATGTGGTTCCCTCTATGCGCAATGCAGAAAACGCTTACGCCTGAGCTTCGGCAGGGGCGTCGGCAGCCTGCTTGGTCAGTTCGATGATGGCCATCGGGGCGCAGTCGCCGCGGCGGGGCATGGCCAGCTTCACCACGCGGGTGTAGCCGCCGGGGATGCCGGCAAAGCGGGGAGCGATTTCGTCAAACAGCTTCTGCACGAGCTGATGGCTGCCCAGTTCGCGGTAAGCGAGACGACGGGCGGCCACGTCGTTGCGACGAGCAAGAGTGATGAGAGATTCGACCACGCCGCGCAGCTCCTTGGCCTTGATCTCGGTGGTACGAATCCGGCCGTGCGTAAGCAGGGCCTTGGACATATTGCGAAGCAGAGCCTTGCGATGCGAAGGATTTCTGCTCAGTTTCTTACCAGAGTTGCTATGCCTCATGGTGCTGCTTCCTCTTCCATTCCTGGTATTTCTTATCGAAGGAGTCGACCTTCATGCCGAAGTCAAGACCCATGTCGAGAAGCACGTTCTTGATTTCGTCCAAGGACTTCTTGCCGAAGTTCTTGGTCTTGAGCATTTCGTTTTCGGAACGCTGCACCAGTTCGCCCACCAGCGCGATGTTGGCGCTGCGAAGGCAGTTGGTGGCGCGCACGGAAAGCTCAAGATCGTCGATGCTCTTGAAGAGATTTTCGTTGAATTCCCCGTTGTCGCAGGCGCCGAGACCGCTCTCGTCAGAAATGTGCTCGTCGAAGTTGATGAACACGGAAATCTGATCCTTGATGATCTTCGCGCTGTAGGCAATGGCGTCTTCAGGGGTCACGGAGCCGTCCGTCCAGACTTCGAGGATCAACTTGTCGTAGTTGGTCATCTGGCCCACGCGGGCGGCTTCGATGGTATAGGCGACCTTGCGCACGGGAGAGAAGCTGGAATCAAGCTTGATGATGCCGATTTCATCGGAGAGGCCTTCGTGCATGTCGGCGGGGACGTAGCCCTTGCCCATGCGGACCTCGAATTCAAGATTGAATTCCACGTCTTCGGTCAGCGTGGCAATGTGCAGTTCAGGGTTGAGCACGGTCACGTGCTGGTTGCCCTGAATGTCGCCGGCGGTCACCTCGCCCTTCTTGTTCACGTTGAGAGTGACCGTCTGAGGAACGTCTGTATCCATCGCGAGACGGACCTGCTTGATGTTCAGGATGATGTCCGTCACATCTTCAAGCACGCCGGGGATGGTGGTAAACTCATGCTGTACGCCCGCAATTTTGACGGACACAAACGCTGCGCCCTGAAGGGATGCCAAAAGCACTCTGCGCAACGCATTGCCGATGGTGGTGCCGTAACCGCGTTCCAGAGGTTCGCACACGAACTTGCCGTACATGGTGTCGGCAGGGTCGTTCTCGCGGACGATCTGTTCGGGCTTGACGAGCACCGCCCAGTTGCGGGCGTTGATGAGCCTGTTGGCTTGTTTGCTGAGCATGGGAGTTCCTGCTTATTTCGAGTAAAGTTCGACGATAAGGGATTCTTCGATGGGAGTCTGAATATCGTCGCGCTGGGGAAGGGCCTTGATAACACCCTTGAAGGACGCGCCGTCAACTTCCACCCAGGCGGGGCAGCCGCGGCGGGCGAGCACGTCCTGAGCGGCGGCGATCACGGGGATGTTGCGGTTCTTTTCCGGAACGGCGATTTCATCGCCCACGCGGACCTGCAGGGACGGAATGGTCACCTTGTGGCCGTTGAGGGTGAAGATGCCGTGACGGACCAGCTGACGGGCCTGGCTGCGGGAGTTGGCGAAGCCCATGCGGTACACGACGTTGTCGAGACGGCGTTCGAGGATGACGAGCAGGTTGGCGCCCGTCACGCCCTTGGCCATTTCGGCGTCTTCAAAATAACCATGGAACTGCTTTTCCAGCACGCCGTAAATACGACGGACCTTCATCTTTTCACGCAGCTGCACAGCATATTCGCTGAGCTTCTTGCGGGCGCGGCCGTGCTGGCCGGGAGCGTAGGGGCGGCGGTCCTGAGCGCACTTGTCAGTGAAGCAACGGTCGCCCTTCAGAAACAGCTTGGTGCCTTCACGACGGCAAAGCCGGCATTTGGCGTCATTATATTTTGCCAAGGCTAGTTCTCCTTGTCTTCAAGGCGTTAGACGCGGCGCCGCTTGGGAGGACGGCAACCGTTGTGGGGAATGGGAGTCACGTCACGAATGAACGCAACCTTGAAACCGGCGGCGTTGATAGCGCGCAGAGCGGATTCACGGCCGGCGCCGGGACCCTTCACATACACACCCACAGTACGCATGCCATTGTCCTGAGCGCGACGGGCGGCGTTTTCAGCCGCGACCTGAGCCGCGAAAGGAGTGGACTTGCGGGAACCCTTGAATCCGCTCTGGCCGGCGGAGGACCAGCTCACGGTGTTGCCGCGAGTATCGGTGAAGGTAACAATAGTATTATTGAAAGAAGCCGCAATGTGGGCTATGCCCAGCGGAATATTCTTCTTTTCCTTCTTTTTGACTGCACGTTTGGCTCTTGCCATCTTGCACTTCCTTGGAGCTATGGTGTCTCGATCAGCCGAAGATGGGCTGCATCAGATACAGCTTCCTACTTCTTTTTACCCACATTGCCACGACGCGGACCCTTGCGGGTACGAGCGTTCGTGTGAGTACGCTGACCATGGACGGGCAGACCACGGCGGTGGCGCAGGCCACGGTAGCAGCCAATATCCATCAGACGCTTGATATTCGAAGCCACTTCACGGCGGAGGTCGCCTTCCACCTTGTGGTTCGTTTCGATTTCCTTACGGACTTCGTTCACTTCATCGGCGCTCAGATCGTCGATGCTGCGGTTCCAGTCGACGCCGGAAGCAGCAAGGATTTCCAGGGCAGTAGCCCGGCCGATGCCATAAATATAGGTAAGTGCGATATCCGCTCTTTTACCACGGGGCAGTTCAATGCCTGCAATTCTGGCCACGTTAAGACTCCTGCAAGGTTAGCCCTGGCGCTGTTTATGCCGGGGGTTTTCGCAGATCACTCTCAAAACACCCTTGCGCC
Source organism: uncultured Mailhella sp. (assembly GCF_963931295.1). Lineage (NCBI taxonomy): Bacteria > Pseudomonadati > Thermodesulfobacteriota > Desulfovibrionia > Desulfovibrionales > Desulfovibrionaceae > Mailhella > uncultured Mailhella sp. Next base: position 1,876,995 of record NZ_OZ007001.1, on the reverse strand, counting down.
GGATAACCTTGCACTTAGGGCAGATTTTTTTGACGGACGGCCTGACTTTCATCGCTCACTCCGTTAGTTACTTTTAGATACACGATTGTGGCGAAAAAATCGCCTGGAACCGTTTCTCTTATCTTGTTATCATCACCCTGTCAAGGACAGTGTTTCACGACGCGAAAATCACGGCCGGTAGTTCTCGGCCAGACTGAGTATTTCCGCTCCGTCCTGCCGGATGACCACCGTGTGTTCCCAATGGGCGGACAGACTCCGATCCTTCATCTTCGTCGTCCAGCCATCGGACATGATTTCCACCTCATGGGTGCCGATTGCCAACATGGGCTCGATGGCCAAAACCATGCCAGGTTTCAGCGGAGTTCCGCCCGGAACGCCGTCCACCATGCCGCCGCGTGGCACGAAGTTCGGCACTTCCGGCTTTTCGTGAAGGCTGGCGCCGATGCCATGCCCGACGAAATCACGGATCACATGGAGCCCTTCCATTTCGGCATGACGCTGCACCGCCGCCGAAATCGCATAGAGATTGTTGCCGGGATGCGCCTCGGCAATTCCGAGTTCGAGGCAGCGCTTCGTCACGTCGGAAAGATGCCTGGCTTCCTCCGACACCTCGCCGCAGAACGCGGTGCGGGCGGAGTCCCCGTTGAAACCTTTGTAATTCACGCCCATGTCAAAACTGACAATGTCCCCTTCCTTCAAAATGATGTCCTTTGAAGGAAAACCGTGAATGATGGTCTCGTTGACGGAACAGCACAGCGCAAAAGGATAGCCGCAGTAGTTGAGGAAGTTGGGCACAACGCCCATGTCGCGGCACATCTTGCGGGCCAGTTCGTCGAAAAATATGGTGGGAACGCCGGGACGCACGTTGGCCACCAGTTCGTCAAGAATGGTCGCCGTCATGCCGTTGGCCACGCGCATGAGTTCGATCTCATGCTCATTCTTGATAAAAATGCCCCGAAACTTTTTCATGCCTATCCCTTTCTTGCTTTGCTCATGAGGCCTTCATACTGCTGGGAGATGAGGTGGGATTCCACCTGGCTCATGAAGTCGATGGCCACGCCGACGAGAATCAGAAGACTGGTTCCGCCGAAGTAGAACGGCACGTTGAACTGAGCGATCAGCAGCATGGGCAGCACGGAGATGATGGAAATGTAGATGCCGCCCCACAAGGTAAGACGAGTAAGCACGTTGTCGATGTATTCGCGGGTCTTGTCACCGGGACGAATGCCGGGCACGAACCCACCTGCCTTCTTCAGGTTCTCCGCGATGTCCTTCGGATCGAAGATGATCGCGGTATAGAAGAAGCAGAAGAAGAAGATCAGCGCAATGAAGATGACGTTGTACACGATGGACGTGGGCTGAAACCACGACACCACGGTCTGCAGCCATTCGGCGGTGGAAAAGCCCGCCACGGTCGCCGGGAAGAGCAGAAGGCTCTGGGCGAAGATGGGGGGAATCACGCCGGCGGTGTTGATGCGCAGGGGCAGATGCGTGGTCTGTCCGCCGTACATCTTGCGGCCGATCTGACGCTTGGCGTACTGAATGGGTATTCTGCGCTGAGCGCGCTCAACGAACACAATGCCCACGGTGACGGCCAGCATCATGATGACAATGAAAATGGCGAACAGCACATTCATGTCGCCGGCCTTGATCAGCTGATAGGAGCGCATGAGCGCGCTCGGAATGCCGACCACGATACCGGAGAAGATGATGAGCGATATGCCGTTTCCAATGCCTTTGGCGGTAATCTGCTCGCCAAGCCACATGATGAGGATGGTACCTGCCGTCAGAGTGACGATGGTCACCAGACGGAATTCCCAGCCGGGATTCATGACGACGGGAGCATTTTCAGGGCTGACCATGCCTTCCAGAAGGGCGGCAATGCCGAAGCCCTGTATAAGGGTGATCGCGACAGTGAGATATCGCGTGTACTGCGTGATCTTGCGTCTGCCGGCCTGCCCTTCTTCCTTGGCCATGCGCTTGATGTCGGGGCTCACCACCTGCAGAAGCTGCAGAATGATGGACGCCGAAATGTAAGGCATGATGCCGAGAGCGAACACAGAAACGTTTCTGAGGCCGCCGCCGGAGAACATGTCGAGCAGAGCAAAGACCGAACCCTGCATACTGGCGAAAAAGTGAGACAGCGCGCCGGCATCAATGCCAGGCACCGGAACATGGACCCCCACCCTGTACATGCACAGGATGAAAAGGGTCCATGCCAGCTTTTTACGCAGCTCAGGCATTTGCGCCATTTTGTCCACGCCGTTCGCCACGTCTTATTCCTCGGAGGTAGCGGGTTCTTCAGCGTCGGCGAGAAGTTCCTTCACTTCGCCGCCGGCGGCAAGAATCTTGTCCTTGGCAGACTGGCTGAAGCGGAAGGCTTCGATGCTGACGGGGCGGGTCACTTCGCCTTCGCCCAGGATCTTCACGAGGGCGCTCTTGACGAGACCGCGGCTGTAGATGTCTTCCAGCGTGATTTCCTTCTGATCGGGGAAGGCCGCCAGCAGACGATCGAGGTTAATGACTTCGTAGGTCACCTTGAACAGATAGTTCTTGAAGCCACGCTTGGGCAGACGGCGCTGCAGGGGCATCTGACCGCCTTCAAAACCGGGACGGACACCGCCGCCGGAACGGGCGTTCTGGCCCTTGTGGCCCTTGCCGGAAGTGCCGCCGAGGCCGGAACCGGCACCGCGGCCGACGCGCTTGCGGCTCTTGCGTTCTTCAGGGAAAGGATACAGATCGTTAAGTCTCATTATGCAATGACCTCAACCAGGTGGGACACGCTGGCGATCATGCCGCGGGTGGCGGCGTTATCCTTAAGGGTTTTTACCATCTCACGACGGCGCAGGCCCATGGCGTCCAGAACCTTCTTCTGGGCAGGGGTCGTGCCGATGCGGCTTTTGATGAGCTTCACCTTGATTTCAGACATGGTACTCTACCTTATGACCCTACTTGCGGGGGGCTTCCAGTTTCTTGCCGCGCACTTCGGAAACTTCCTCGGCGCTGCGCAGGGAGCTGAGTCCGGCGACGGCGGCGCGAAGAACGTTGTGCGGGTTGTTGGTACCGATAGCCTTGGCGAGCACGTCGGTGACACCGGCGGCTTCCATGACGGCGCGCACGGCGCCGCCGGCGATGATGCCGGTACCGCGGGAGGCGGGCTTCAGAATCACGCGACCGGCACCGAAGCGGCCGAGCACTTCATAAGGAAGAGTGCCTTCCACCAGGGGAACCCGAACCATGGACTTGCGGGCGCGTTCGGTGGCCTTGCGGAGGGCTTCAGGAACTTCCTGAGCCTTGCCGAGGCCGTAGCCCACATTGCCCTTGCCGTCGCCAACGACGATGAGGGCGCTGAAGCTGAAACGACGGCCACCCTTCACGACCTTGGCAACACGGTTCAGACTAACGATCTTTTCAATGTAGCCGGAATCCTGCTGCGTTTGCTGCTGCTGTTCCATATTTATCCTGCTCTTGTTGTCCTTGCGGACCACTAGAATTCGAGGCCGCCTTCACGGGCGCCTTCGGCCACAGCCTTCACGCGACCGTGATACAGATAGCCGTTACGATCGAAGACAACCTTGTGGATGTCCTTCTCCAGGGCCAGGCGGGCAATTTCCTTGCCCACGCGTTCTGCGCCGGCCTTGTTGCAGGAAGCCTTCTCGCCGCCCTTGGACAGGGCGAGGGTGGAGGTGGCTACCAGCGTGTTGCCGGAGGCATCATCCACAACCTGGGCGTAGATATGCAGGTTGGAACGGTACACAACCAGACGAGGTCTTTCGACCGTGCCGGAAATCTTCTTCCGGATATGCACCTTGCGGCGCTTCCGGCTTTCATTCTTAGAAAGAATCATGTCCGTTACCCCTATTTGCCCTTGCCGCCGGACTTGCCGGCCTTGCGACGGATGATTTCGTTTTCATACTTGATGCCCTTGCCCTTGTAGGGTTCGGGCTCGCGCACACGGCGGACGCGGGCGGCAAATTCGCCCACCAGTTCCTTGTCAATACCGGAAATGGTAAGCTTGGTGCCCTCCGCCTTGGCTTCCAGACCCTTGGGAAGCTCAAGCAGCACGGGGTGGGAGTAACCGACGGAAAGGTCAATGATGTTGCCCTTCACGGCCACCTTGAAGCCCACGCCGACGACTTCGAGAGTCTTGGAGAAACCCTTGCTCACGCCCTCCACGCAGTTGGCGATGAGGGTACGGCGCAGGCCGTGCTGAGCGTTGCTCTCGCGGGTGTCGTCCTTGCGGGTGATGGTAAGGTGACCATCGGCGATTTCGTAGTTCAGCAGGCTGCAAATCGGAGTCTGCAGGGTCCCCTTGGGGCCTTTCACTTCGACCATATCTTCACCCAACTTAACTTCCACGCCCTTGGGAAGTTCGATGGGCTGTTTACCTATTCTCGACATATGTTTTCTACCTTGGCTGAAGGTCAACGGCGGTTAAGCCGCGATCACCAGACTTCGCAAAGAAGTTCGCCGCCAGTCTTGTCCGCATGGGCGGTCATGCCGTCCAGAACGCCACGAGAGGTGGACAGAATGCAGATGCCAAGACCATTCTGAACGCGGGGAATCTGATGAGCGCCCACATAGACACGGCGACCAGGCTTGCTGATACGCTTGAGGCCCGTTATGGCCGGACGCCCCTTCACATACTTCAGCGCAATGGTGATGTTACGGTCATCGACGGTAACATCTTCCACATAGCCTTCCTGCTTGAGGATGGACGCCATGGCTTCCTTCATCTTCGAGCGCGGCACACTTACTTCCTTGTGAAGGGCCAGGTGTGCGTTGCGGATACGCGTAAGCATATCGGCAATGGGATCGGTCAACATGGTATATCTCCTGAAAGTTAGCCGGAATTACCAGCTGGATTTGCGGACGCCGGGCAGTTCGCCGTTCAGCGCCTTTTTGCGGAAGCAGATACGGCACAGGCCGAACTGACGCATGAAAGCATGGGGACGACCGCACACAGGGCAGCGATTGTAAGCGCGAACAGCAAACTTGGGCTTGCGGGCGGCTTTTACTTTAAGAGCAGTACGAGCCATTGCTCACTCCTTACTTGCGGAAAGGCATGCCGAGCTGTTCGAGCATCAGCTTGCTTTCCTTGTCCGTGGTTGCGGAGGTCACGATGGTGATGTTCATACCCACGGGGTTTTCCACACGGTCGGATTCCATTTCGGGGAAAATGGTGTGTTCCTTGATACCGAGGGTGAAGTTGCCACGACCATCGAAGCCACGATCCGGGATGCCGCGGAAGTCGCGGACGCGGGGCATGGCGAAGTTCATGAGTTTGTCAAGGAAGTCCCACATGGCGTCCTTGCGCAGGGTGACGCGCACGCCGATGGGCATGCCTTCACGCAGCTTGAACGCGGCAATGGACTTCTTGGCGCGGGTGACTACGGCCTTCTGACCGGCAATGGCGGTCAGATCGGCCACGCAGTCGTCGATCAGCTTCTGGTTCTGGTTGGCAGAACCAAGACCGATATTCAGGGAGATCTTCTCGATCCCAGGGATCTGCATAGGAGACTTGTAAGCGAACTCCTTCTGCAATGCCGGGACCACCTTCTCACGGTATATCGTTTCCAGACGGGTCATCGTCGTTCACCTTCTAGAGGGTTTCGTTGCACTTCTTGCAGAAACGGACTTTCTTCCCGTCTTCGGTCACCCGATAACCAACGCGGGTGGGCTTTGCGCAGTGCGGGCAAACCACCATCAGGTTGGAGACGTGGATAGGCATTTCCTTTTCAACGATACCGCCGGCTTCGCGCTTGTAGGGGTTGGGGCGCACGTTGCGCTTCACAACGTTCACCTTCTCAACCAGAATGCGGTCGGACTTGCGCAGGACCTTCAGAACCTTGCCGATCTTGCCTTCGTCCTTGCCGGCGATCACCATCACCTTGTCGTCTTTATGAATACGAAACTGTTTCATAGCCTTGGCTCCTACAGCACTTCAGGGGCAAGGGACACGATCTTCATGAAGTTGCGGGCGCGAAGTTCGCGGGCAACGGGTCCGAAGATACGGGTACCCACAGGTTCACCCTGCTTGGTCAGAAGCACGGCGGCGTTCGTATCGAACTTGATGTAGGAACCGTCGGCGCGGCGCACTTCCTTGGCGGTACGCACGACCACGGCTTCCATGACATCGCCCTTCTTCACCTTGGCGTGGGGGATGGCGTCCTTCACGGACACCATGATGATATCGCCCACCGTGGCATAGCGACGGTGAGAGCCGCCCAGCACCTTGATGCAGGCCACTTCCTTGGCGCCGGAGTTGTCGGCCACCTGGAGTCTGGATTCTACCTGGATCATAGTGTTTCCTTTTAGTCAGCCCGAATGGGACTAGACGGCCTTTTCAAGCACGGACACCAGGTGCCAGCGCTTGTTCCGGCTCATGGGCCGGTATTCCACAATCTTGACCTTGTCGCCGATGCCGCACTCATTCATAGGATCGTGGGCGGTGAACTTCTTGCGCCGACGAATGTACTTCTTGAGAAGCGGATGCTGCACCAGGGTTTCAACGAGAACGACAATGGTCTTGTCGCACTTGTCGCTGATGACAGTACCGACGAGCGTTCTGCCGTTGCGCTGTTCGATTGCGCTGTTCATATCCGCTCCTAGTTCTTCGCGGCCGCGGCCAGAGCCGTCAGCACACGGGCAATATCTTTCTTGGTGGCCGGAATGGACGCCGTCTTTTCCAACTGAGCAGTGGCATGCTGGAAGCGCAGGTTGAAAAGTTCCTGACGCAGTTCAGTCAGCTTCGCCTGGAGCTGCTCGACGCTCATTTCGCGCAATTCCTTCATTTTCATTCGAAGGCCCCCTCTCTCACCACGATCACGGTCTTCACGGGCAGCTTGTGGCTGGCCAGCGTCAGAGCGCGCTTGGCAAGTTCAAGGTCAACACCCTTGATTTCATACAGCACGCGGCCGGGCTTGACCGGTGCGCACCAGCCCACAGGGGCACCCTTACCGCTACCCTGACGAGTGGCCAGAGGCTTGGCGGTCACGGGATGATCGGGGAACACCCTGATCCAGACTTTGCCGCCGCGGCGGATGTGGCGCATCATGGCGATACGGGCGGCTTCAATCTGCTGACTGGAAAGCTTGCCATGTTCGACAGCCTTCAGGCCAATTTCACCAAACGCGATGGTAGCGCCACGGTTGGCCGGGCCACGCAGGCGGCCTTTCTGCCACTTGCGGAATTTGATTCTCTTGGGAGCAAGCATTACTGTTCAACCTCTTTATCAAGGATTTCACCCTTGTAAACCCACGCCTTGATGCCAATGAGGCCATAGGTGGTGTGGGCTTCGGCAAAACCGAAGTCGATGTCGGCACGCAGGGTCTGAAGCGGCACGCGGCCGTCACGATACCATTCGGAACGGGCGATTTCAGCTCCGGCGAGACGGCCGGCGCAGGAAATCTTGATGCCTTCGGCGCCGAACTTGCGGGCCATCTGCACGGTGCGCTTCATGGCGCGGCGGAAGGCGACGCGGCGTTCCAGCTGCATGGCGATGTTTTCGGCAACGAGCTGAGCTTCGATTTCAGGACGGCGGATTTCGTTCACTTCGAGGGTGAAGTCACGGCCGAACTTCTTCTTGAGGTCAGCGCGAAGCTTTTCAATTTCCGCGCCCTTGCGGCCGATGACGATGCCGGGACGGGCGGTGGAAAGGATGAGGCGGATGCGTCCGCCGAAACGTTCGATCTCGATTCTGGCAACACCGGCGCTGTAAAGAAGCTTCTTCACGTACTTGCGGATGTTGTGATCTTCAAACACGAAGGAAGCGTATTCCTTCTTGCTGAACCAGCGAGACTGCCAATTCTTATTATATCCCAAACGGAAGCCGTAAGGATGTACTTTCTGACCCATAGCCTATTCCTGTCCTTCCGCGAGAATTACGGTAATGTGGCTGGTACGCTTGCGAATGTGCATAGCACGACCCTGAGAACGAGGCATGAAGCGCTTCCAGGTGGGGCCTTCGTTGACCACCACGTCCTTGACGTACATGGAGTCCACATCAATGCCAGGGAACTGGGAGGCGTTGGCCAGCGCCGAACGCACCACTCCGTAAAGAACACCGGCAGGCTTGTTGGGCGTGAACTTGAGCTGGTTCAGGGCATCTTCCACAGGAAGACCCTTGATGTTCTGGGCAACCAGACGGGTCTTGCGGGGAGAAACGCGCTGAAACTTGCAGATTGCTTTCGATTCCATGAACGTTACTCGCTATTTTTTGACCGCTTTCGTCTTCTTGTCCGCAGCGTGGCCGTGGAACGTACGAGTGGGCGCGAATTCGCCCATCTTGTGACCGACCATGTTTTCCGTCACGAAGACCGGGATGAACTTCTTGCCGTTGTGCACGGCGAACGTCAAACCAACCATTTCAGGCAGAATCATGGAACGGCGGGACCAGGTCTTGATGACCTTGTGGTCGTTGCTGGCAACGGCCGCGTCTACCTTCTTCATGAGGCTGCCGTCCACAAAGGGACCTTTTTTAAGAGATCTGGGCATGTCCGGCTCCTCTTACTTCTGACCGCGGCTCTTGATGATGAGACGGCCGGAAGGCTTCTTCTTTGCGCGGGTCTTGTAGCCCTTGGTAGGAATGCCCCAGGGAGTCACAGGATGACGACCACCGGAGCTGCGACCTTCACCACCACCCAGAGGATGGTCGACAGGGTTCATCGCGACGCCGCGGACCTTGGGACGACGGCTCAACCAGCGGTTGCGGCCGGCCTTGCCAAGGCTGATGTTTTCATGCTGCACATTGCCGACCTGACCCACAGTGGCGATGCAGGTGGCGAGCACCTTGCGGACTTCGCCGGAAGGCAGGCGGAGGATGACGTACTTGCCGTCCTTGCCCACGAGCTGGGCATAGGTGCCGGCGGCACGGCACATCTGGCCGCCGCGGCCGGGATGCATCTCGATGTTGTGCACGTTGGTGCCCACGGGGATGCGGTTCAGAGCCAGAGCGTTGCCGGGCTTGATGTCGGCCTTGTCGCCGGCTTCAATCACGTCGCCCTGCTGAATGCCCACGGGGGCGAGAATGTAGCGCTTTTCACCGTCGGCATAGTTCAAGAGAGCAATGCGGGCGGTACGGTTGGGATCGTATTCGATTTCGGCGACGCGGGCGGAAATGCCCATCTTGTCGCGCTTGAAGTCGATGATGCGATACAGGCGCTTATGACCGCCGCCACGGCGACGGCTGGTAACGCGGCCGTTGTTGTTGCGGCCGCTCTTCTTGGTAAGACCTTCGGTGAGAGACTTTTCCGGCGTAGATCTGGTGATCTCAGCGAAGTCGGACACAGTCTGGAAACGACGTCCAGCCGAGGTCGGTTTCATCTTCAGAACAGCCATTGACTAGACTCCCTCGAAGAAATCGATTTTGTTGTCAGCGGCGAGGGTGACATAGGCCTTGCGATAGCCCGGGATGCGACCCTTCACGCGGCCCTGACGCACGCGACGGCGCGGCTTGACCGTAATGACATTGACATTCGTGACCTTGACCTTGAAGGCTTCTTCCACTGCCTTACCGATCTCGATCTTGTTGGCCTTGGTATCGACGAAAAAGGCGTACACGCCTTCTTCACGAAGAGCGGTGGCCTTTTCGGTCACCACGGGCCGAAGAAGAATTTTAGTGTAATCCATGTCCATTCCTTTCAAGGCGAGCGACTACTTCAGTCTCTCTTCCAGATGGGGCAGAGCACCTTCCAGCACCACGAGCTGCTTGCAATTGAGCACATCGTACACAGTCACGGCATCGGGGGTGACGAGGGTGATACCAGGGAGGTTGCGGGAAGCGAGAGCCAGCGTGGGATTCACGCCGTTTTCTTCGGGAGCGGCCACAACCAGAGCCTTGGTAAGGCCGAGGTTCTTGGCGACGCCGGCGAAAAGCTTCGTCTTGGCTTCGGCAAGTTCAATGCCCTTCACCACCATGAGGCCGTCGGCCACGCGGGAGGAAAGAGCCATGCGCAGAGCCAGAGCGCGCACCTTCTTGTTGACCTTGAAGCTGTAGTCACGCGGCTGGGGTCCGAAGACGATCGCGCCACCACGCATGATGGGCGAACGGTTGGATCCCTGGCGTGCATTGCCAGTGCCCTTCTGCTTGAAGGGCTTCTTGCCGCCGCCGGACACAAAGGCGCGGGTCTTGGCGGCGTGAGTACCGGCACGCTGGGCGGCGCGATAGGCACGAACCACAAGGTTCAGAATCTCCGGCCTCACTTCGACTTCGAACACTTCGGGAGCGAGGGTGACTTCCCCGGCTTCCTGATTGTTCTGATCGTAAACTTTCATAACAGCCATTGCTTCATCTCCTGTGTTGCGCACTACTGCTTGCGCACCAGCACCAGACCGTTCTTCGGTCCGGGCACGGCACCCTTAATAAGGATGACGTTATCCTCGGGGCGAACTTCCACGATCTTCAGGCCCTGCTGCGTGACGCGTTCGGCGCCCCACTGACCGGCCATCTTCTTGCCCTTGAACACATGTCCGGGGAAGGTGTTGTTACCGATGGAACCACCGGAACGATGCACCTTTTCGTCGCCATGGCCATCGTCAATGCCATGGAAGTTCCAACGGCGCATAACGCCCTGATAACCTTTACCAATGCTGGTTCCCGTCACCTTCACGGTGTCGCCGGCGGCGAACACTTCGGCGGTGAGGACCTGACCGACTTCAACGGCGGCCGGTTCGGCGAGACGGATCTCGCGAACTTCGCGGCAGGGAGCCACGCCGGCCTTGGCGAAGTGACCGCGCATAGCCTTGGTCACCTTCTTTTCAGCCACTTCTTCAAAGGCGATCTGAAGAGCGTTGTAGCCGTCCTTTTCCACCGTCTTTACCTGGGTCACGGGGCAGGGACCTGCCTTGACCACGGTAACGGCAACAGCGCTGCCGTCGTCGGCGAAAATACGGGTCATGCCCAGCTTTCGTCCAATAATACCCATTTTTTCAGACATGACGCCCCTCTCTAGAGCTTAATTTCCACATCCACGCCGGCGGGCAAGGAAAGCTTGCCCAGAGCGTCCACGGTCTGCTGCGTGGGGTCGAGGATGTCCATAAGGCGCTTGTGGACCCTCATCTCGAACTGTTCACGGGACTTCTTGTCCACATGGACCGAGCGCTGAATCGTGTACTTGTGAATGTTGGTGGGCAGAGGAATAGGCCCAGCCACACCCGCGCCGGTATTGCGCGCAGTGTCCACGATTTCCGCCACAGCCTTGTCCAGGATGCGGTAATCGTAAGCCTTAAGCTTGATACGGATACGATCACTGCCAACTGTCGTCATTGCGAATCTCCATTTTCTGGCAAACCCGCTCCGGCTGATCCCTGTCGGAGTATTTCAACCGGAGAATCCACCGCCGAAAGGGCGGCTGACCGGTCAGAGGAACCGGTCATTTCATGAGGCGCGCTCACGCTCACCTTGCGTGGAGAAGCGCCCTTCGTTCCTACACCTAAAGTCAGGCAACGACCAAAAACGCCTTTGAAAAAGCATCAAAGTCGTTCGGCTCATGGATATGTATGCGGGGGATAAAGAGAAGAACGGACCAATTGGCAACCGTTCGAGCCCTGCAAAAAGTCCATAAAAGCCGATCCTGGTCGCCAACCCGGCCTGCACGGAATACATTCCGTCAAACAGGTGGTCCCGCAGGAGCCAACACACACCCGGCGCATGGATTGCCCATCCACCGGAAAACCTTGCAATCCGCGAAGTCCGGATTGCTGCGGTCTGACATCTTAGGCATGTGCGACGCCTGCAAATGTCAAAACCCTGATCGAATGCTCAGAGTACAGCAGGACAGATTCCATCTGCCCTTCCCTGCCGTCCAGGGAAACACCCATAACTTGGGCGAGGTCTATTTGTATCTTCACTACCCCCGGCAGTCAAGTTTTTTTTGAAAAATTTTCATTTTTTCCCGCGTGTGCGCCAAAAAACGGAGAATTCATTTTTTCTTAAGGATCATGCGCAGTTAAATCCGCATGTTCCGCACGAAAAAGGGCCCGGAAACAATGTCTTCCGAGCCCTTTTCCACATTTTTTCAAAAAAATTTTTGCGACTTTGCCCCGTCCGGCAAAAAAACGGAAAAAACACCGCTAAATGCCCTGCCGAAGATGCTCTCGAAGCTCCCCGACGGAAAAATTTCCCAAAAAACGCCGGAGGCTTCCCCGAGCACGCCTCCGGAAACGAGCTTCTGTCGGCGCGTTTTCGGCATCCCGGCGATCAGGCAAACCAGCCCTGTCCGGGTTCGTGCCTGTTCTCGTCGCCGCAGGTGGGGTCGCATTCCCTCCGGCCTCTGTCCGGCCAGTATTCCTCATAGTAGGCGGTTTCCGACGCTGCGTCGCCGATGAGGAAAAGCTCGTCGGTCGCCTGAAACACCCGCAGCGGATCGGGGTTCACCAGCATGTCGCCGCGGGCGGTTCTCACGGCCACCACGTTGCAGCGCAGGTTCTTGCGTATGCCGCTGTTGACGAGATTGTGGCCCGCAAGCCCCTCCCCCGCCACCGCGCGAAAAATGTTCAGCCCTTCGTTGAGCATGAACACCCTGCCCGGCTCCAGCAGGTTGATGATCTGGCTGGACACCATGGACGCCAGCGAAAGCACGAGATCGGCGCCGGCCATGTGCAGCACGTGAACGTTGCGGTCGAGGTTGGTGCGGGTGATGATCTGCACGTCGGGGCGCAGGCGGCGGCAGTAGATGGTGAGGTAGATGTTGGTGTCGTCGTCGTGGGTGGTAATGAGGATGGAAGGCGAGGTCTTGATGCCCGCCTGCTCCAGCGTGAACGGATCGGAAGCGTCGCCCACCTGCACCCGTATGCCCGGAATGCGCGAGGCGATGTTGGAGCGGTCCACCACCACGACGTCGAGACCGCGTTCCTTGAGGGCCATGGCGGCCGCCGTGCCCACGCGTCCGCCGCCGATGACGAGCACCGGCGCGCGCCCTGCGGGCTTTTCCGTTTCCGTCTTGCGGGCCAGCTCCCGCGAAAAGGCCTGCATCTGCTCGCGCGAGCCCGCCATGACCAGCACCTTGTGTTCTTCCAGCACGGTATCCGGCCCGGGATGCTCAAACACGCCGTGATTCCACAGGCCCACCACGTTGATGCCCGTTCTGCCGCGCAGATCGCTTTCCTTGAGCGTCATGCCCGAAAGCGAGGTCTGCTTCACGGGGGCTTCGGCAATGACCAGCGGGCCGAAGGTGACGAGCGGGCTCACGCTGAGCTTGTCGGTGATGACGCGGCGCGTGAGGGAGCGCCCCAGCGACTTGCGGAACTGGAACACAGAGGAACATCCCGCGAGCTTGAGGATGTCGATGGATTCGTCCCTCTCGGCGCGGGAGACCATGGGCACGTTCTTGTCGAGTTCCCGCAATGTGAAGGCCACGTTGATATTGCGCACGTCGGTGTCGAGAGCCACCACGAGACGCGCGTTCTGGGCGTGCAGGCCCCGATAGACCTGCACGTCGTCGTAGTCGCCGACCACGGCGTGCAGGCCGAGATCCATGAGGTCCAGCGCCTGCTGTGTGGTGGAGCACAGAAGCACGCTGTGAAAGCCGTATCTGGCCAGCACCTGGGCAAGGTTGCGCGCCACGGGGCTCACGCCCACGATGATGACGTGATTGCGCGCCGACGCCGGCAGACTGTGCTGCACTTCCTTTTTCTTCTGCGCCTCAAGCCACGGAGTATAGACGAACTGAATGAAAGACGAGGGCAGCACGATGAGCAGCCCCACGATGCCCGTGAGCAGCACCACGATGGAAAAGGCGCGGCCGAGATCGGAATTGAAGGTGATGTCGCCGAATCCCAGCGTGGACATGACGGTCAGAGTCCAGTACAGGCCGGTAATCCAGGAATAGTCGCGGCCTTCATATTCCATGATGTAGTGGAAAAGCACGCTGAACACGGCCACGAACACGGTGAGAATGAGGATGACGCGAAAGAAGTATCCGAAGTTTCTTCGCGCTCCCTTCCCCTGGCTCAACAGAGAAAACTGACTGGGAAAAAATTTCATGGGGGCAGTATGCTCCGAGCCGCGCTTCTAGGCAAGAGTCTGAAAAAGGCCGCCGCCCCTTTTGGGAGCGGCGGCCTGTCTGTTTGCCGGTTGTATCTTACAACGCGCGTCCGAGGTTCCGCGAAAGCGGAGCCCGGCTTAGAAGCCCTTGGACTGCATGTAGTGAATGAGGTCGGTCACGCGGACGGAGTAGGCCCATTCGTTGTCGTACCAGCTCACCACCTTGGCGAGGTTGCCGTCCTGCACGGTGCAGTATTCGGATTCCACGATGGAGGAACGGGAGTCGCCCTTGAAGTCCATGGAGACGAGGGGCAGATCGTTCACGCCGAGAATGCCCTTGAGAGAGCCTTCGGCGGCGGCGCGGAAGGCGTTCACCAGGGTTTCGGCGTCGGTGGACTTTTCAAGAATGGCGGTGAAGTCCACGATGGAGACGGTGGGGGTGGGCACGCGCAGAGCGTAGCCGGAGAAGCGGCCCTTGAGGGCGGGGATCACTTCGGCCACGGCCTTGGCGGCACCGGTGCTGGTGGGAATGATGTTCAGAGCGGCGGCGCGGGCGCGACGCAGATCCTTGTGAGGCAGGTCGAGGATGCGCTGGTCGTTGGTGTAGGAATGCACGGTGACCATGCTGCCGAGCTTGAGGCCGAATTCCTCATGCATGACCTTGGCCACGGGAGCGAGGCAGTTGGTGGTGCAGGAGGCGTTGGACAGAATGTTGTGCTTGGCGGGGTCGTACATGTCCTGGTTCACGCCCATGACCACGGTGAGATCGGGCTGCTTGGCGGGAGCGGAAATGATGACCTTCTTGGCGCCGCGTTCCAGATGCACGCCGGCCTGAGGAGCGGTGCGGAAGATGCCGGTGGATTCCACCACCACGTCCACGTCGAGAGCCTTCCAGGGCAGGTTGTTGGGATCACGTTCGGCGAGGCAGGCCACATTCCAGTCGCCGACCTTGACCATGGTGCAGTCCACGCCGCCCACGGAGGTCTTTTCGGGAGCCACTTCGCAGGTGAAGGCGGAAGGACCGTAGGAGGTGTCGTGCTGGAGCAGATGGAAATTGGTGTTGGCGTCCATCAGGTCGTTGATGGCCACGATTTCGGCGCTGTCGGCGTACTTGCCGTACATGGCGCGGAAGACCTGACGACCGATGCGGCCAAAGCCGTTGATTGCAACTCTAACCTTTTTCATAATTCCTTTCCTTTGCCCGGCAGACCGGGACTTTCGGTGAACGTCTCATGGCATGACGCCGATGTCTGCGGACGGATCAGCCTTTTCCGTCCGGCGTCGGGGAGAATTCTGCCACCGTGTTTAAAAAATCACAAGAGCGGGAGTGAGCATAGCAGAATACGCCCCGGCGCGCAAATGCTTTCTGAGGTTCTCCTTTCGGGAAAAACATTCGGGAGCCTTCCAAGCCCTTGCAAAGCCGGGGCAAGGGGGATATTTTTTCTGACTCATCTTTATTTCCGAGGGGGGAATCCCATGCATCGTTTCGCTTCCGCTCCGCAGGCGGCCGTTTCCGGCGAGCAGTCCATGCTGCCGGACATCAGCGGCATTTCGCTGCCGGCAACGCTCGCCAGCCGCAAGGCAAAAATTCAGGACGTGGACGGCATGTCCAGTCTCATCAACGAGTTTGCCTCGGCGCGCATCATGCTTGCCCGCGGGCCGCTGTACCTGTATCAGAACATTCAGGACTACCGGGTCATCACCGTGAACGCGGGCGAGAAGGAAATCGTGCTTGCGTGCGGCGGCCTGCACGTGCTCTGGGAAGATCTGGCCGAAGTGCGTTCCGTGGCCGTGCATCCGCAGCTTCAGCACAAGGGCATAGGCCGCCTGCTCGTGCAGGATCTCATTGAAGACGCGCGCGCGCTCGGCGCGGCGCACGTGTTCACCTTCACGCTGGCCCCGGGATTCTTCTCCTCGCTGGGCTTTTCCGCCGTGGATCGCGACACGCTCTCCCCCGTGGTGTGGGCCGAGTGCAGCAAGTGCCCGAAATTTTATAAATGCGACGAAGTCGGCATGATGCTGCACTTCTGATGCCAGTTCTTACAGGAGCCTGCCATGACCAACCTCAAGAATCGTGACTTTCTGAAAATCGCGGACTTCAACCAGGAAGAGCTCTCCTACCTGCTCCGCCTCGCCGCCCGCCTCAAGAAACTCCGCAAGGAAGGAAAGGAACCGCAGTTCCTCAAGGGCAAGAACGTGGCCCTGGTGTTTGAAAAAACGTCCACCCGCACGCGCTGCGCCTTTGAAACCTCCCTGTACGACCAGGGCGCCCACGCCACCTACCTTTCCGACGGCTCGCAGATAGGCAAGAAGGAATCCATGGCCGACACCGCCCGCGTGCTCTCCCGCATGTACGACGGCATCGAATACCGCGGCTACGGACAGAACATCGTGGAAAAACTGGCCGAGTTCTCCCCCGTGCCCGTGTGGAACGGCCTGACCAACGAAGCGCATCCCACGCAGATTCTGGCCGACTTCCTCACCATGACGGAACACAGCGACAAGCCGCTCAACGAAATCACCTTCGCCTACCTCGGCGACGCCCGCTACAACATGGGCAACTCCCTCATGATGGGCGCGGCCAAAATGGGCATGAACTTCCGCTCCGTGGCTCCCGTCTCGCTCCAGACCAGCGACGAAATCTACAACATGTGCCTCGCCGAAGCCGAAAAGTCCGGCGCCACCATCGTGCGCACCGACAACGTGGCCGAAGGCGTGAAGGGCTGCGACTTCATCTACACCGACGTGTGGGTGTCCATGGGCGAGCCCGACGAAGTATGGAAGGAACGCATTGAAAAGCTCCTGCCCTACCAGGTGAACGCCCGCGTCATGGAGCTGACCGGCAACCCGAACTGCAAGTTCATGCACTGCCTGCCCGCCTACCACAACCGCGAAACCGCCGTGGGCGAGTCCATCTACCAGAAATTCGGCCTCGACGCCCTCGAAGTCACCGAAGAAGTCTTTGAATCCGCAAACTCCATCGTCTTCGACGAAGCCGAAAACCGCAAGCACACCATCAAGGCCGTCATGGTCGCCACCCTCGCCGACGTGCCGCCCATCTTTTTTGAAGACTAGGATGGGCGGGGGAAGGAGGAACCCCTTTTGAAAAAGGGCTTTCCTCCTTCCCCCCGCGCCCCCATCCTCCTTCCGAAAACTTTTGTTTGGAGGAATGCGGATCGGGGGAAAACGCCTGATTCCGAAGGCGGCCGCCGAAATTCTTGGAGAGATTTTTTAATGTTCTGAAAATTCAGGCGGTTTTGCGCGTTCACGGCGGAAAGATGCGGGAACGTTCCGGCCTGCGGAAGCGTTCCGGCCCGGAACTTGCGGTCGTTTCCACTTGCCTTTTTTTAAAATTCAGGCTATTGCTAGCAGTCCTTACGATACAAAAGGTATCGAATTTCAGCAGCATTCCGCCCCACACGGGCTTTTTTATGGAGGATATACCATGGGTAAACAGTGTGAAATCTGCGGCAAGAAAGCTCAGGTGGGCAACCTTGTGAGCCATTCCAATATCAAGACCAAGCGTCGCTTCAACCCCAACCTGCAGGCTGTCCGCCATCAGGAAGCCGACGGCACCGTGCGCACCATCAACGTGTGCACCCGCTGCCTCCGTTCCGGCGCCGTGGTGAAGCCCGTCGTCAAGAATGACGCCGAATAATCAGGTTTGCCGATCTTTCCTAAGGCGGGGATAACATCTCCGCCTTTTTTTGATTAATAATTCCCCCGCACTTTTCCGCCGCGCCGCCTGCGCCGCGATCTTCGGGCCGTCCGAGTCATGAGCGATCTTCGAGCCGCCTTTCGTCATCGTCCGAAAAGCCACGTTTCCATGTGGCGTCGTTCCCTGCGCGCGCCGGAAGGCTGGAGAGTGGTGGACTTCCGCGGGCCGGGACACATGGGCCGCTCGCTCCCCGCCCTCGGCACGCGGCAGATGGAACTGCTGCGCCTCGTGCTCGACTCCAAGAACATTCCCTATATCGTCACCGGGCACGGCTCCCAGACGCGGGCCTTTGTTCCGGCCATGTTTGAAGACGTGGCGCGAAGCGAGCTTGCCGCCCTGGAATCGGAAAAAACGCCCCCGCCTCCGCCCGTGCCCCTGCGCCGAAACGCGCACTGGTCCATGCTCGTCATGCTCTTTCTCGTCTTCTGGTACGGGCTTTACATGGGCTGGTGGCCCCTGCCCTTCGAGCATCTGCCCGATCCGGAATACTGGGTGCGCTGCGGCAAGCTCAACGTCACCGAAGTACGCGCCGGAGAATGGTGGCGCACAGCCACCGCGCTCACGCTCCACGCCGACACGCTTCACCTTTTCAGCAACGTCATCTTCGGCACGCCCTTCCTCATTCTGCTCGCGCAGCGTCTCGGTCTCGGACTCACGCTCGCCTCAACCCTCGCCGCCGGCATGCTGGGCAACGCCATGAACGTGTGCTACCGCGATCCGGGCTATTCCAGCCTCGGCTTCTCCACGGCCATGTTCGGCATGGTGGGCCTGCTCTGCGCCGACATCGTGGTGCGCTCGCCCGCACACATGCGGGGCTTCCGCAGGCTGGCGCTGCCCGTGGCCGCGGCCCTCGCCTTTCTGGCCATGCTCGGCGCGGAAGGCAAGAACGTGGACTACTCCGCGCATATTTTCGGCCTTCTTTCCGGCTTTCTCATCGGCCTTGCCGTCAGCTTCGCCTTGCGGCATCATAACGCCCTCCCCCGCCCGCTGGAATTTGCGCTCGGCTGCGCCGCGCCACTCGTCCTCCTGCTGTGCTGGGATCTCGCACTCTAACATCCTATCGAGGCATTCATGGACAAAGCCCCCGGCACCTTTGAGCTCCTGGGCAAGGACGGCAACGCCCGCGCCGGCCTTCTCCATACCGCGCACGGCGTCATCGAAACGCCCATCTTCATGCCCGTGGGCACGGTGGGCAGCGTAAAGGCCCTCGCTCCCGACGATCTCGACGCCATCGGCGCGCAGATCATTCTCGGCAACACCTATCATCTGTACCTGCGCCCCGGCGACGAACTCGTGGCCCGGCGCGGCGGTCTGCACGAATTCATCCGCTGGAACAAGCCCATCCTCACGGACAGCGGCGGCTTTCAGGCCTTCAGCCTGAGCAAGCTGAACAAGATGAAGCCCGACGGCGTGGAATTCCGCTCGCACATCGACGGCTCCAAACACATGTTCACGCCGGAAAAGGTCATTTCCATCCAGCGCAATCTCAATTCCGACATCATGATGCCGCTCGACGTGTGCCTCGGTTACGGAGCCTCCCATGAAGAAGCCGAAAAGGCCGTAAAGCGCACCACCGAATGGGCGCAGCGCTGCCGCGACGCCTATCCGGCGGGAAGCGCGGGCAATCTTCTCTTCGGCATCGTGCAGGGCTGCACCTTCCCCGAGCTTCGCGAAGCCTCGGCAAGGCAACTCATGAACATCGGATTCGAGGGCTACGCCATCGGCGGCCTGGCCGTGGGCGAACCCAAGAATCTCATGATGAAGAATCTGCGCGTGCTCAACCCCGTGCTGCCGCAGGACAAGCCGCGCTATCTCATGGGCGTGGGCACGCCGCTGGACATTCTGCACGGCATAGAGGCAGGCGTGGACATGTTCGACTGCGTGCTGCCCACCCGCAACGCCCGCAACGGCACGCTCTACACCTCGGAAGGCAAGATCAACATCAAGCGCCTCCAGTATGCCGAAGACGACAGCCCCCTCGATCCGAAATGCAACTGCTACACCTGCCGCACGTTCAGCAAGGCCTACCTGCGCCACCTGTACGTCAGTCAGGAACTGCTCGCCTTCCGCCTCAATTCCCTGCACAATCTCACCTACTTCCTCAACATGGTGCGAGGCGCAAGAAAGGCCATTCTCGAAGGCAGATACGCCGCTTTCAAGGCGGAATACGAGGCCAAATACCCCGAAGAGGACGCGCTCTTCGACGCGCCGGAACTTTAATTCATCCGCCGTTTTTGCCGACGCCGTCGGCACAGCAAGGGCGCGCCCGATCGGGCGCGCCCTTTTTCGTGCGTCGATCCCTTCTGCTCCGCCGCGCCCTGCGAGCGTCGGAAGGCCCCGGGCCCGCAGCTTCGGCGACGCAACAGACCGGCACAAAAATTTCCCGCCCGAGGGCGAGGCATTTAAACGCAAAGGCCGGCGTCGAAGACGCCGGCCAGAATGCCTCTGCAATCTCGTTCAGCTTGCGATGAGCCGGAACAGCATGGAATTTTCCAGCACCAGCGGACGCGTCTGCATGAAGAACACCGTGCCGTCGGCAGGGGCGCGAACCTCCCAGCGCACGGAGCCGTCATAGGGATCAAGAATGCTGGCAAGGTGCTGATGACGCCGCACCACGTCGTCGGGGCGGCAGGTGCAGTACATGATGCCCGCCCGGCAGGCCTTGACGTTGATGAGTTCCTCTTCCTGCACCACCTGGGAATAGTAGCCCGGATGAGAGCGGTAGCGGATGATGCCGTGCAGCGCCATGAAGCGCAGAATGGCGGCCAGGCTGTCGTCGGCGGTGGCGACGTCGATGACGCCGGTATGTCCGGCGTACACGGAAAACGCCTGCGTTTCCCAGATCTGCCAGTTGTAGTTCAGCGTGGTGGTGTCGATGGGCAGAGGATTGCGCACCAGCGTGTAGGGCAGACCGAAGCCCTGAGCGAGTTCCACGTTTTCGTAGCCGGTGTGCATCATGCGCACATGGGGAATGAAGTCTCCGGCGAGGTAGTAGCTCGCGAGCTGCACGCCGAATTCATAGCCCTGAATGTGCTCGAACAGCGCCGAGGCGATGCGCTGCGTGGTTTCGCCGAGCGCGTAGCCGGGGAACATCCGGTTGATGTCGGTGTTGTCCATGGCCCAGAAGCGCTTGCCGATGTTCATGGCAAAGGGGTTCGCCGAGGGAATGACGAGAATCTCATGGCCGGGCATGAGTTCGCCGCGCTCTTCCAGATCCTGAAGCTTGTGGACAAGGCGCGAACAGACGAACTGCTGCTGAAGTTCATCGCCGCGCATGGCTCCCACCACGGCGAGACTCTTTTTGCCGGAACCGAAGCGGAAGCCGTGAATGCGGAACTCGTCGCGGAACGGAGACGGCATGACGAAAAGACGTTCACGTTTCATGCGTTGTCCTCCCTGTACACGCGCGCGAGCAGCGACCCTTCGTACACGACGGGGTATGCCCGGATGGTGAAGACGAATCCCGGTTTTTCCACGGCCACTTCCTGGAGCACCACGCCGCGCAGCGGATCGACGATGCGCCCAATGGACTGCCCGGCCTCGACCTGATTGGACTGACGGATGAGCGGAATGAACACGCCCGACGCGGACGCGTTGATGAATTCCACGGTGCCGCCGGTGGAAAGTATGGTCTTGTGTCCGGGCGCAGGCTCAGGCACCTCGCCCTTCCAGACGCCGAGATGACGCATCAGGTTCAGAATGCCGCCCACGAGCTGATCGCCGTAGCTCTTGGTAATGCGCATGCCCACGCCCATTTCCACCACCAGCGTGGGCGTGTTCAGGGCGTTGAGGGAATAGGCCAGCGTGGCTTCCAGCACGGTGGCGGCCTCATGCACCCACAGAAAATCCAGATTCAGATGCTTGGCCAGCGGCACCAGCCGCTCCGCGGTCAGCTGATTGATGCGGACCTGCGGCACCTCGTACAGGAAAATGTTGCTGGAATGAATGTCCAGCACGAGATCCGCGCCCTTCAGATCCTCAATGATGTTGTAGGCCGTATTTTCCGCCATGCTGCCCCTGGGATCGCCGGGGAAAATGCGGTTCATGTCCAGATCGAAGTTGGGAATGCCGCGCGTGATGGAGTCTATTCCCAGCGGATTGAGCGCAGGATAGATTTCCACCGTGCCGTCCAGGCATTCGGGATGTTCCTGCAGAATGCTGCCGATGCGATAGCAGATGTACTGCCCTTCCAGTTCGTCGCCGTGCGTGCCGGTGACGATGCAGATGCGTTTTTTGCCGGAGCCGGAAACAATGCTGTTCTTGCGGATGAGCAGATGCTCGTCCACGGGCAGCTCCGTGGATATGACGGTTTTTATCATGCTTGTTCCACTTTGATGTCTAGGGTGTTCCGCTGCGCGGCCGGGCCGCTGAACACGCCCCTGTTCACGGAACAGTCGGCGCTGTCTCGGCCGTGCGCCACCTTGATGCAGCCATAACGGAGCAAACGGTTGTTGGTGGGGTCGAGCCCTCTCCACACTCCCTGATCGAAAAACTCCACCCAGGCGTGACTGGCTCCCTCGCCGACAAGGTAGCCGCAGGCGTACCGCGCCGGAATGCCGCACAGACGCAGCAGGGCAAGAAGCACGTGGGCGTAATCCTGACAGACGCCCTGCCCCAGCGCAAAGGCCTGCGCCGCGGTGGTGTTCACCGTGGTCACGCCGGGAACATAGCTCATGCGTGCATGCACCGCCCCGCACAGCGAAAGCGCCTTCGCAAACGCGGGCCCGCCGATCTCTTCCGAAGCGTCCGCAACTGCGAAGTCCCCTTTGCCCACCTGCGCGGCAAAGCGCTTCATGTCCTCGTCGGGAAGGGTCAGCGCGGTATGCGCCAGAAACATGCCGTGCGCCGTGCCGCAAATGCGGTACGGCGTCTGACGCACCACGCCCTCGGACACGATGCTGAATCGAACATGCGCCCCGGCAACGTACCCCGTCTGCACGGCGTTGCCGAAGGCGTCGAGCCCGTCGCTGACGGGCAGTACAAATTCGTTCTCATCGTCCTGCGCGACGCTTGCGCGCAGCAGAGCCCGTTCCACCTGCTGGAAAGGCTCCGACTTCGGCACGCACCGCAAAAGCCAGGAATGGGCGGAAACCGGCGAGGAAAAATGAATATGACTTTCGTAACGGTAAAAAAACTGCTTCATACCAGGACCAGGGAGTTCAACGAACCAAGCACGTCGGGAAGTTTCTTCCCGTAGTCGCGCCCGTCGGAGAATATCTCCCTGAGCCTGTTTCTGCAACGCCCGTCCACCATGTCTTCAATGTGCCCGAGACGATGATCCAGACTTTCCCACTCCGCGGCCACGCGGCTGAACGGGTAGTCGAACCTTGAATACATATCAATGTATTCCACATGCTTGCCGATAAAAAGCATGTCCAGCGTGGCAATATTGGTCACGTGCTGGAACACCGAGCCCCAGAAGGCGAGAATATAGTCGGTGAGGGGCTGAAGCCGAACGATGTTGATGTCCTGCTTGTGGCGGCAATGATTGATCGTGGCCATGCAGAGGTTCACATAGCTGATGGAGGCCGTGGTAAGTTCCTCGCGCAGCACGATGCTGTTGTCGTTCAGGCATTCCAGGCAGTACAGCAGAGAGCCCGGCGTATTCTCGAAAAGGTGCTGATACAGAAAACTTTCCCTGTCGGCAGGGCAGTTGGTCAGAGAAAGCTTGCGGCAGTAGATCTGAAGAGCGTCTTCCCGGCCTTCATCCAGGCACAGATCGTAGTACCGGCGCAGGAAATGAAGCTGGGCGAAGAGACGCTCGGCGTAGCGCCCCAGCCAGAAAAGATGATTGGCCTTGGCGGGAGATATGGAAGACATGACGCGTCCTTTTTTCGATAACGGTGGAAGATTCTACAAGGATTTCAGATGCGACTGATGATCGCGCATGACCCAGGTGTCCTTGAAGCCGCCTCCCTGACTGGAGTTGACCACGAAGGAATCGGCCTGACGGGCAAAACGGGTGAGTCCGCTTTTCCAGACCACCTCGCCGTCGGAGGAAGAGAGCACAAAGGCGCGCAGATCGGCCTTGCGATAGACCACGCCGTGATCTTCCATGGTTTCCAGATCCTTGAAATTGATGACTTCCTGCGCAATCCAGCGGCGGGGTTCGGAACGAATGAGATCCTTCAGCTTTTCCAGGCGGTCGTGTTCCAGGTCGCGCCCGAACACCACGCCGTAGCCGCCGGCCTCGCTCACGTCCTTGATGACCAGCCTTTCCGCGTTGGCGAGCACGTAATCTCTGTCTTCCTCGTAATAGGGGAGATAGGTGGGCGCATTCTGCAGTATGGCCTTTTCGCCGAGATAGTATTCCACCATGCGGGGCACGAAGTAGTAAAGCCCCTTGTCGTCGGCCACGCCGTTGCCGGGACAGTTCAGCACGGCCACGTTGCCCGCGGCGTAGGCCTGCATGAGGTTCGGCACGCCGAGGAGGGAATCCGGCTCAAAGGCCATGGGATCGAGATACTCGTCGGACACGCGACGGTAGATGGCTCCCACCAGCGTTTTTTCGTGGAAAATGCCCTGATAGTACACATGGTTGTCTTCCACAAGAAGATCGCCGGGAAACGCCAGCACGGCTCCCGTGCGTTCCGCGAGATAGGAATGTTCAAAAAACGCGGAATTGTAGCGCCCGGGCGTGAAGACCACGTTCAGTCCGCCGTTGACGTTCATGTCGTCCATGGTGTGCTTCAGAAGCTGCGGATAGTCGCGGTTGTCTTCGATATGGTTGGCGGCAAACGTTTCCGGGCTCACCTTGCGGGAGATGGAGCGGGCGATGAGCGGATAGGACGCGCCGGAAGGAATGCGGAGATTGTCTTCCAGAACGAACCAGCTTCCGTCCCTGGCCTGCACCAGATCTATGCCGGCTATGTGGGCGAACACGCCGTGCGGCGGACGAATGCCCTCGCACTGAGGAAGATAGCCTTTGGAGGCATAGACGAAGGATTTGGGCACAATGTTATTTTTAATGATGTTCTTTTCGCCGTAAACGTCGGCAAGAAACAGATTGAGAGCTCTGACGCGCTGCGCAAGTCCCTTTTCAAGATAGGCCCATTCTTCGGGCTCAATGACGCGGGGAATGGGATCAAAGGGGAAGAGCTGTTCTTTGAACTTCCCGTTTTTATAGATTCCAAAGCGCACGCCGTAGCGTTCCAACCAGTTGTTCACAGCTTCACGGCTTTCTACGAGTGAATACATGTCGGACTCCTGCTTGATATGTTCCGACTTTAATAATGCAAAAAATGTACCAGGTTGTCCAAAAAAAAAGCCCTCCCGGGGCTTCTTTTTTACATTCACGGCATAATGCTGAAATATAAGAACAAAAAAGGAACGTCAGTATTCAGACAGGCGCAAACAGGACATTAGTCCGGCTCTGTGCGGCGAAAACAGGAGCCGAACGCAAATAATGCAGAAAGTGCCCAAGATAACAGACACTATCGGTTGTCGGCATGTTTCGGCAACAATGCATTAATGTATTGCCGATACATCATTAAGATTTTTTTGTATTCAACATCGCGCAAGACTTACAAATCCGTCTCCACGAAAACGGCTCTCTTTCTGCCAAAGGGAGCAACGCGGCGCACGGCAGAGCACGCCGCAAAGGCCGACAAAGAGCCTGTGCGGCAGCGCGCTTTTCAGACGCGCGGCAGTACGAACGCCGCGAGCTGCCGGCACTGCACGCATTCCGCGCAGATGCGGCAGGCTGGGCGCGTGCGGCCCGGCCATGAACTGCGGCGGGGATTGCCCCGCGAACGCCGCAGAAAGTCCGCCGTCAGTCCCGCGTCTGCCCTTCTTCACCGCTCCACAGCTTGCGCCACCTTTCCTCAAGTACGGCTTCCCCGCTCTTCTGCCTTGCGGCGAGCGCGTCAAGAAACGCGCCGACTTCCCGGTCGAGGTCATCCAGCGTGCCGTCGTTGCGGATCAGAAGATCAGCCGCCGCAATCTTGTCCTCCTGCTTCCACTGCCAGCTCTCCACGGCGGCGATTTTGACGTCGCTCCAGCTCCGCGTCTCGCGAAGGCGCGCATGGCGCACGTCGTCCGGGCAGACGATGACCGCAATATCCGCGCCCGGGCACGTCCACCCCGTTTCAAACCAGAGCGGCACTTCCGCCACGGCCACGCCTTCCCCGCGCTCCTGCGACTTCCGGAAAAACGTCTCCATGGAATCGCGCACCAGCGGATGAATCATGCGTTCAAGCTCGCGCCGCATGCCCGGCGTTTCCGCAAGCAGTCTGGTGAGCGCCGCGCGGTTCACCCGGCCCGAGTCGTCGAAAAAAGCGTCGCCCCAGCGCTGACGCATGAGACGCCAGCCGTCCGCGCCGGGCTGATACTGCGCGGCCACGGCCTTGTCCGCGCTCCACACGGGAATGCGGCGCGCCTCCATGCGTTCGAGCACGGCCGACTTGCCGCAGCCCGGCATGCCCGTGAGAATGACCCGGCGCATGCAGCGCTCCAGCGCCAGCATGGCGCGGGGAAAATCTTCCGGCGGCGGGCACGTGAAGCTCATGGGCTCGCCGCTCACCGGATGCGCAAACTCCAGCTTCCAGGCGTGAAGAAGCTGCCGCGCGGCGGGCGAAGTCTTATCATTGGGGCCGTACACGGCGTCGCCCCACAGCGGAAAGCCCGCCTGAGCAAGATGCACGCGTATCTGATGCGTGCGTCCGGTGAACAGGCGCACGGCAAGCAGCGCAAAACGGCCGGAAGGCGACGCGTAAAGCGTGCTCCACCTGGTGAGCGCGCAGCGCCCGCCCTTCTCCTCGGGCACCACGGCCATGCGCGTTTTTATCGTAGGATGCCGTCCGATGGGCAAATCGCTGGTTCCTTCGGCCGGAGGCACCCCGCGCGTGACCGCAAGATAGGTCTTATGCACGCGGCGCTGCGCAAAATCTTCGATGAGCCGCAGCCTGGCCCGTTCCGAAAGCGCCACGATCACAAGGCCGGAGGTGTCCTTGTCCAGACGATGCACGATGCCGGGCCGCGGCCCTTCCTGAAGCGCAAGCTGCGGAAAGCGCGACAGCATCCGATGCACCAGCGTGCCCGAAGGGCAGCTCGGACACGGATGCATGGTCAGCCCGGCGGGCTTGTTGACCACGGCGATGTCCGCATCGCTGTACACGATGTCGAGCGGCCCCTCTTCCGGCGCCAGCGCGTCCGACGCTCCGGGCATGGAGAGCTCCACAATCTGACCGGGACGCACCCTGTAATCGGCATCCGCACAGGGCGCGCCGTCCACAAGACAGCCGCCCTGCTCCACCAGCTTCTTCACCCGGCTGCGGGAAAGCTCCGCCGCCGTTCCGAGAAAGGCGTCCAGGCGCATCTTCTTCGAACCCGCAGGAACCTCAAAGCGCCGCTTCTGTCCGTCGCACGGCGTCTGCAGGACGTCGTCATCGGCGGATTCCAGCTCACCGGAAAACTCTTCCGTCCGCGTGTCGTCAGTCATGGGCGTCACCGCAGTCCAGCTTCTTCAGCACGTATCCGGTCATGACGGCCTTGGCGATGTTGCGCCCTTCGCCGTCGTACACCATGATGTCGTACACCGCGAGCGTGCGCCCCAGACGCACGGGCAAAGCCTTCGCCCGGAGCGGGCCGCAGGTTCCCGGCAAAAGATAGGAAATGGAACACTGCGCGCTCACGCACAGAATGCCTGCGCCGCGGCAGCCGGCCGCAAAGGCCATGTCGGCCAGCGTGAATATGGCCCCGCCGTGGGCGTTTCCCATCACGTTGAGATGACGGGAGTCCAGCGGCATGGAAACTTCGCCGTTTCCTTCCGCGTCAAAACCTTCCACCCGAATGCCCAGCAGCGCGGACAGCGTTCCTTCCGTGACGACATCACAGCCCATCGTGCGACTCCTCATGCGTAAAAATCGTTTCAGGGCGCGAGAATACGCGCGGCGGCCCGGCCTGGCAAGCCGCGAATCCGCAGGGCCCCGCCGAAAAAAACGCAGGAAAAGCCCGCCCGCGCGCCTCCGACGCCCTTCTTTCACTGGACAGCGCCGTTCGGAGAGTTTATACATTCTGGATACATTTTCTTTTAAGGAGCAATCTCATGGCCCATAAAAAGATCGAACGCGCCAAGGAACTTGATCGCCGTCGTCATCGTCGTGCCCAGCGCATCAAGGAACGCATCCACGAAGCCAAGGCCGCTGCCAAGAAGTAATTCTGGTCTGCGGATTCCTGCGGCCTTCCGGTTGCAGAGCCAGTTTCCGGCGTGTCGGCTCTTTTCTGCAGACACGCCGTTCCTGTTTTTTCTCTCAACCCTTTTCTTTTCCCATGCCTATTTACGAATACGCCTGCCCTCAGTGTCAGAAAACCTTTGAAGAGTGGCTCCGTTCCGGCGACGACGCCGAAACCCAGCCCTGCCCCGACTGCGGAACCTCCTGCCATCGGGTGATTTCCAATACTTCCTTCATCCTCAAGGGCGGCGGCTGGTTCGCCTCCTCCTACGGGCACGGGACCAGCAACCTTTTCGACAAAAGCAAGGGCGTGCCCTCCGTTTCCGACAGCAAGCCGGAAGAAAAAAGCGCCGCTCCCAAAACCGAAAGCCCGGCGCCCGCCAAGAGCGCGGAATCGCCCGCCGGAACGAAATAGAGGTCGCCATGATCGAACGCTACTCCCGGCCCGAGATGGCCGGACTCTGGACACTGGAAAACCGCTATCGCTACTGGTTCAAGGTGGAACAGGCCGTGTGCCGGGCCTGGAACGAGCAGGGAGTCATTCCCGACGAAGACCTGAAGAACATCATGCAGGACGTGGACTTCGACGTGGACAAGATTCTTGAAATCGAGTCCGTGACCCGCCACGACATCATCGCCTTCCTCACCTATCTCGAACAGAAGATCGGCCCCTCCGCGCGCTTCATCCATCTGGGCTGCACCTCTTCCGACATCGTGGACACCGCCATGGCCCTCCAGATGGTGGAAGCCGGCAAGATCATCATGGACGGCTTCGACCTCGTGCTCGACACGCTGCGCGCCTTCATCCGCAAGCATCAGGGCCTCATCTGCATGGGCCGCTCCCACGGCGTTCACGGCGAACCCGTGACCTACGGCTTCAAGTTCGCCGGATTCTATGCCGAATTCATGCGCGACAAGAAGCGCTTTGCCGACGCCATTGAAGACATCCGCACCGGCAAGCTCTCCGGCGCCATGGGCACCTACACCGTCATCACTCCCGCCGTGGAAGCCCGCGCCTGCGAAATTCTCGGACTCAAAGCCGACATCATCTCCACCCAGATCGTCCAGCGCGACCGCTACGCCCACTACTTCACCGCGCTCGCCATCGCCGCGGGCACCGTGGAGCGCATCTGCGTGGAACTGCGCCACCTCCAGCGCACCGAAGTGCATGAAGTGGAAGAAGGCTTCGCCAAGGGCCAGAAGGGCTCCTCCGCCATGCCCCACAAGCGCAATCCCATTTCCGCGGAAAACATGTGCGGTCTGGCCCGCGTCATCCGGTCCAACTCGCTCGCTTCCATGGAAAATCAGGCCCTGTGGCACGAGCGCGACATCAGTCACTCCTCGGTGGAGCGCATCATCACTCCCGACTCCACCATTCTCATGGACTACGTTCTGCACCGCCTCAACCGCCTGCTCGAAGGCCTGCGCATTCTGCCCGAAAACGTGGAACGCAATCTCTGGGGCAGCTACGGCCTGTTCTTCTCCCAGCGCGTGCTCACCGCGCTCATTGAAAAGAACATGCCCCGTCAGCAGGCCTACGTAGTCGTGCAGAAGCGCGCCATGGAAAGCTGGGAAACCCACAAGTCCTTCCCGGACCTCATCCGTTCGGACGCGGAAATTCAGGCGCACCTCTCGCCCGAGGAACTCGACGCCATCTTCAACATCAATCACTACACCCGCTACGAGGCCGAAATCATCGACCGCGTGCTCGCGGAAAAGTAGTCTGATTTCCGCATTCTGAAAGAGCGCCGCTCCCGGTTCGCCGGAGGCGGCGCTCTTTTTTTTGCGCATTGTGTTCCCGAACGTTTTCCCTTAAAACGGAAAGGCGATCGACGCCGCATCCTCCGGCCACGTTACAACCAAGGAGACTCCCGTTGTTCCGCCTCCTTTCCCTTCTTATTCTCTGTCTCATGCTGCCCATCCAGGCCGCGGCCGACTGGACGGCCCGCCTGCCCTCCCGCACTCCGGAATATTTTCTTGCCGCCGACAAATCGCGCAAGCTGCTCTTTCAGGTCGAAGAGACCGTGGACGGCAAGGCCGCAATCACGCGGCAGTTCGACTGCATCCACGGCAGACTCGAAGGCGACAAGCAGCGGGAAGGCGATCTGCGCACGCCCGAAGGCGTGTACTTCATCACGCACAAGATCACGCAGAAGCTCGACTTCATGGAATACGGGCCGCACGCCTTCAATTTGAACTACCCCAATCCTGCCGACCGGCTGCGCGGAAAAACCGGCGGCGGCATCTGGCTGCACAGCAAGGGCCAGCCCATAAAGGGCCTGACCACGCGCGGATGCATGGCCATCGATCAGCATGAAATCACGGATCTGCTCGCCGTGCTCGTGCCGGGCACGCCCGTGGTCATTGCGGAGCATCTCGAAGGCGAGCCCTTCGTGCGGAACAAGACTCTGGCATCCCTGCCCTCGCCGGAAACGGGAGCCTCGCCGCTGCTGCCCCGCGCCGAAGACAACATGCCGCCGCAAACGCCTCCCGCGCAGGACAACACCCTGCCCGGCGTCCCCGCCCCGCTGACGGAGCACACGGAAACCGCCGAGGCTCCGGCGTTGCCGACGGCAGACGCGCCGGGCGCTTCCCTGACCGCGTCCGCTCCGCAGGCTGCGCCGCAGGTCACGCCTTCCGGCGACGATGAAAAGGTGCTGCGCCAGACCCTGCGCTGGATGGACGACAGGCTCCAAAAATCTGAAAACATTTTCAGCATGTACGACAGGGAAAACTACCCGCGCGCCAGCCGGGAAAAATTTTCCGCTCTGCGCAAGAGGCTGCGTTCCGACTTTCGCAGACAGCACGACCTCTTCCTCGACCGCGACGGCATCCGGCTGCTGGCCGGGCCCGGCTACTGGGTGTCGTGCTTCATCAAGAGCTACGAGCGCAAGGGGCAGTACCATCACGGTCTTCAGGCGCTCTACTGGATTCCCGATGATCTCGGCGAGTATCACATCATCGGCGAGGTGTGGATAAACAACTAGGTTCCGCTAGTCTCACGGCGACTCCGGCAGAAGCGCCGGTCCGGCAGGCGCGTTGCGGCGCGACCTTTGCAGGCGTGCGCGGAAAGGCCGCCTTCCTGTTCGGCCGGATGTAAAGTTGAACAGCTCTTTCGCAGGCGCACAGGGAAAGCGCAGCGCACTCACGCTGCGTTTGCATCCACTTTTCATGAGAATGAAGCGCCGCTCTTGAACGACACGAGCGCCTTCCGCAGAACTCATCGCGTCTCGCAGTTCAGGACACGAATCTTCGCTCCGGCTTTCGGCCCATCGCAACGACTGCCCCGTCGCAGCGCCAATGCATCCCAGCGTCCAGAGCATCAAAAATCAGCCAATGTCACAAAAGCAGGGCTGAATTGACCCTTCCTTCCTCGGGTCAGAGAAGACTACGCGTTTCCCCCTCTTGCACGCATACGACGCCAAGGGCCGCACCATGAACGACAAAGAATCGCCCCTGTTCTCGCCTTCTCCGGATCAGTGAACCTCGTGCCCTTCGTGCACCAGAAGGGAAAGTCGTTCCCCCACTTCCTCGTAATGCCGGCGCAGCACCATTTCGATGCTTCTTCCGTCGCCTGTGGCCACGGTGTCGGCAATGATCATGTGCCTGTCGTAAAACTCCTTGGGCGTGAACAAAGTACGCCAATAGGTATAGTAAAGGAACTTCGCCAGCGAAGAACAGGACGTGCGGGCAATGTCGATGAGCCTTTCGTTGGTGCAGGCGGAAAGCAACGTCATGTGAAAGGCCTCGTCTATTTCCGCAAGCGTATCCAGATGCGCGGCATAGTTCACCTGATCGTCGAGACGACGAACCACTTCGGCAAAGGCGTCACGCTCCTTGTTCGTCCACGATGGCAGCGAGTGCGCCACGGCCGCGCCTTCAAGAATGCCTGCCACAACGTAACTGTCGTAAATTTCCTTGGCGCTCATGGAACGAACATATTTTCCCTTTTGGGGTTCGGAGCAGATGAGTCCCTGATGCGCCAGCATAAGCAGGGCTTCGCGTATGGGCGCGCGGCTGATGTTGAGCTTTTCCGATATCTGAGCTTCCCTCACGGGCTGGCCGGGCTGAAGCACTCCGGAACGAATAAGACCTCGTATATACTCGGCGGCCTTGATGCTGTATGTTTCTTTTTTAAACTGCATAGTTGACGGAAGGATCATAAATAAAAGGCATTCTTTCCGGAAAGGATGCGTAGAAGGTAAACAACTTTCGCCCGGAGCGATTCAATTACAACCGCCGCGACCATGAAACATCGCGGAAAGATTCCGTTTTTCTGCGCCGATGTCATTAAGCAAACACAGTCTGCAGCGCTGAAACCGACAAAAGAAAATCTTCAATTCAAGATTGTGTCAGATTTTTTTGCATTTGAAAAGCGTATCGGTCCAAACCCGAAAGAAAAAAACGCCCCCGGCATCGTGAAGACGCCGGGGGCGAACGAGAGAGGCTGTTTCAGCAGGTGACCCTGCTACCTGCTAGCGGAAGGTGGGCAGGTAGGCGTACAGGGCCGGAGAACCGCCGGTATGCAGGAAGAGCACGTTGGCGCCCTTGGGGAAGTAATCCTTGCGGATGAGGTCGATCATGCCGGACATGGCCTTGCCGCTGTACACGGGGTCAAGCAGAATGGCTTCAGTGCGGGCGACCATCTTCACGGCTTCCACCATGCCGTCGTTCGGGATGGAATAGCCGGGCTGATAGTAATCGCCGAAGCACACGACCTTTTCTTCAGGAAGTTTCACGCCGGCGCCGATGTAGTCCAGGGTTTCCTGAGCCAGCTTGTGAACAATGGCTGCTTCCACGTCGCCGGGGCGGCTCACGTCGATGCCGATCATGGGCACGTCCATGTTGTTGCCGTAGAAGCCGGCGATCATGCCGGCATGAGTGCCGGCGCTGCCGCTGGGCACCACAACGTGGTCGAAGTTGAGGCCCATTTCAAACATCTGCTGCATGATTTCCTGAGCGCAGGAAACGTAGCCCAGAGCGCCGATGTGGTTGGAAGCGCCGCCGGGGATGATGTAGGGCTTCTTGCCCTGAGCGCGCAGCTTTTCAGCAACCTTTTCCATTTCTTCCATCATGGGGGAGCCGCCAGGCACCACGGTGATGCTCTTCACGCCCAGGAGATGATACAGGAAGTTGTTGCCGGAAGCTTCGGGGTTGTAGCTGCCCTTCACGCGTTCTTCCAGAACGAGATGGCAGTCGAGGCCTTCATGCACGGCCCAGGCGAGGGTCAGACGGCAGTGGTTGGACTGCACGGCGCCGCAGGTGATGACGGTGTCGGCGCCCTGAGCCAGAGCGTCGGCAATGGCGAAGTCCAGCTTACGGGTCTTGTTGCCGCCGGCGCAGCCGGGGAGCAGGTCGTCGCGCTTCATGTACACGTTGACCTTGTTGCCCAGGGCCTTGGACAGGTTGGGCAGATATTCGATGGGGGTAGCTTCCTTGACATAACCACGACGGGGGAACTTAGCGAGATTCATGATGCATCCTTCTCTAAAATTGAAGTTTTGAGGGTTCCTTAAGTCGTTCCGGACAACTGGCCCGGATCAGTTCCCGAGCGAGCACGCTTGTGGCGTCCACGACAGGAGTATCCAGCAGACTGGTCTCCGTGACCGCAACAGGAATTTCCGTGCAGCCAAGAAGTATGACGGATACCTGTTTCTTTTCCACAAGGCGGCGGGCGGTGTCGAGAAGTATCTGACGCGCCCTCGGGGAAACAGGATCGGAAAAAGCCTTCACGCCGAATTCAGGATCGCTGATGGCGCGCTGAACAAGAGCGCACTCGTCGTCGTCCGGGAGCACGGGCTCAAGCCCGGCCTTTTCCAGAGCGTCCTGATACAGGCGGGTCTGCAGCGTGGCCACCGTGCCCATGAGACCGATGCGGCCTCCGTTCGGACACATGGCGCGCATGTGACGCACCGCGCTTTCAATGATCGACACGAACGTCACGTCCAGACCGGTTTCGTGCAGGCGCTCCAGGGCTACATTCAGAATGCGGGGGCTGTGCGCCGTGTTGCAGGGCATGCCTATGACGCGGGCGCCGTTTCTGGCAAGCTGCGCCATGATGCCGCCGATATCCTCCCCGGGATTTTCCTTCGTCTGCCCCAGCAGAAAGGCAGGACGCTCCGGAATCCACCCGGGGAAGGAATGAAGCATGAGGGGAAGATGATCCTGATCTTTGCTGGCCCTGGTCCAGCGAAAGATCTTGCGCACGAGGTCATACCCGGCATAGGGACCAAGCCCCCCCACGATGCCTATGGTGCGGGGCACGGGCGAATGATCGGCAAAACGCTGAATCACGGTCAGCCCCTGCACTCGCCGTTGTTCTCAAGCTTGGACACCAGGATAGCGCCGGTGGCGTCGCCGAGCACGTTGATGGTGGTACGGGCCATGTCCATGATACGGTCAACGCCGGCGATGAGGGCGATGGCTTCCAGCGGAATGCCGACCTGCGTGAACACCATGGTGATCATGATGAGCGCCGCGCCGGGCACGCCCATGGAACCGATGGAGGCAAGCACGGCCAGCAGGATGACGGTGAGCTGCTTATCGATGGGCATGGGGATGCCGTACACTTCCGCGGCAAAGATGGCCGCAACGCCCATGTAGATGGCCGCGCCGTCCATGTTGATGGTGTTGCCGAGCGGGATGGAGAAGCTGGACACGGACTTGGAAGCGCCGAGCTTCTGCACGGAAAGCAGGTTGGAGGAAAGGGCGGCCGCGGAGGAGCAGGTGGAGAAGGAGATCATGAGAGGTTCAGAGAGCCCCTTCAAGAACGTGCTGGGCGTAAGACCTGAGTACTTGGCGCAGGGCAGATAGACCAGCAGCACCTGGAAGATGCAGGCCAGATACATGACGCCGACCAGCTTGATGAGCGGCAGCAGAACGCTCAGGCCGTGGTTGGCCACGGTGAAGGCCATGAGGCCGAACACGCCGATGGGAGCGTAGCGCATGACGATGCCGGTCACCTTGATCATGACTTCGGCGCAGGAGTCGAAGAACACGAAGGCGGGACGGCCTCTGTCGCCGAGCATGCTGAGGGCGAAGCCGAACAGGATGGCGAAGAAGATGACCTGGAGCATGTTGCCCTTGGCCAGAGCGTCAATCGGGTTCAGCGGCACGATGTCCATGAGCACCTTGATGAGCGGAGGCGCGGAAACGTCCTTCACCTGCAGGTTTTCCATGGAGAGCGTCAGACCGAGACCGGGACGGAGCAGATTGGCGAGAATAAGACCGATAACGACGGCCACGGTCGTCGTGAGCAGATAATAAATAAGCGTTTTTGAAGCAACGCGGCCGAGTTCCTTCACGTCGCACACACTGGCCGCGCCGGCCACGAGCGTGGTGAACACCAGCGGCACAACCACCATGCGCACCAGAGTGATGAACAGATCGCCGAGCGGCTTGAACCAGCTGGCTTCCAGGTTGAGGGAAGGAGCCATGGCACCCACAACGATGCCGAGAACCATACCTATGCCCATCTGGGCGGGAAGACCTAAACGTTTTGACATAACGACTCTCAATACTGACTGCTTGAATCCTTATCTCACGGCCGCATCCGCACTTTCACGCGGATTCGGCTCGCACGTCATTGCCTCTATGAGTTCCTCTTGTGCTGTTCTCCTCTCCTCCTCTCAGGACGGCGACGAAAGGTTCCGGCAAGAGCCGGAACCTGCCGACACTCGAACTTACTTAGCCACCACAACCTCGATTTCCACGAGACCGTTCATGGGGAGCTGATGCACGGCCACGCAGGAACGGGCAGGGTACGCGCCATCAAAGAACTTGCCGTACACTGCGTTCACTGCGGCGAAATCCGCAATGTCCACCAGGAAAATGGTGGTTTTCACAATGTCGGAAGGCTTCGCGCCCACGGAGGCGAGAAGAGCCGCAATATTCTTGAGAGACTGCTCGGCCTGCGCCTTCACGCCGCCTTCGGCGAGCTTGCCGGTCGCGGGATCAATGCCGAGCTGACCGGAAAAGAACGTCATTCCGCAGGCCTGGATGCCCTGAGAATAGGGGCCGATGGCCGCAGGAGCCGCAGTGGTGGAAACAACTTTAATCATGGTGTCCTCACATAATAAAAAATGGAGCAACTACGTTGTCGAATGTCGACATTTTTAGTGAATATTTGCCTTTTGTCAAGATCCTCTGGAAATTCTTATGAAAGTAATATGTTTTTGTTTCGCGGTTCGGGCACGCATCCACATTTTTGGACCAAAATCCAAAGAACTCCTGCCCTTAGACCGGAAACCTCCGTCACCTCCTTGTAACAGTTTTTCACAAACTAGCCGCAAACGGCATTAAAAACAAGGCGGCCGCCCCGAAGGACGACCGCCCTGACAACCATTTTTTGCCTCCTTCCGAAGGCGGAAAGCGTTCCGGGGTTAATCCCAGACGCGCTTGTCTTCGATGGGCTTGATCTGCGGAGGCAGACTGCCCGGAGCAAGAATGCGCAGTTCGGGGCGCAGCTTGATGCGCTCGCGGAACAGGTGCTGAAGTTCTTCCTTGCGCTTGAAGTTGCTCGCTTCGACGTAGAGCACCATTTCGTCCACGCCGCCGGGGTTGGTGACTTCGATCTGCCAGCGCTTGATTTCCTCGAAGCGGGCCATGACCTGTTCCACCTGATGCGGATACACGAACATGCCCTTGATGCGGGCGGTGGTGTCCACGCGGCCCACGATGCTGCCGAGGCGCGGGCTCGTGCGTCCGCAGGAGCAGGGCGTGCGGTCGATGTAGGAAAGGTCGCCCGTGGCAAGACGGATCAGCGGATAGGTCTTGTTGAAGGCGGTCACCACCACTTCGCCCACTTCGCCGTCCTTGAGCGGAATGCCGGTGTCGGGATGGCAGATTTCCACATAGCAGCGGTTGGAAATGTGCAGACCGTTCTTCTGGAAGCACTCGTAGCCTATGCAGCCCACGTCGGCGGTGCCGTAGCCCTGGCGCATGATGATGTCGTACTTCTTTTCCATCTGGCTGCGGATTTTTTCCGACAGGCGTTCGCCGGTCACGAAGGCCACTTCCAGGAAGAGATCCTTGCGCAGGTTGAGGCCCTTTTCTTCGGCGCGCTGGGCAAGGTGCATGAGGAAGCTCGGCGTGCCCACGTAGCCGGAAACGCGCAGCTTCTGCATGATGTCGAGCTGCGTGGCGGCGTCGGTGGGACCGGCGGGAATGGAGGCGCAGCCGAGATTGCGCAGCGGCTCTTCAAACATCAGGCCCGCGGGAGCCAGGTGATAGTTGAAGGTCACCTGCACGGCGTCGCCGGGACGGAAGCCCACGGAATAGAAGGCTTCGGTGTATCCCCAGTAGTCGTCGTTTCTGTCTTCGGGGTCGAAGATGGGGCCGGGGGAAAGGAACACGCGGCGCAGTTCGCCGATGTCCTTGGTGAGCAGACCGCCGAGGCGCGGTCCCATGGTCTGCAGGAAGATGAGTTCCTTCTTTTTAAGGATGGGAATATGTTTGAGGTCGGACAGCGTCTTGAATTTTTCGACGTTGAACTGCGCGCGGTCGAAACGCTTCTTAACGTCTTCCGAATAGCGGTAGGCGTAGGAAAGCAGATCCTTGAGCTGAATGAGGTTGTACTGACGGCGTTCGCTCTCGTCGAGCACTTCGCGACGACTGTAGATACCTTCCGTACGATCTTTGCGGGTCATGGCTGGACTCCGTTTTAGGGAAATGTCTTTTGCTGGAGCTGAAAGTAAGCATTTATAGACGAATTGACGGAATATTGCAAGGATTTTTTTATTTTTTATGATATTTCAAATGGTTATGTTAATATTTTTCTTGGCTTGATTTCCTCTGTTCGGAAGGGGTATCCTAAAAATGTTGGACAGACGGGGCAGTTCGGCGTAAAAGATTGCCTCCGTTCTGCACGATTTTCCTTTTTTTCATGCTCGGGCGGCCTCCCGGCCGGCCTAACCATACATCCATTTTTCGCGAGGTGTGCGCTCATGATGCCCAAAGTCGTTCTGCTGGGCCGCCCCAACGTGGGCAAGTCCACCCTGTTCAACCGCCTCATCCGCAGCAACCGCGCCATCACGCACGACCGTCCGGGCGTCACGCGCGACCGCATGGAAGGCGTGGTGCGTTCCCGCTACGGACGCGACTTCGCCATTGTCGATACCGGCGGCATCACGCTGGATCATCACGAAGCCGTGGCCGAAGGTCCGGCAGGCATCCGCGGCTTTGAGGCCGACATTCTGCGTCAGGCCGAGGCCGCGCTGAAGGAAGCCGACGTCATCTGCATGGTGGTGGACGGCCGCGACGGCCTCATGCCCTTCGACGAACATCTCGCCTCGTACCTGCGCAAGTGCGACAAGCCCATTCTGCTCGTGGTCAACAAGGTGGACGGCGCGGAAAAGGAAGAGCTCATGCTGGCCGAATTCCACGGCCTCGGCTTTCCCCTCATCGCCTGCTCCGCGGAACACGGGCACAACCTGCGCGCCCTTGAGGAAGAAATCCGCGACATGCTGCCGGAAGACGACGGCTTCGACGAAGACGATCAGGAAGAAGCCTCCGAAGAGCTGGAAGAAGACCGCGACAAGCCCGGCATCCGCCGCCGCAAGGCGACCGATCATCTGCGCCTCTGCCTGCTCGGCCGTCCCAACGCGGGCAAGTCTTCCATGACCAACGCCTTCATCGGCGAAGACCGCATGATCGTGAGCGATCAGGCGGGCACCACGCGCGACAGCGTGGACGTTTCCGTGGAGAAGAACGGCAAGACCTACACCTTCGTGGACACCGCCGGCGTGCGCCGCCGCTCCCGCATCACCGACACCGTGGAACGCTTTTCCGTGAACTCCTCGCTGAAGAGCACCACCAAGGCCGACGTGACCTTCCTGCTGCTGGACGCCACCGAAGGCCTCACCACGCAGGACAAGCGCCTCATCGAACTGCTCGACGAGCGCAAGACGCCCTTCCTCATCATCGTGAACAAGATAGACCTCATTCCCACCAAGGCCCGCGCCGACCTCATGAAGGATCTTCAGGAAGAGCTCAGCTTCTGCTATCACGTGCCGCTGGTGCCCACGTCGGCTCGCACGGGCGAAGGCCTGAACAAGCTCATTCCGCTTGCCGAGCGCATCTACGCCGAGTGCGGCACCCGCGTGTCCACCGGTCTGCTCAACCGCGCCATGGAAGAAACCCTCACCCGGCATCAGGCTCCCGTGGTGCGCCGCGTGCGTCCCAAGTTCTTCTATCTCACCCAGGCCGAAAGCGAGCCGCCCACCTTCGTGTGCTTCGTCAACGACGCCGACCGCGTGGCGCCTTCCTACGCCCGCTATCTGGAACGCTCCCTGCGCCGCATGTTCGGCATACGGCACGCGCCCATGCGCCTGCATCTGAGATCCTCTCACGCCAAGCGGGAGAAAAAGTAGTCCGACGGGCCATGAGGAAACTGCCTCATGGCCTTTTTTCATGACGGCGCGCTCCCCTCACCCGGCAGGCGGCTCCCGCGGCGCGCCGCGCGCGTCACGAGTTACGCCCCCTCCCCCGGGCCGAAAGCGAACCGCAGCCTTCGTGTGCTTCGTCAGCGGCGCAACGACCGAAAAGCCACGCACTTCAGAACCCGGCCCTCTCCGACAAGACCGCCTTTACCGGAGGCACCGGCTCGGCAGGCGCAGCGGCTGCGGCCCGGCGACGCTTCCGAAAAACGTCCGCATCATCCAAACGCTGAGGAGACACCATGACCATCGAAGAAATCAAGGATCGCCCGGAGGGGATTCTCGGATGCCTGCTGCTGATCTGGGAATCCTCGGTGGCGGCCACGCACGACTTTCTTTCCAATCAGGACATCATTCTGCTGCGCCCGCACGTGCTTGAGGGGCTGCGCAAGGTCCCCGTGCTGCTTGCTGCTCTGGAGGACGACAATCCCGTCGCGTTTCTCGGCATGCACGACGACATGGTGGACATGCTCTTCGTTGCTGCCTCCCACCGCGGCCGGGGGCTGGGGGGAGAGCTTCTCTATGAGGCCCTCCGGCGCGGCGCGCGCCGCGTGGACGTCAACGAACAGAACGCGCAGGGTCTCGGATTCTACCTCCACGCCGGATTTGAGGTCGCGGGACGCAGCGCCTCCGACGCCCTCGGCCTTCCCTTTCCCATCCTGCATCTGAAGCTCGCCTGAACGCGCCTTTTTTCTCATGAGGCTCTGCAACTGCGGTCGCAACGGCGACGCATAAGCTCTCTACTGGTGCGGAAAATAACTTCGCGCCTGCCAAGTTTTTCTTCACAATACTCATAGCTTTTTATCGGCGCGCATGGTACCTGTAAAGAAAAAGGAGGTTCCATGAGTACTCTTGTCGTCGTTGCCTATCCCAACGAGTTTCAGGCTGAAGAAGTACGTCTGAGACTTCTCAAAATGCAGCAGGAATATCTTGTCGATCTGGAAGACGCCGTCATCGCCGTCCGCAAGGAGGACGGCAAGATCAAACTGCTTCAGCTCCACAACCTCACCGGCGCCGGGGCCGTTTCCGGCGGCTTCTGGGGCCTGCTCATAGGTCTGCTTTTCATGAATCCCCTGCTCGGCGCGGCTGTAGGCGCCGGGGCCGGCGCCATTTCCGGCGCGCTGGCGGACGTCGGCATCAACGATCAGTTCATGAAGCAGCTGGGTCAGAATCTGAAGCCCGGAGGCTCCATGCTGTTCATTCTCTTCCGCAGCATCACCCTGGACAAGGCCCTGCAGGAACTCGCGGGCACGGGCGGCACCATCATTCAGACCTCGCTCTCCCACGAGGACGAACAGCGTCTGCGCGACGCCATGGACAAGGCCGACGCCGACCATGAATGCGACGCCGCCGAAGCCACCATTTCCCGCAATTCCAGCCACGGCTCCAACCTCCGCTGCGGCGACGCGGCCCCCGATCCCGCCCCCGCCGACAAGCCCGAAGACGCGGAATGCGACCCTGCCGAAGAGACCATCTCGCGCAACTCCAGCCGCGACTCCAATCTGCGCTGCGGCGAGGCCGAAGAAAAGCCCGCCGAAGACTCCGTCGAATGCGACGCCGCGGAAGAAGCCATTTCCCGCAATTCCAGCCACGGTTCCAACCTCCGCTGCTGATTTTCCTCTGTCTCCGCATGGTTCCAGGCCGGAAAGCTCGCTTTCCGGCTTTTTTTGCGTTCCCGCCGCGCCCGTTCCCCTGGCCGGAGTCGTGAGAGAGGCGTGATTCCGGCGGTTGACAGGCACATGTCACCTCGATATCCTGACCTATCTTTTTCCGATTTTAATCCAACCCCGGAGGAAACATATGGCCACTGTGCTTGGCAAGGCATTGACATTCGACGATGTCCTTCTGGTTCCCGAATATTCGGAAGTCACGCCGGACATGGTTGACGTGTCGGCATGGCTGACTCCCAGCATCAAGCTCGGCGTACCCTTCATCTCTGCCGCCATGGATACCGTAACGGAAGCCGAAATGGCCATTTCCATGGCCCGTCAGGGCGGCATAGGCATCATCCACAAGAACATGGACGTCGCCCGCCAGCGCCTTGAAGTGGAAAAGGTCAAGAAGTCCGAAAGCGGCATGATTCTCGACCCCGTCACCGTCGCCCCCGACGACACGGTGCAGCACGCTCTGGACCTCATGTCCGACTTCCGCGTTTCCGGCCTGCCCGTGGTGAAGAACAGCGCGCTCGTCGGCATTCTCACCAACCGCGACGTGCGCTTCGTCACCGAACCGCAGACCACTCTCGTCTGCGAAGTGATGACCCGCGAAAACCTCGTGACCGTGCCCGTGGGCACCACCCTCGAAGAAGCCAAGCATCACCTGCACGCCCACCGCATCGAAAAGCTCCTCGTCGTGGATGAAAACCGCCAGCTGCGCGGCCTCATCACCATGAAGGACATCGACAAGGTGCAGCAGTACCCCAACGCCAGCAAGGACGACAAGGGCCGTCTGCGCGTGGGCGCCGCCGTGAGCATCAGCAAGGACTGCGAATATCGCGCCTCCGAACTGCTCTCCGCCGGCGTGGACGTGCTCGTGCTCGACTGCGCTCACGGCCATTCCGCCAACGTGCTGCGCAGCGTGGAAATGCTGCGTTCCACCTTCCCGAACTGCCAGCTCATCGCAGGCAACGTGGCCACCTATGAAGGCGCGAAGGCCCTCATCAAGGCCGGCGCCGACACCGTGAAGGTCGGCATCGGACCCGGCTCCATCTGCACCACCCGCGTGGTCGCCGGCGTCGGCGTTCCGCAGGTGACGGCCGTCATGGAAGGCAGCCGCGCCGCCCGTGAAGCCGACCGCTGCTGCATCGCCGACGGCGGCCTCAAGTTCTCCGGCGACATCGTCAAGGCGCTCGCCTGCGGCGCGCACACCGTCATGATCGGCAGCATGCTCGCCGGCACCGACGAAAGCCCGGGCGAAACCATTCTCTATCAGGGCCGCGCCTACAAGACCTATCGCGGCATGGGCTCCATCGACGCCATGCGCGCCGGCAGCGCCGACCGCTATTTCCAGAACCCCACCAAGAAGCTGGTGCCCGAGGGCATCGTGGGTCGCGTGCCCGCCCGCGGTCCCGTTTCCGACACCGTGTTCCAGCTTGTGGGCGGCCTGCGCTCCGGCATGGGCTATCTGGGCGCTTCCACCCTGGACGAGCTCTATCAGAAGGCCCACATGGTGGAAATCTCCGCTTCCGGCCTGCGTGAAAGCCACGTCCACGACGTCATCATCACCAAGGAAGCCCCCAACTACAAGGTCGAAAACTAACCGTCACGGCCCTGCTTCGCCCTACCCGCGGAGCAGGGCCTCAACATCTCTGGAAATCGCATGTCCAAAGTCATCATTCTCGACTTCGGCTCCCAGGTCACCCAGCTCATCGCCCGCCGCGTGCGCGAGGCCGGAGTCTATTCCGAAATTCATCCCTGCGTCACCTCCGCCGAGGCCGTGGCCGCCATGCATCCCGACGCCGTCATTCTTTCCGGCGGCCCCGCCAGCGTGGGCGAAAAGGACGCTCCCCGTCTCGACAAGGGCCTGCTTGAACTCGGCGTGCCGGTGCTCGGCATCTGCTACGGCATGCAGCTTCTCGCCCACGAGCTCGGCGGCGTGCTCGCCCAGTCCGAAACCCGCGAATACGGCCCCGCAGACTTTGAAAAGGTGGCCGACTGCCCCCTGTGGGACGGCATTGCCTCCCTCGCCGAAGGCAAAAGCTCCCGCGTGTGGATGTCCCACGGCGACAAGGTGCAGACTCCTCCCCCCGGCTTCATCGTGACCGGCCGTACCGCCACCCTCGACGTGGCCGCCATGAGCTGCGACGAACGCCGCATCTACGCCCTGCAGTTCCATCCCGAAGTGCATCACTCCGAAGACGGCGCGCAGATGATCCGCAACTTCCTCTTCAAGGTGGCGAAGATCACGCCCGACTGGTCCATGAGTTCCTTCGTGGAACGCGTGGTCAAGCAGGTGCGCGAAACCGTGGGCGACAGCCACGTCATCTGCGCCCTTTCCGGCGGCGTGGACTCCACCGTGGTGGCTGTGCTGCTCAACAAGGCCATCGGCCAGCAGCTGCACTGCATCTTCGTGGACAACGGCGTGCTCCGTCAGAACGAAGGCGAAGAAGTCGTGGGCTACCTGCGCGAACATTTCAACCTGAATCTTAAGTATATTCAGGCTTCCGATCTGTTCCTCGGCCTGCTGGCCGGCGTGGACGATCCTGAGAAGAAGCGCAAGATCATCGGCCACACCTTCATCGACGTCTTCGACAAGGAAGCCCAGGCCATCAAGGCCGCCGGGCACGACGTGAAGTTCCTCGCTCAGGGCACGCTGTACCCCGACGTCATCGAATCCGTTTCCTACAAGGGACCGAGCGCCGTCATCAAGAGCCATCACAACGTGGGCGGCCTGCCCGAAAAGATGAACATGAAGCTCATCGAACCCCTGCGCGAACTCTTCAAGGACGAAGTGCGCGCCGTGGGCGCCGAACTCGGCATTCCCGAATCCATCCTGTGGCGTCATCCCTTCCCCGGACCGGGTCTGGCCATCCGCGTCATCGGCGAAGTGACGAAGCCGCGCCTGGAAATCCTGCGCAAGGCCGACGTCATCGTCATGGAAGAACTCCGCGCCTCCGGCTGGTACCGCAAGGTCTGGCAGGGCTTCGCCGTGCTTCTGCCGCTCAAGACCGTGGGCGTCATGGGCGACGGCCGCACCTACGAGCACGTCATCGCCCTGCGCATCGTGGAGAGCGTAGACGCCATGACCGCCGACTGGGCGCGCCTGCCCGCCGATCTGCTGGCCAAAATTTCCGGCCGCATCATCAACGAGGTGAAGGGCGTCAACCGCGTGGTGTACGACATCTCCTCCAAACCGCCGTCCACCATCGAGTGGGAATAAACCTCTCTGCCCCGGAAGCCCGCTTCCGGGGCTTTTTTTATCTCCGCATCCGACGAATTTTCCGATGTTCTCCCCATGACGCGTCCGCGTCGCCCATGCCCCCTGTTCTTTTTTCTCAATCTGCTCTACTCTGCGACGCAGCGCGCGCACCCGCGCCCTCCCTGTTTCTGACCCCCGCCCACTGCCGGGCAAAGCGGCCCCTTCCGGCCGAACGCTCCAACTCGTCGTTTTGCGGACATTTTCCATGCGCACGCCCAAAAACAGCATGACCGGCG
Source organism: uncultured Mailhella sp. (assembly GCF_963931295.1). Taxonomy (NCBI): domain Bacteria; kingdom Pseudomonadati; phylum Thermodesulfobacteriota; class Desulfovibrionia; order Desulfovibrionales; family Desulfovibrionaceae; genus Mailhella; species uncultured Mailhella sp. The sequence goes on along the minus strand of NZ_OZ007001.1, from coordinate 1,832,533 downwards.
GCTCCATATGGAAGGCCATCACCTTCTTTGCCATACCGCTGATTCTCGGAAACTTCTTTCAGCAGCTCTACAACGCCGCCGACTCCCTCATCGTAGGCAACCTGCTCGGCGGCAAGGCGCTCGCCGCCGTCAGCGGCACAAGCAATCTTATCTTTCTGCTCGTGGGCTTCATCAACGGCATCAGCCTCGGCGCGGGAGTGGTCATCGCCCAGCAGTTCGGAGCCTCCCTCTTTCGGGACATGCGTCACTCCATTCATACGCTCGTGGCCTTCGGACTCGTTGCGGGACTCGCCCTCACCATCTTCGGCGTCGCCTTCACCCCGCAGATACTGCGCTGGATGAACACCCCCGCCGACGTCTTTGCCGACACCGCCCAGTACCTGCGTGTGTACTTCGCCGGCGCTCTCGGCCTCGTCGTGTACAACGTGCTTGCAAGCATTCTTCAGGCCGTGGGCAACAGCCGTTATCCGCTGTATTTTCTCATCCTTTCCTCCGCGGTCAACGTCGTGCTCGACATTGCCTTCATCAGTCTCTGCCACTGGGGCGTGTGGTCGGCCGCCGCGGCTACCGTCATTTCCCAGCTGCTCTCCGCCGTGCTCTGCGGAGTCGTCCTGTGCCGCACGAGCACTCCCTGTCATCTTTCCCTGCGAAACATCCGCTTCCACGCACACTGCCTGCGCCCGCTCGCCGTGTACGGCTTTCCCTCCGGCATGCAGAACTGCGTCATCGGTCTGTCCAACGTGGTCATCCAGAGCTATATAAACACATTCGGCGCAGCTGCCATGGCGGCCTGCGGCGCGTATCAGAAAATAGAGGGCTTCTGCCTCATTCCCATCATGAGCATAGCCCTTGCCCTCGCCACCTTCGTGGGGCAGAACACCGGCGCGCATCATCCCATGCGGGTGCGCGCAGGCATGAAGTTCGGTCTGACGCTATCCATGATTCTGGCCGAAATCATCGGTTTCGGCGTTTTTGTCTGGCGAGAGGAACTCATAAGCGTATTCAGCCCCGATGCAGACGTCATCCGCCTCGGGGCTGAATACGCCAAAGTGGCCGCGCCCTTCTATCTGCTGCCCGCCTGCACGCACGGCCTGGCCGCCGCCTTCCGCGGCGCAGGACGCCCCATGTTCGCCATGGCCGTCATTCTCATCTGCTGGTGCGCCGTGCGCGTATGCACACTTTCCACGCTCATGACGATTTTTCCCACCATTTCCACCATCTACTGGATCTATCCCGCCACATGGATACTGAGCTCCCTGATCTTTATGATTGCCTGGTGGAAAATGAACGACGCTCTCCGCAAGGGCTGCACCGTTGCGGCAAAGGCCTGATCGCAACCGAAAACGCCGTCCAGAACATTCCCAGATGAACGCCGTGAACGCTGTCGTCAGACCCATGAATGCGGAAGAATATCCGCTTCTTGAAGACTTCCTCTGCGAAGCCGTCTTTCAGATGCCGGGAAACAAGCCCGCGCCGAAAAACATCATCGAGGCTCCGGAGCTTCGCGTCTACATACAGGATCTCGGCAGGCGCAGGGACGATTTTTGCCTGTGCGCGGAATCGGAAGGACGCGTGATCGGCGCCGCATGGGCCCGGCTGAGCACCGGATTCGGCCGCATCGACGACCAGACGCCGGAACTTGCCGTGTCCGTGCTCAAGGCTCATCGCGGCCGAGGCGTCGGCTCCGCCCTTCTGCGCGCCCTGATCGCCCGGCTCAGACGCGCGGGTTTTGCGCAGGTCTCGCTCTCCGTGCAGAAGGCCAATCCCGCCGTTCGTCTCTACCGCCGCCTGGGCTTTTGCGTCGCCTGCGAGCAGGAAGGCGAACTTGTCATGATTCTCCCCCTTTCACGCCTCAAAGAGACTCGTATCAACCCCGCTTCCTCATGAACTTCTTTGAGCTCGTCTATCGCATCGTGCGTGCCGTTCCGCCCGGGCAGGTCATCAGCTACGGGCAGGTGGCGTTTCTGGCCGGCAATCCGCGCATGGCCCGGCAGGTCGGCTGGGCGCTGCACGTCTGCCCGCCGGACGTGCCCTGGCAGCGGGTGGTGCGGAAGGACGGCAGCCTCGCTCCCCTGCCGCCCGACGGATCCTCCCGTCAGCGCGCCCTGCTGGAGGCCGAAGGCGTAGCCTTCGACTCGCGCGGACGCGTGATACGCGGGCATTTCGGCGACGGTCTTTCCGCGCGCGACGAGGCGTAAACGCCCCTTCTGCCAAGCCCGCGGAAGACAAGGATGCACTTGAAGGCCCCACAACGATATGCTACCGTCCAAGGCTGACGGAGAGATAACCCGCTTGAGGAGTTTTTATACATGTTCGGCATCGGCAGCACAGAATTGCTGGTCATCCTGGTCGTGGCCCTTCTCGTTCTCGGACCCAAGAATCTGCCCAAAATAGCGCACACGCTCGGCCGCGCCATGGGAGAATTCCGCCGCGTGTCCACGGAGTTTCAGCGCAGCCTCAATACGGAAATAGCCTTTGAGGAAGAAGAGGAAAAAGCCAAGGCGAAAAAGGCGGCGGAACGTGAAAAGACGACTTCCGGTTCGACCGGCAGCTCCGCTTCGGAGACGGAAAACAAGGCCTGAACGGATCACCGGTATGGAAGATAAAGACTATTCCCAGACCCCGATCGACGGGGACGACAAGCAGAACGACGCCAAAGACGCCAAGCCGGACCTTGCCTCCTATTACGCTTCCGCGGCCAGAGCCGCAGCCACCGGCCACGAATTCCGTCCCGATCAGCCCGCAGACGACGCTCCGGCGGAAAAGCACGACGAGCCTTCCGACATTTCCGAAGACGGCAGCCCGCACGGCCCCCTCAATCTTTTTTCGGACGACTCCCGCGCCGAAGAACCCGAGAGTGCAGGCGACGACGCGCTGAACAGCGACGACGCATCCGGCCCCGACGCCGAAGAGACGCCGGACGCCGGCAAGGCTGACGAGACGCCCGAGGCAGACAACGCCGACGGAAAAGAACCGGAAGCAGACAAATCTCAGACAGAGGAAACTCCGCCGAAGGAACCCGCGCCGCCCTACGAGAACGCGCCCGCCTTTGCCGCGTTTCAGGCTCCGGCAAAAAACGACGATCGCGACGACGATGACGAACCCGAAGGCGCGGAAGACGACGTGCCCATGAGCATTCTCGGGCATCTCAACGAGCTGCGTCGGCGTCTGTTCCGCATCGTCATCATCGTGGTGCTCGGCTTCGTGGCCTTCTACGGCGTGTCCGAACAGCTGTACGCCTTCCTGTCCGCGCCGCTTCAGGCCTGCATGCCCGAGGGCAGCAAGCTCATCTACACCTCGCCTCAGGGAGCCTTCTTCACCTACATGAAGGTGGCGCTTGTGGCGTCGCTGTTCGGCACCAGTCCCTTCAGCTTCTATCAGCTGTGGGCCTTCATCGCGCCGGGCCTCTACCGCGAGGAAAAAAGGGCCGTGCTTCCGCTCGCCTTCTTCTCCTCCATCTTCTTTCTGGCCGGCGCGGCGTTCTGCTTCTTCCTGGTGTTCCCCATCGCCTTCCAGTTCTTCATGGGCTTTGCCACCGACACCATCGTGCCCATGATCTCGGTGGAGGAATACCTCAGCTTCGCGCTCAAGCTGCTGCTGGCCTTCGGCCTGGTGTTTGAAATGCCCCTGTTTGCGTATTTCCTCTCGCGCTTCGGCATTCTCACGCCCGATCTCATGCGGCGCTCCCGCCGCTACGCCATTCTGGCCATCTTCATCGTGGCCGCCATACTGACGCCGCCCGACGTGTTTTCCCAGTGCCTGATGGCCCTGCCCATGCTGGTGCTCTATGAGGTCAGCATCTACGTGTCGGCCATAGCCTACAAGAAAAAGGAAGACAAAAAAAGCGACGACGAAGACAAGGAGGAGGCCTGATGTCGCAGAATGACGAACCCCGCAGCGCAACGCTTTCGCGCTCCACGGGAGAAACCTCGGTCAGGCTGGAACTTCGCCTCGACGGCAGGGGAGAGACCACCGTTTCCACGGGCTTCGGCATGCTCGATCACATGCTCACGCTCACGGCCTTCTGGGCCAGATTCGACCTTAGCCTCACCTGTTCCGGCGACATGCACGTCGATGCGCATCACACCACGGAAGACGTGGCGCTGTGCCTCGGCAGGGCCCTGCGCGACGCCCTCGGCGACAGAAAGGGCATAGCCCGCACGGGCTGGGCCCGCGTGCCCATGGACGAAGCCCTGGCCGACGTCACCGTGGATCTTTCGGGCCGCCCCTGGCTGGAATTCCGCGGCGACGAGCTGCTGCCTCCGGTCATCGCCGGCGAGGAAAAGGACGTGTGGCGGGAATTCTACAAGGCGCTGGCCTCGGCGGCACAGTGCAATCTTCACATTAGCTTCCAGTACGGTAAAAACGGACATCACCTGCTGGAATCCGCCGCCAAGGGACTGGGCCTTGCGCTGGCGCAGGCTGTACGACGCAGCGACGACCGCATGCCCAGCACCAAGGGGAGTCTCGACTGATGCCTTTCCGTCATTTTCTTCTCGTTCTGTTCAGTCTGTGCCTGCTGGCCGGCTGCCAGAAAGCCGAGGAACAGCAGCGCCTCATCATGCCCGATCTCGTGGTGGCCGTTGCGCCCTTCACGCAGCCCACGCAGACTGCGGAACTGCTTTCCGGCTTCATTCCCGAAGACCAGAAGCGCATCTCCGACCAGACGCTGAAAAGTCTGGACGCGCTGTTCCGTGAAAAACTTCATCCCAACCTGCATCCCTACGTGTTCCTGAGCGACGCCGACATCAGCGGCGACATGGCGAAGGACGAACGCGGCCGCCGCAACGCCCTCGTCACCTGGGCCGAGCGCGCCAGAAAGGCGGGCGCGGACATGATCATCGTACCGCAGGTCATCACCATGCAGGAGCGCGTGGGCGGCAAGGCCGGCGTGGTTTCCGCCGCCGCCGTCAACGAGGACTTCTACCTCATCGACGCGCGCAATCCCGTGATGCTCGTCATGCGCTGCCACTTCGCCGAAGAACAGAAGCCCCTGGCCAGCGACATCACCAAAATAGGAACCTTCTTCAAGCGCGGCGGAAGCTGGGTCACGGCGCAGGAACTCGCGGCCGAAGGCATGGACAAGGCCGTGGAGGCGTTCGGACTATGATCATCTTTCCCGCAGTCGATCTGCAGAACGGCAAGGCCGTGCGTCTGAAGCAGGGCAAGGCCGACGAATCCACCATTTTCAGCGACGATCCCGTGGCCGCCGCCCTGCACTGGCAGGAGCAGGGTGCCGAATGGCTGCATCTCATTGATCTCGACGGCGCGTTTCAGGGCAAAAGCGTCAACGCCGATCTCGTGGCCCGCATCAGCCGCGCGCTCGACATTCCCATCGAGCTCGGCGGCGGCGTGCGCGACGAAGACGCCGCCCGCATGTGGTTCGACGCCGGCGTCGCCAGGCTCATCATCGGCACCATGGCGCTGGAAAAGCCCCGGGAATACGCGAGGCTCTGCTCGCTCTTTCCCGGAAAAATCGGCGTCTCCCTCGACGCCGTGGACGGCCGCCTCAAAACCCGCGGCTGGGTGACCGACGCCGGACTCACCGTGGATGAAGTCATGCCCCGCCTCGTGGGCGACGGCACGGCCTTCATCATCTACACCGACATCGCCCGCGACGGCATGCAGAGCGGCGTGAACATGCCCATGCTCTCGCGCCTCGCGCACGCAAGCCCCGTGCCCGTGGTGGCCGCAGGCGGCGTGGCCACGCTGGACGACATCAAGAAGCTCTACCCCCTCAGCGTGGAAGCCAACCTTCAGGGCGCCATCTCCGGACGCGCCATCTACGAAGGAACGCTGAATCTGCCCGAGGCCATGGCCTGGATCAAGGCCCAGAAGGCCTGAGCCTCTCTCTGCCCGACAAGCCCGCATTCGCAGGAATGCGGGCTTTTTTCGGTCGCGCGTAACGCCCCGGCAGCCCTTGAAAGCAACACCTTCCGCGCAGGCGCGCAGGAGGCGATCAGTCCTTCCGTGCGTCTCGCCTCTTTTCTCACGTCCGCAACTTGCGGCATCGCTTTTTTTCTTCTCGCAACAAGACCGCAAAAACCTTCCCGGACAACGCGTTTGAGACAAAAAACGCCTGCACATTCTCCGCAATTTCCCGGTATGTTCCCTCAATGTGTGATCCGGTACGCTTGACAGTGCGACGCTTTACGGGCTACTGCTGCCCCATCAACGCCATTTATTACGCAAGGAAGTCATCATGTCCTCCGACAGTCCCAGTCAACGCTGCTTCACCTTCAACCCCCTGAGCTGACCGACCTTGCGCCCCCTCTCCCCGCAGGCCGGACAGCCTGACGAGGAGCTCCCCATGTTTTTTCCCTCCCTCTCCCGCCTCTTCCGGCGGGGCCTCCCCTTCGCGTTCCTGCGATTCTTCACGCCTCCCTGCCCTTTCTCGCTGCGCTAGTTCCTGAGCAGTTCGGTCTTTGCCGTCGCCCGTCTTGAGGCCGCTGCGCCGCCCGGGCCCGAACTGCGCTCAAGGCAGCCTCAAAGCGCACGGCAACGCCGCGCCCCTCATTCCCAAAACATCATCCCACACACTCAAAAGGAGATCTTCATGGACAACCACAGCAGCTGTCCGACGAACCGTCCGTCCGTCGCCGTTCTTCTTTCCCCTTCTTCCGACATCACAGAGGAAAACAGCCATGACCCATAAGGAAATTCTGCGTCTCATCTGCGAACTGTCCCATGCCGGCAACACCCGCGACTTTGCAAGACTCGTCGAAAAGGCGCATCCTTCCGACACCGCAGAGGCGCTTGCCGAACTGCCTGTCTCCACGACACTCACGCTTCTGAAACAACTGAACGACGAAATCGCCGCAACCCTCTTCGGCTATTTTTCCGAGTCCCTCCAGACGCAAATTTTTCACGGCCTGCCGCCCGTCGAGGCGGCGCGCCTCTTTGAACATCTGCCCGCCGACGAACGCGCCGACTTCTACGCGCTGCTTTCGCCGCAGGCTCAGCAGGCTCTGCTTGCCGCTCTGAGCGAAGACGTGCGTCGCGATCTGATGCGCCTTTCCGCCTTTTCCGAAGAGAGCACCGGCTCCGTCGCCACTTCCGAATACATTTCCGTGCTGCCCGAAACGCGCGTGGCCGCGGCGCTCAAGACCGTGCGCGCCGCCGCCCGCCGATGCGAATCCATTTACGTCGTCTATGTGCTCGACAGGGAGCAGCGTCTGCTCGGCGCGGCATCGCTCCGGGACCTGCTTCTCGCCGACGACGGCGAGCTCATGGAAAACGTCATGCGCCGTCACCCGGTGTGCGCCCGCGCGTCCTGGCCCCGGGAGCGCGCCGCGGAAATGATTCGCCGCTACGATCTGCTGGCCCTGCCCGTCACCGACGAACACAACAAAATGATGGGCGTCATCACCGTGGACGACGCCATGGATGTGGAAAAGGAACAGGACGCCTCCCAGCTTGCCCGCTTCGGCGGCACCGCCACGGCCGGGGACACGGAACTCGATCTGCTCAAATCCCCTCTGTTCAGCATGTTCAAGGTGCGCGCATTCTGGCTCGTCTTTCTCACGGTGTTCGGTGTGGTCACGAGCAACTTCGTGGCCGCGCAGGAAGAAATGCTCTCGCGTGTCATCGTGCTCGCGGCCTTCATCGCGCCCATCGTGGACATGGGCGGCAATACGGGAAGTCAGTCCGCCACGCTGGTGATACGGGCCATGGCCGTGGGCGACGTCACCCCCGGCATGAGGGAGCTGTGGCGCGTGTTCCGGCGCGAACTTCCCGTGGCCTGCGCGCTCGGGCTCACCGTGGCCCTCATCGAAGGCTCGCTCGCCTGGGTTTCCAAGGGCGTCGATGCGCCCGTGCTGCTCACCGTGGGACTCAGCATGTTCGTCTGCACGGCCTCCGGCGGTCTCATCGGCCTCGCTCTGCCCTTCCTCGCCCGCCGCATGGGCACGGATCCCGCCACGCTTTCCTCCCCGCTCATCACGTCCGTCATGGATCTGCTCGGGGTGTTCATCTACTTCGGCTTCGCCTACCTCTTCCTCGGCGACGCGCTCGCGGCCGCGCTCCTATAAAAAAAGCGCCGAAGCGCCTCCCCGCGCGGGAGACGTTTCGGCGCTGTCCGGCGCTGCCGGAAAAGATCAGGATCGCTTCATGGTCAGAAGCAGCACGGAGCCGATGACCAGCGCGCAGCCCACCCAGCCGATGAAGGAAAAATTCTCGTTCCAGAGCCACCAGCACAGCAGCGTGCCGACCACCGGTTCCAGATTGCCCAGAATGGCGGCTTGAACCGGCGACAGATAGCGCAGCGACTGGCCGTACCAGAAATAGGAAACATAGGTCGAGACAAAGCTGAGAATGAACAGCGCTCCCGCCGCATGCATGGATATGGGCCGAAAATGCGCGAAGAAGGAAAGCACCACCGCCGCGGGAAGAAAGGTCATGGCAAACAACGCCTGCGTGGAATAGCGATCCTTGTACCAGGCAAAGAACAGGAACTGGAAGGCGTAGGTGAAGCCGGAAAGCAGGCCGCAGCCTATGCCCACGTACGACACCTCGCCGCCCAAGCTTCCGCCCGAAAGACAGACCAGACTGGTGCCCACCATGGCCAGCGCCAGGGCCGTGATCTTAGCCGAGTTGATGGCTTCATGAAACAGAATGCGCGAGAAAAAGGCCACCCACGCCGGAGCCGTGAACATGAGAATGATGGCGATGGCTCCGCCGCTTTTCTGAATGGAAATCTGCAGGGAAAGAATCACGAGGGAAACGTTGATCGCGCCGAACAGCATCATGCTCACGAGGTCGCGCCTTCCGGCATGCAGGCCGCCCACGAGCATGGCGTGAATGAGAAAGCACACGCCGGAAATGGCCATGCGCCAGAACGCCACGGTGGCAGGCTCCATGCCTTCCGCAAAGCACACGCGGGACACGGGCCCGATGATGGCCCACGCCAGAGCGGCAAGCACGCAGTACGCCGTGCCGAGCCAGAATCCGCGATCACTGAAATTAAGCTTCATTAACTGATTCTCTCCACTATGCCGAACTCAAGATTGCATGCGCCCGCCAGCGTTCCGAACCGGTCGACGGCCAGCGCAAGCGCCTTTTCCAGTTCCGCCCTCGGGGAAAAGGAATAGATCACCGTCAGCAGACGGCGACTTTCCGGAGTCACCATGGCCCTCGTGGAATCGCTCGTGGGACTGCCCACCGGGCCTGCTTCGTCGGCCAGAAGAGGCATGCATTCCAGATTCACGGAGTCCTTGCCGATGCCGGGATACGATTCCCCGGGCTTTCCGCGCCGCAGCACGACGGACCCCTCAAGACGATCCCTGTCGTAGGAGCCGAGGGAAAATCCCGTTTCCAGAGAAACGAGATTGTTCACGTCCACCACGGCATTGATGCGGTACAAGTCCCGTCCCTGACGGACGCGCCGGTACAGGGCTTCGGACGACACTCTCCAGCGGCCGGGATCCTTGCCGCAGGCGCGGTACGCGCGGCGCGACTCGCCGAGGTTCGGCATGTCGGCAAGGGGCGTCGAATCCAGCTGCGCCTTCAATGCGGGCAGCAGCTCCTCCACCGCGTTCCATACGGACGCGTCGGATTCACGAGGTTCCGCGTCATAGATCAGCCAGCCCAGACGGCAGTCCGGGCAGCAGGCATGCATATCGTCGTCAATGCGCAAATCCGGCTTCATGAGGCACGCTCCGGTTCAGATATGAAAAAAGCCGCCTGTGTGTACAGGCGGCTGAAATTCTGGTGGAGATGAAGAGAATTGAACTCTTGGCCTCTTGAATGCCATTCAAGCGCTCTCCCAACTGAGCTACATCCCCGTTGCACATGTACATTTGCCAGATTCGGCAGCATCCGTCAAGAAAAAAAGCGGCATACGCCCCGTTTTTCCTGCCGAAAGCTTATTCCAGCACGTCAAGGGCGTCGAGCACGGGCTGAAGCGTGCCTTCCTCCTGCGCCTCGCGCATGAGACGGCCGATGTACTGAAGCTGACGCCTTTTCGCCTCAAAGCCGGAAAGCCTGTCGTACTCGTCGAGCCCGTCCTTGAGATCGGGCGGGAGCGGCAGACGGGCCCGCTTCACGGCGGGAATTCTGGCCAGCTTTTCCCCCACGGCCTGAAGCGCGGCGCTGTCGCGTTTTTTCTGCGAACGGCTTACGCGTTCCTCTTCCTCCGCGCCGCCTATCTGATACCGGTTCTTGCGGGGCATTACTGCTGCACCTCGGGGCCGCTCTCGTCGGGATTGAAATTGGCGCTCTCTTCCATTTCGAGCGTGTCGATTTTCTCTTCCAGCCACTCCATCAGCGCGCGGGCCGTGTGATAGTTGAAGAGCACCCGCGAATGGATGTGTCGCGTGATGACGCGCTCCTCTTCGTCGAAGGGAACCACTTCCGCTCCGAAGGCGCCGTCCGGCTCCACGGCTCTTTCGGAAAACGACGGCAGCTTGTCGCTTTCCACATAGAAATTCACTTCTATTTCACCCTGCGGATTGATGCCGCCCCACACGCCGTGCGTGTACTGCAGACGACAGTCGGGATCCTGAGTGTATTCGTAACGCACCCTGCTGGGATATCTGATCTGACTCATGAGGACCTCTCAAAAATGGGGCCGCCTCTCGGACGAACCCGAATTTCCTTTCATATCCCGCCTTGCCCGGCAAGTAAAGAATATCCTCCCCCCTCCGGGCCGTTTTGACCGGCCGACACTTGACGGAACCGCGGCCTCGCGGCACATTGAAACATTCCTGACGGCTCAGGCGGGAACCCCGGCCGGTCCGACATCACTCCGAGAGGATTTTTATGAACAGCTACACCAAGGAAACGCTGCAAGTCCGCCCCATTTTCGACTTTGAACTGCTGCTGAGTCTGCTTTCCGAAAAGCGGCTCGGCGGCAAGGTGCTCGAAGAGCTGGCCGACGCGTGGGAACGCTGGCTGCCCAAGCTGCACGCCATCAAGCTGGAAACCGGCAAAGGTCGCTATCTCGCGCTCTGGCTCGATCAGGACGTGGAAAAGGAAGTGGACGAAGAATGGGCAAAATCCGCCGAATACGGATTCCGCCTGAGCGCCCTTGCCCAGACCATGTGCCAGTGCGCCGTCTATCAGCTCATGCCCGAAGTGGAAGACGCCGGCTGCGCGCCCGCTCCCCAGCCCACGGCCGCGCTCCGCGAAGCGCTGGCCGCCGAAGGCCTTGACTATCAGGACGTCACGCATTCCATGCTGCCCAAGTTCAGCGTGCTCACGCCCTTCCCCTTCCACGGCGCGTGCGACATCTGCTATCTGCGCAAGGAATGCCCCAAGGCCAACGGTCAGTCCAGCGAATTCCGCTCCTTTGAAATCGGCGGCGATCCGCAGCAGCAGGCCTAGTCATGGACCGCGAACGTCTGAAGGAAGGCTTCTTCCACATCTTCAAGGCCGCGGGCTACTCTCTGGCCGGTCTCAGAACGGGCGTGCGCCTCAGTCTTGCCTTCCGGCAGGAATGCGGCGTTTTCATCGCCCTCATCGTGCTGCTCGCCGCGTGCGGCAAGCCCCTGACCACGTGGCTCATCGCGCTTGGGGCGTGGCTGCTCGTCATGATGGCGGAGCTCATCAACACGGCCATTGAAGAGGCCCTCAACCTCATCACGCGCGACTACAACATTGCGGTGAAAAACGCCAAGGACATGGCTTCCGCCGCCGTGTTCCTCATGCTGGCGCTCAACGCCGCGCTCTGGTTCTGCATCTTCATTCTGGGACTGTTCTGAGCCGGACGGGGCGCGTTCTCATTCTCCAAAGCGCGCCGCCTTCCGCGCATGCCCTGCCACCTGCCGAAACACGGCAGCGTATGAACGCAAGCTCTTCGCGCCCGGCGACCTGACGTGCCCGACACGTCCGGAGAGCGCCGCAACACCGGCTCCGATCAAGCGATCAGGCGACGCGCGCCCGCAATCCGAACACTGGCAGAGCCTTCCGATTTCTCTCCGCAGCATTCTCCTGCGGCACTCCTTCAACGCATCGGGGAAACGCCCATGGAAACCGTTTTTCTCAAAAAAGGCGAAGACCGCCGCCTGCGCGTGGGACACCTCTGGGTGTTCAGCAACGAAATAGACGTCAAACGTTCGCCGCTTTCGTCGTTTGCGCCGGGGCAGTCCGTGCTCGTGGCCGACTGCGGCGGACGTCCGCTCGGCACGGGCTACGTCAATCCCGCCTCGCTCATCGCCGTGCGCCTGGTGAGCCGCAAGACGGATGAAGCGCTCGACGCGGATCTGCTGCGCCGCCGCCTCTCCGACGCTCTGGCATTGCGCGAACGCATGTTCCATGCGCCCTTCTACCGCCTCTGCCACGGCGAAGGCGACTTTCTGCCGGGACTCATCGCCGACAGGCACGGCAATCACCTCGTCTGCCAGATCACTACGGCGGGCATGGACGCGCACACCGACGAACTCGTTGCCGTGCTCGACGAGCTGCTTCACCCCGCCTCCATTCTGCTCGACAACGATGTGGCTTCCCGCGATCTTGAAGGCCTCGAACGCTTTCAGCGCGTCGCCCTGGGCTCCGCGCCCGACGAAATTTTTGTGGAAGAAAACGGCATGCGCTATGCCGTCGCTCTGCGCGGCGGTCAGAAAACGGGCTGGTTCTACGATCAGCGCCTGAACCGCGCCGCGCTTGCGCCCTTCGTGCAGTCGCAGCCGGGCTGCACCGTGCTGGACGCCTTCTGCTACGCCGGCGGATTCGGCGCGCTGGCGGCCAAAAACGGCGCGGGAAAAGTCACGTTCATGGACGCTTCCGCCCACGCGCTCTCCTACGCCGAACGCAACGCCGGACAGTTCGGCACGGCCACGGAATCCCTTCAGGGCGACGCCCTCACTCTGCTCGCCGATCTTCGCCGCGAAGGCCGCACCTTCGACATTGTGTGCCTTGATCCGCCCGCGTTCATCAAGCGCAAAAAGGACGCCCGTCAGGGCCTCGAAGCCTATCAGCGCGTCAACGAACTGGGCCTCGATCTCGTGCGTCCCGGCGGCATGCTCATGACCTGCTCCTGCTCCCATCATCTGGAAGCCGACGCCCTGCGCAATCTGGTCACCCGCGCGGCAGGCAAAAGACGCCGTCACGCCCGGCTGCTGTTCCAGGGCTTTCAGGGGCCGGATCATCCCATTCATCCGGCCATGCCCGAAACGGCCTATCTCAAGACCTTCCTTTTCCATCTGCCGGAATAGGCATCAGGGGCGACCTTTTCAGGCCGCCCTTTTTTACGCCCGAAACGCCGCTTTCCCCGCCAGGAAAAACGTGAACGCCTCGCGCAATGCGGCGGGGACGGGCAACCGGCATGTCCCCCCCTGCCCGGCGCGCCCGACAGACGGCTTTTTCCCGCCGAAGAAGCCGCAACGCGTCCGCCCGACCGGCGCTGCGCTCTTTTGCCTGCCGTTTTTTTCCGAAAGACGCCGTGCCCTCGAATCCCGGCCTGCGCCATTCTGCAATTGCCCTCGCCGCCGGAGCGCTCCTGCCGAAAACGACCTTTGCTCCCGGCAGCTTATCTTCGCCGGGCCCGACTTGCGCTTGCTGCGCGCTTCTTTTTTCTATACCGTGAAAAACGCGCATTTTCCGCGCCACCCATTCCGGCGCGCCGCCGGCACAAGAGGTTTTTGTCATGTCATCCATTCAGGCTACCCGTATGCTTACCCCGGGCCCCACGCCCATTCCCGACCGCGTTCGTCTGGTCATGGCCTCCCCCCTGCTTCATCACCGCAAGGACGCCTTCAAGACCATTCTGGCCGAAAACCAGATCATGCTCAAAAAGCTCTTCTGCACGGAATCTCCCGTCATTCCGCTGGCCAGCTCCGGCACAGGCGGCATGACCGCCGCCGCGTTCAATCTCTTTGAACCCGGCGAAAAGGTGCTCGTGGCCACGGCCGGATATTTCGGCAACCGCTGGGTGGACATCGCAACCATGCGCGGCCTCACCCCCGTAGTGCTGCGCAAGGACGCCGGAAAGTCCTTCGATCCCGAGGAAATCCGCGCCATGCTCGACGCCGATCCCGCCATCCGCGGCGTGTTCATGCAGATTTCCGAAACGTCCACCGGCGTGCTTCATCCCGTGCAGGAAGTGGCGGCCATCACCCGCGAGCGCAACGTGCTCTTCGTGGCCGACGGCATTTCCGCGGTGTCCATCTCGCCCGTGCGCATGGACGAATGGGGCATCGACTGTCTCATCACCGGCTCGCAGAAGGGCCTCATGCTGCCCCCCGGTCTGGCCTTCATCGCCCTCTCGCCCCGCGCCTGGAAGCGCGCCGAAGAAGTGCGCCCCCAGTGCTACTACTTCGATCTGATTCAGGAACGGGCCAGCTGCGCCAAGAATCAGACTCACTACACCTCGCCCATCAGCCTGCTCATGGGCCTGCACGAAGCGCTGACCATGCTGCATGAGTTCGGCATGGAAAACGTGTTCAAGAAGCAGTGGGCCCTCACGCAGATGGCCAGAACCGGCCTTGCCGCCATGGGCATGAACCTGTTCGTCAAGGAAGAAGGCCGCTACACCTGGGGCCTCACCAGCGTTCTCATGCCCGAAGACATGCCCGCCGGTCCCATCGTGGCCAAGGCCTTCAAGGATTGCGGCGTCATTCTCACCGCCGGTCAGGGCGACCTCAAGGACAAGGTGATTCGCCTCGCCCACATGGGCTGGATAGACTGGGCGGATCTCGCCGCCGGTCTGCACGCGCTTGCCTGGAGCCTGCCGGAAAAGCCGAAGGGAGCCTATCTCGAAGCCGCACTCGACGCCTATCACGCGGCACTCGGAGAATAATCGGCAGACGCACATCCCCAAAAAGCCTCAAACACGCGTCCAGACCAGCGCACCCGAGGCGGCTGCCGACGCCTTTTCACAAAAAAAGAACCGGCCTGAACTTGTCAGGCCGGTTCTTTCACATGAAGGGCAAAGGACGTCTCAGCGCAGCAGCATGAACACGCCGGTAAACATGCACAGGAAGGCAATGGCCTTTTTGAGCAGCGCCGTGTTCATGTGGCTGGCCGCGCGTATGCCCGCCCAGACGCCCACGCTCTGAAGCACCACGGACATCAGTGCAATATTCCAGTTGATCTGGTCGATGATGATGTTGCCGATGCTGCCGGAAAGACAGGCGAACATCTGGAAGGGCTGCGCCGCCGCCACCGTGGCGAAGGGAGCAAAGCCCATGACGATCATCATGGGCACGGAAAGCACCGGGCCGCCCATGCCGGTGAGGCCGGCCATGAATCCGACGAAGGAGCCGACGAAGAGCAGGTAGCGGAAGCGCCCGCGTTCCGTTTCCATGCTCCGCATGGGATGGGGCTGACGCAGAGCAGCCGCGCCAGAAATGATGATGAGCACGGCCAGAATGGCGTTGAGCGCCACGTCGCCCACCACGTGCTTGGTGAGCGCGCCGAAGCAGCTGAACAGCAGCGCGCCGATGCACTGAGGAACCACAATCTCCTTTTTCAGATTGCCGCGCCGCCAGTGCAGGAACGTGCCTACTGCGGCGGTGAAGAAAAAGCTGCACAGCGCCGTGCCCGACGCCAGGGAAAGCGGCATGCCCGTGCCGTACTGTATGGCCGGAATGAGCAGAATGCCGCCGATGCTGGTGGCGCCGCAAAGAAAGCCCACGACTACAAAACTGATGATGAGAGAAATCGTCATACTCCGTCCCCATGACCGAACGCCCGACGGTCTTCCCCCGTCGTCAGGGCGCGACGCGCTCCCGCTTCACGCTGTGCATTTTCGCCTATGCCGTATGGCACAACGTTGCGGTCTCCTGCGGATGCCGTCGCCGCATCCCTTGTCCGATCTCACCGGCATATTCAGCAATATGTCGATATCAATAGTAAAAAAGTTTTTCAGCGGCATAAGCCGCTCTGGCATGAAACATGCATTGCATCCCTGATGAAACAAACAGACCTGTGAGATAAATCATGCGACTTTTTCTTGCCACCGCCTTTTGTCTGACGCTTTTTGCTCTCAACTCCATCTTGTGCCGTGCGGCTCTGGTCGTCTGGGGCATGGAGCCGCTCCAGTACACCGCCATACGCGGCCTTTCCGCCGCGGTCATGCTGGCTTTGCTGTGCGCCCTTCATGTGGTGCGCGGCGCGCCCGGCAAAGGCTCCGTGTGGAAACAGGCCTGGAAGGAAAGCTCCTGGGCCGGTTCCCTGTTTCTCTTCCTGTACATGTTGTGCTTCTCCCTCGCCTATCTGACCATGCCTTCGGCCGCAGGAACGCTCATCCTCAATATTTCCGTGCAGTTCGGCATGGTAGGATGGGGCCTCGCCCAAGGCGTGCGGCTCACCCGCATGCAGGCGGCAGGTCTCGCCCTGGCCTTTGCCGGCCTTCTGGCCCTGCTCTCTCCCGGTCTGACCGCTCCGCCGCTGGTCGGCGCCCTGCTCATGGTGATTTCCGGTCTCTCCTGGGGCGGATACAGCATCTGCGGCCGCGGCGCGTCTTCCGCCTCGCTGGCCACGGCGGGCAACTTCTTCCGCTGCGCCATTGCGGGCGTCGTCACCGCATGCGCCGCCATGATGCTTGAGGGCCCCGCGCATCCCGCGGCCTGGGCCTGCGCTCTGGCCGCCGGCGCCGTGGCCTCCGCGCCCGGATATGTTCTGTGGTACGTCATCGTTCCGCGCTACAGCCTGACCGGCTCGTCCGTCATCCAGCTCAGCGTGCCGCTCATCACTGCGGTGCTGGCCGTGCTGCTGCTCAACGAACCCATCACCCTGCGCCTTGCCCTGTGCTCCGTGCCCATTCTCGGCGGCATCTGTCTGGCGCTCGTTTCCAGGCAAAAAGCCTAGAGAGCCGCTACAGAACCTTCAGACCATGTTTCTCAAGATCCTTGATCTTGCGGAACATGGTGCTTCTGTCCATGCGCAGCATTTTGGAAGCCGCCGTCATGTTGCCGGAAAAACGGGCGACGGCCGCGCGCAGCATGCGGCATTCCATTTCCCGCATGATGTCGTGATAGTCCTTGCCCTCGAAGTCGAACTCCGCCGACGCGGGAGCAGGCTCCCGCAGCGAGGACGACGAGCTGATGGGCAGATGGTAGGCCCGCACCACGTTCTTCGGACACGTGACCACGGCTTCCTGCATCATGCTCTTGAGCTCCCGCACGTTGCCCGGCCAGTCGTAGGACAGCAGCAGCGGCTCCACGTCGTCGCCCAGAGTCATCACTCTGTTGTATCTTCTGGAAAACTGCTGAAGGAAAAAATTGGCCAGCGGCATGATGTCTTCCTTTCGCCTGCGCAGCGGAGGAATGTTCAGCACCGCGATTTTCAGCCGGTAGTAGAGATCGCTGCGGAACTCCCCGCGGGCAACGGCCTTTTCCAGATCCTTGTTGGTGGCGGCCACCACGCGCACGTCCACCTTCTTGGGCGTGTTGGCTCCCACACGGACGATGACGCCGTCCTGCAGAAAGCGCAGCAGTCTTGTCTGAAGCGGCAGGGGAAGTTCGCCTATTTCGTCGAAGAACACCGTGCCCCCGGCCGCGGCTTCAATAAAGCCTATGCGGCCGCTGCGGTTCGCGCCGGAAAAGGCTCCGCCCACGTAGCCGAACAGCTCGGATTCGATGAGGTTCGGGGAAATGCTGCCGCAGTCCACCTTGATGAACGGCTTGTCGGCCCTGCGGCTCATGGCGTGTATGCGCTGGGCCATCACGTCCTTGCCCACGCCGGTTTCGCCGAGTATGAGCACGGAGATGTCCGTCTGCGCCATGATGCGCGCCTTGGCCAGAAAGGATTCCATGGCCGAGCTGAAAATAAAATTGCTTCCGTCCTCCACGGTCTGCAGACTGGAATTGTTGATCCGCACCATGGTGTTCAAAAGATCGCGCTGATGCGCCAGCTTGTTTTCCATGTTCACGATGGTGCTGATGTCGCGGATGAAGGTGATGCACATGACCACCTTGCCGTTTCTGTCCAGAATGGGAAAACCGTCGAGAGAAAGATGCTTTCCGTTGGAAAGCGTCTGTATTTTTGAGACAGGGCGGCCGGAACTGATGACTTCGGGATTGACGGCCACGTCGAAAATGCCTTCGGCCACAATGCTCGTCGCCTTGCGTCCCATCATCCATTTCTTGGAAAATCCGCTCAGCTCCTCGTACTTTTTATTGACGAAAAGACATGTGGAATCTGCATCGCTTATCCAGATGCCGTCCTGGAAAACGTCGAAAGCCTGTTCCATATATTCAAGAAGCACGGAATCCATGGATAACCCGAAATAAGGATAAAAATTTCTGCCTGCCCAGTCATTTTGCAATAATTTAATCCTGTTCACAATACTTTCCCAAAAAGGGGAATGCCGTGGCTGGGTACAAAAAAGGCCGCCGCGATAACGCGGCGGCCCCTTATTTACACCGCGTTTTCGTAGCGGCCCCTTGACGAAACATTAATCTTCAGGGATTTCCAGTACTTTGCACGCATTTTTGTACATGATCTTCTCACGCACGTCTTCAGGCAGATCCATGGCGGCATAGTTGGCCAGGCATTCGCCCTGCTCCACGAACGGATGAGCGCTGGCAAACACCACCTTGTCGGCGATCATGGACTTCATGGCGCTGATATAGGTCTCGCACATGGGCGCCACTTCATATTCCGAAATGTCCATGTACACGTTCTTGTTGCGATAGCAGGCGTAAATGGCCTCATGCACGTACGGATAACCGCCGTGGCTCATGACTATCTTGAGCTCGGGGAAGTCGCGGGCCACCACGTCCACGTCACGCGGATCGGTGTAGGTCATCACCGCGCCGGGAACCTGAGGCGGCGGAGCCATGGTGATGAACACCGGCACGTTCAGTTCGCAGCACTTGGCGTAAATGGGATAGTAGCGGGCTTCGCAGGGGCTGATGTGAGCAAGATAGGGATCGGTGGCGATGCCCTTCATGCCGTATTCCTTCACCACCTTTTCCACTTCGCGCACGGCTCCCATGCCCTTGTGCGGATCAATGCCCCAGAAGCCGAGGAACATGTCGGGATAGGCGCGGCAGAATTCCAGCACGCTGCCGTTGTTGTCGGGGAAGCCGTAGGTGGTCTGGCAGTCGCGGCCGGTAATGACGCAGCGCGTCACTCCGCGGGCCTTGAGGTCCGCCACGATCTCGTCGAGAGTCTGCGGCTTCCACTTGTCGAAGCCGCTGGCTTCGCAGCTGGCCTTGAACATGGTGCTGTTCTTGATGCCGTTCAGAATGGCCTCGGTGTGAGGCCGAAAACGAAAGTCGATAATCTTCATCACCAGTCCTCCCTGGTTGAAGGATCATGCATAAAAAGGAGCTACTTAGCGCCTCGTTCCTCGTCCACGATGGCCTGAACGCGCGCGGCGACGCCGGCGGGCAGGGAAACTTCGCCCATGGGGTACTCTCTTCCCAGGAACATGTATTTCTGCGTTCCCAGGCGATGGTAGGGCAGCGCTTCATAGGAAACATTGGCGTAGCCCTTGAGCAGGCGGCCTATGGAACGGGCGGTTTCGTCATCGTCGTTGAAGTCGGGGATGACGGGCGTGCGCACCAGCACGGGCTTGTCGGGGAAGGTTTCCAAAAGCTTCTTCAGGTTGGAGAGAATAAGCTCGTTGCCTCTGCCCGTGGCCCACTTGTGCTTTTCGGAGTCGGTGTGCTTGACGTCGAAAAGGATGTTGTTGAGGAACGGAGCCGCCTCTTCCATGGTTTCCCACGGCACGCAGCCGCAGGTTTCGATGGCCGTCTTGATGCGGCGTCTGCGGGCCTCGCGAAGAAGCGCCAGGGCGAACTTTTTCTGGAACAGCGGCTCGCCGCCGGAAATGGTCATGCCACCGCCGGAACGGGAATAAAAAATGGAATCCTGAGCCACCACGTGAAGCACGTCCTCAACGGTGCGGTTCTTGCCGTACACGATGAGGCTCTGCGCGGGACACGCCGAGGCGCAGGCGATGGTTTCGCAGTCGTTGCAGTGGGTGCAGTCGATGTCGAGCGCGCCGTTGACCGCGCGGATGGAGCCGTAGGGACAGGCGGGAATGCAGAAATTGCACTTGGCCGGAGAAATGCAGCGGGTGGGGTTGAAGGCCATCTGCGGCTGCGGTTTCTGCGATTCGGGATTGCTGCACCAGCGGCAGGCCAGAGGGCAGCCCTTGGTGAACACTATGGTGCGGATGCCCGGACCGTCGTGAACGGAATATTTTTGAATGTTGAACACCAGGCCGGTGACCTTTCTGTCCTCAAACGTACTCATGATAACCTCGCGTGCGGCTGCGAAAAGGGGCGGTCTGCCCTCCGGAAACGCCGCGCCCGGAATCGGACGCGTTCCGATAAAAGAAAACCGGCTCCTCCCCGGCAAGGAGGAGAAGCCGGCGGGGCGTCAGGCCCCTTGTCTACTACAGATCGTCGTGGTCGGTACGAGCGATCAGGTCATTCTGAAGGTCGGGCGACAGGTCCACGAAGTAGGCGCTGTAACCGGCCACGCGAACGATGAGGTTGCGGTACTTCTGCGGATCCTTCTGAGCGGCAAGCAGGGTTTCCTGATTGAGCACGTTGAACTGCAGATGCCACAGCTTGAGGTCGCACCAGGTGCGGATGAACTGCACCAGCTTTTCGGTGCCGGCTTCGCCTTCCACGCTCTTGGGAGTGAACTTGATGTTCAGGAGGCGGGCGGCGCGGTTGCGCAGGCCGTAGTTCTTGGTCTTGTAGTTGGAGAGCAGAATGGCGGTAGGACCATTCACGTCCGCGCCGTGGGAGGCGGAAGAACCGTCGGACAGCGGGAACCATTCGGTGCGGCCGTTGGGCGTGGCGCTCACCACCTTGCCGAAGGGCACGTGGGAGGTGAAGGGCACGTAGCGCACGTCGTTGTTGATGCCCATTTCGGGGGAGTACTTCTGGGCGAATTCCACGCAGATGCGGTCGATGGCCTTGCCGATTTCGTCGGCATAGGGATCATCGTTGCCGTAGCAGGGGCAGCTCTTCACGAGCTGCTGGATGTCTTCGTAGCCCACCCAGTTGTGATCCATGGCTTCCAGAAGCTGATCCATGGTGATGCGCTTTTCTTCAAACACCAGCTTCTTGATGGCGGCCAGGGAGTCGATGACCGTGCCGAAGCCCATGAATTCGAAGTAGCCGAAGTTGGCGCCTTCGGGGATGATGCGGGTGTGCAGGTCGAGGCAGTACTTCATGCACAGATCGTGCAGAGCGGAGCCCATGGGCTGGGCGAAGTGTTCGGCGCGAACCTTGGTGACGATGTACTGCTGGGTGAACGTGGCGCGCAGGAACAGGTCCTGCTGAGCCTTGTAGGCTTCCCACATGTCGTCCCAGGTCTTGAAGGTGCGGGGATCGGGAGTCTTCACGCCGAGCTGCTCGTCGCCGTACTTCTTCATCTTGCCCTGACGCAGAGCCATTTCCAGAGCCGCGGCGAAGTTGGTGTACGCGCCGCCGGAGGTGTAGGTGTCGCGGTTGGGCATACGGGTTTCGGTGCAGCCGGACACGGCGTAGTCCAGAGCTTCTTCAAAGGTGCCGCCCTTGGAGGCGTACAGCGGCACGACTTCTTCGTCGTTGCAGAGCTTGGGGAAGCCGGAGCCGTACTTGATGGTTTCGGCCACGTCCCACAGGTATTCGTCGGGAGAGAGCGAATGCACGCGGGCGGCGAGGTCGGGATAGTGCAGGGGGAATTCACGCTTGGAGCGCAGGAACAGGTGGGTCAGTTCGTTGGTGGCGTCCACGCCGTCCTTGGTCTGTCCTCCGATGGTCACGGCTTCCCAGTGAGCATAGCCTTCGTTGAAGGCGCCGCCCTGAGGAGAAATGTACATGTCGATGAATTCGGCCATGCCGACCCACATGCATTCCAGAAGTTCCATGGCCTTTTCTTCGGTGAGCACGCCGGCTTCCATGTCCTGCTTGTAGTAGGGATAGAAGTACTGGTCCATGCGGCCGTTGGAAATGGTGGTGCCGGTCTTCTGTTCGATGCGGGAGAACATCTGCACGAACCACTGGGACTGCACGGCTTCATAGAAGTTGCTCGCGGGTTCCGCAGGCACCTTTTCAGCGATTTCGGACATTCTCAGAAGTTCGGCCTTGCGCACGGGATCCGTGGTGGCGGCGGCGACTTCACGGGCCTTGGCGGCGTAGCGGCGGGCCCACAGAACGATGGCGTCGCACACGATGACCACGGCTTCCAGGAAGGGACGCTTGTCGGCCTGATCCACGGGGCTCGCGGGATCAAGGGCGGCCAGCTTGGCTTCGGCTTCGGCCCTGATGCCGTTGAAGCCGCGCTTGAGCACCTTCTCGTAGTCGTGCACCCACTGGATGGAAGAACGGAAGGAAGAGGTTTCGTTCACCACGAAGCGGGAGATGAGGCCTTCATCGTCCACGTAGGTGAGCTTGTGCACCCATTCGGGGAGAGCCTTGTTCAGGGCTTCGTGATAGGTCTTGCCCTTCCAGTAGGGAGCGATCTCCTCCATGACGATCTTGGCGTCTTCGGGGCTGATGGTGGCGGGGGACTGCTCGCGGGTGGGCAGGTCGCGCACGGCGATGTCGAGGAAGTCGCCGTCGAGTTCAGGATACAGGATGCCGTAACGGCCGATCTTGGAACCGGCGCGGCCGAGCAGCAGCTGACCGTCTTCGACTTCCACGGTCATGTTCTTGGCGATGTGCATGAGCGCCTTGGCCCAGCGGAGCACGAGGGGCTGCCCTTCGGTTTCCTTCATGGACTGGGTGAAGTACAGGGCGCGTTCCACGTCGATGACGGGGGTCTGTCCTTCAAACTTGGCGATGAGGTCGAACACGCGGGCATGCGTGTCATAGTACTTGTCCTTTTTGCCCTTCTGTTCGTCAAAGATGCGCTGTTCCTGCGGGGAATGGCATTCACAGGCTTCGGGGTTGAGCATTTCAATGGCACTCATGTGAACTCCTTGAAGGTTCGTTTCGGACCGTGCCTTTCGGGCGCAGGCTCCGGGAGCATAGGGCTCCTGAAATAGGTGAGGAGGGAGACTCCTTCCCGGGATTTTCCCGGGAAGGTCCTTAGGTTGCCGGGTTTGCCGGGACTATCCCGCTCCGCCGACCAGGCAGAGAGGAATGGCCGGGATGTAGGTGATGAGCAGCAGCACGACGATCATCAGGGCGATCATGGGCAGGCTGGCCTTGGCGATCTGCTCGATGCGGGTTCCGGAAATGCCGCTCGCCACGAAGAGGTTGACGCCCACGGGCGGGGTGAGGAAGCCGATGGCCAGGTTCACCACCATGATGATGCCGAAGTGCAGGGGCGACACGCCCACGCCGGTCACGATGGGCAGGAGGATGGGCACCAGGATGACGATGGCGGCCAGAGCTTCCATGAACACGCCCACGATGAGCAGCAGCACGTTGATGATGAGCAGGATGGCGAACTTGCTGCTGGTGAATCCGAGGATGGCGCGGGCGATGGTGCCGGGCACGTCTTCAATGGTCATGATGTTGCCGAACAGGGTGGCCATGGCCATAAGCACGATGATGACGGCCGAGGTTTCGCAGGCTTCCACGCAGCAGGCGCACACCTTGCGGAAATCCAGTTCGCGGTAGATGAACACGCCCACGATGAGGCCATAGAAGGAGGCCACGGCCGCGGCTTCGGTGGGGGTCATGAGGCCGCCGTAGATGCCGCCGAGCACGATGACGGGAACAAGCAGAGCCCACTTGGCGTCCCACACGGCGCGGGTCACGGTGCCCACGGTGCGGGTGCGTGCGGAACCGCGCCAGTTGTTCTTGCGGGCGGCGTAGTAGGAATAGCCCATGAGCACGGCGCCGGTGAGCACGCCGGGAACGATGCCGCCGATGAACAGGTCGCCGATGGAGACCTGCGCGGCAATGCCGTACACCACGAACGGGTTGCTGGGAGGAATCATGACGCCGATGGCGCCTGCGGCCGCCACAATGGCCGCCGCAAAGGTTTTGCTGTAGCCGCGTTCTTCCATGGCGGGAATGGTCAGGGCGCCGATGGCCGCCACGGTGGCGGGGCCGGAGCCGCTGATGGCGCCGAAGAACATGCAGGTGGCCACGGTGGTCAGCGCCATGCCGCCGTACATGCCGCCCACGAGTTCGTCGGCGAGTCCGAGCAGGCGCTGGGAAAGTCCGCCCGCGCCCATGAACACGCCGGCGGCGATGAAGAACGGAATGGCCATGGTGGGGAAGCTGTCCAGCGAGGTGAAGGACACCTGGGCCAGATATTCGATGGGCAGCGTATCGGCACAGAGAATGGTGGTCAGCGCGGACATGCCGAGGCCGATGGCGATGGGCACGCCGGTGACGCAGAAGATGAGGAAGTAGCCGAACAGGGCGGGAACGGGATCAATGTATTCGGCGAGCACGCAGGGCAGCATGACCACCACGGCGACGACCGCGCCGATGAGCGAATCCAGAATGCCCGTGACCTTGATCTGCTTGATCATGGACTGCACGAGTCTGAGACTCATGAGACCGAAGCCGAGAGGCAGAATGAGATAGGGAATGAGGAACGGAATGCGCATGGCCGCCGTATGCTGGGGGAAGCGCTGGAGACGTTCGATCTGGCCCCATCCGTAATAGGTGATGGTAAGGGTGAGCATGAGGAAGATGAGTTCCACAAAGATCCAGCTGATGCGCTGGAGACGCGGAGGCAGCATCTGATAAACGAAGTCGATTCGGATGGAGCTGCGCTTGCGTATGGCCACGCTCACGGCAATGTAGGAGATCCAGATGAAGATGTAGCGGGAAATTTCTTCGGTCCATACCGCAGCGCCGGCGCGTTCGACGAGGGGCGTGATGAAATAGCGGTAGATGACCTGCCAGGTGATGAAGAAAATGATGGCAAGAAGGCCTGAAACCAGAAAAATATTTTCAAAGTTCTCGTCAAGCCAGTGCAGAATGCCGGAAGATTTTTTCGTGTCGGTGCTCATGGATTTCAAGCCTCAGAGATAAGGATGAAGCGGGCGGAGATCTCTCCGCCCGCAGGCGGCATTACTTCTGGGTGTCAGCAATGAGCTTCAACAGATTGGGATCGATTTCCTTGGAGAACTGATCGCGCACGGGCTGGGTGAGCTTGTAGAATTCGGCTCTTTCAGCATCGGTGAGCATGTGGATCTTGATGCCCTTGTCGCGGAAGGCCTGCCAGGCCTTTTCTTCGAGCTTCACGGTTTCGGCGCGTTCCCAGTCGGTGGCTTCACGGGCGGCTTCCATGATGATCTTCTGCTGTTCGGGGGTGAGGCTGTCCCACTTGGCCTTGTTCATGAGCAGAATGTGCATGGAGTAGTTGTGCTCGGAGTTCATGGCATACTTCAGAACTTCGGTATGCTTGGAGTCGTTGAGCAGGGAGAAGGTGTTGCCTTCGGCGTCCACGGTGCCCTGCTGCAGGGCGGTGTAGGTTTCGCCCCAGGCCACGGGGGCGGGGTTCATGCCGAGTTCGGTGGCCACGGCCACTTCAACGGGGGAGTCGGTGGTGCGCACCTTGAGGTTCATGAGGCTCTTCACGGTGTCCAGAGGCTTGGTGGAGCTCACGAAGTTGCGGTAGCCGTATTCGCTGAACATGATGGTCTTGAGACCGCACTTTTCAGCAACCTTGTCCAGAGCCTTGCCCAGTTCGCCTTCGTCAAGAGCCTTGTACAGGTTCTGCTGATACTTGGGAGAGGTCACGTAGGGAAGGTCGATGGCCATGTAGTCCTTGGAAAAACTGGCCAGGTTGGGAGTGGAGCTCGAAGACATGTCGAGGGTGCCGGCCTGCGCGGCTTCGGTGGTCACGCGGTCGGAACCGAGCTGACAGTTGGGGAATATCTGAATTCTGATCTTGCCGCCCGATTTCTCTTTGACCAGGGCTGCGAACTTTTCGTAACCGACGGTGACGTTGTTGCCCGGAGCCATGGGATGACCGAGGCGCAGGGTGAGGGGACGTGCAGCTTCAGCAGGAGCGTAGGCGCCCATCAGACCGATAACGGCGACACCGCAAAGCAACGTACGAAAAAGTTTCATAGCTTCTCCTTCACAGTTTTATACGATTAGCCGGGCATCCGGCATATTCCCTGGAACGAAGTCTTCGATTTGAACCTTTTGGTGCAATCTCATTTCTAAATAGGGTTCGAGGCTGCACACTTTTTCCAATAAGCAAGAATCGTGCCAATGGTCACATTTTTGAGCTCTAAAAATTTTATTGTTTAAATACAAATAGTTGTTAGTTGTTCGAGTATTATCCACAAAAACGCCCGCACCCTGCATTTTTTTCACTGAAATTCATAAATATATAAATTTTTCAATATATTATCTTAATTTGTGATTTTTATAATTTTGCTATTGTATTATTCTATTTTGCATAATATGCATACTTGCATATTATTTTCTGTATACATCGCTTTATTACCTAAAATTATTATATTTTTATTTATGCAGTCTTGCATGTGAGCTTTTATTCATTATGCTGAAATGCATATGCAGGCGTTTTGACGACGCTCTTCTTCAGGCGTGGAAGACAAAACGCTCTTCCCGGGACGTCGGCGACAAGGTCCGACAAAAAAAGAGAACCCTTGAAAAAAGCGCATTTTCCGTCCCGACTTTTCCCCGATCACGGGCTTCTTGCCTTGATTTTTAAGCTTGTATAAAATATAACAAGTCTTTCTTCAAAAGGTTCGCCGGGTTGAAAACACGTCTTTTTTCCTCCTCCTCAGCATCGCTTCCGGCGGACGCTCCTCATCAGGGCGCCCGCCGGAAGCTTGCGCGCGTAAACTTTAACAACGTGCCCTTCCGTCGGCATGTGAATGTTCAACATGCCGTATTTACTTCACTTCGCTTTTAAAACCACGGAATGCTCCCGGAAAATCGACTTGTGAAGAGCTCGCGGATCCGCGTAATTATCTTGCAATTACCGACTATATTCTGATAAAGTGTCTGCCGATAGTTTTCTTTCGGCGTCATGAACCTTATTCTCTGGAGGTTTTCCCACCATGGCTCTCAATATTCTCATCATCGGCGGCGTCGCCCTCGGCCCGAAGGCCGCCGCTCGCGCCAAGCGTCTCATGCCCGACAGCAACGTCACCATGATCGATCAGGGCACCTACATTTCCTACGGCGGCTGCGGCATCCCCTACTTCGTGGGCGGCGACGTTCCCCAGATGAACGGTCTGCGCACCACCAACGCCGGCGTCGTCCGCGACGAAGCCTTCTTTAAGGAACTCAAGGGCGTCAACGCGATCTGCCACACGCGTGCCCTTTCCATCAACCGCAAGGAAAAGACCGTCACCGTCGAAAACACCCAGACCGGCGAAAAGAGCGACATGCCCTACGACAAGCTGGTCATCGCCACGGGCAGCAGCCCCCGCATTCCTCCCATTCCGGGCGCGGATCTGAAGAACGTCACCTCCGTCACCTGCCTTGAAGCCGCCAAGGCCATTCAGGAACAGTGCGCCGCCCGCAAGATCAATCACGCCGTCATCATCGGCGCGGGCTTCATCGGTCTGGAAATGGCCGTGGCTCTGGCCGACATGTGGGGCATCAAGGTGACCGTCATTGAAATGGTCGATCACGTGCTGCCCGCCCAGCTGTGCTACAACTTCAGCCAGATGGCCAAGCACGACCTCGAAGATCTGGGCATCACCGTGCTCACCGGCGAAGCCGTGAAGGAACTCAAGGGCAAGGACGGCGCCGTGTGCGAAGTGGTGACCAACAAGCGCACCATTGAAGCCGACGAAGTCATCTTCTCCATCGGCGTGACGCCCAACTCCAAGATCGCTTCCGACGCCGGCATTGCCTGCCATCCGCGAGGCGGCATCCTGGTGAACACCCACATGCAGACCTCCGATCCCGACATCTACGCCGGCGGCGACGTGGTGGTGGTCCGCAACCTCATTTCCGGCGACCTCTCCTATCTGCCCCTCGGCTCCATGGCCAACAGACAGGGCCGCGTCATCGGCACCAACCTGGCCGGCGGTCAGGCCACCTTTGAAGGCGTGGTCGGCTCCTGGTGCGTGAAGCTGAACAAGATGTACGCTTCCGGCGCCGGTCTCACCCTGCATCAGGCCCGCACGGCCGGCTTCGACGCCATCGAAGTCAGCATGGAAGGCTCCGACAAGGCCCACTTCTATCCCGGCCACACCAACACCAGCATCAACGTGGTGGTGGACAAGCAGACCCGCCGCGTGCTCGGCATTCAGGGCATGAGCACCGACGGCTCCGCCGTGAAGGCCCGCACCGACGCCGTGGCCGCCATGCTTCAGGTCTCCCGTCCCACGCTGAACGATCTCTCCAACCTCGAAGTCTGCTACGCGCCGCCCTTCGCCTCCGCCATGGACGTCATCAACGCCGCGGGCAACGTGGCCGACAACGTGGTGAACGGCTATCATCACATGATCACCCCCGACGAATTCGTCGATCTGTGGGATCATCGCGACGAAAACAACTACCTCTTCGTGGACATCCGTCCCGCCAAGGCCGGCAAGCCCATCGAGGAACGTCATCCCGGTCAGTACCTCTCCCTGCCGCTGGAAGAATTCAACGCCCGCGCCAAGAAGGAAATTCCCACCGACCGCCCCGTGGCCCTCGTGTGCAACACCGGCACCCGCGCCTACGAAGCTCAGCTCAAGCTGCGCGAAATGGGCATTGAAACCGTGAACTCCGCCGGCGGCCACACCGCTCTGCGCAAGCGCGGCGACGAAGACAAGTTCTAACCGTCGCACCGGCATGCGCCGGACTGCGACGCGCGGGGCGTTCCGACATGTTCAAAACGCCCCGCCTCGTCCGCCCTTTCGGCGGGAGAGACCGCTCTGCTGCGGTCTCTCCCGCCGTTTTTTCTTTGCCGCAGGCATCTTGCATGGCCCGTCCGTCTGTAGCATAGTGAAAAAAAGGGGCTTTTATGGCAGCAGATCTTTTTTCCCGTCCGTTTTTCCGCGCGTACCGGCTTCTCTGGAAGCTCGCGCGGCCGCTGCTCAGGCGCAGCTCACGCCTCTCCGACGGGTGGAAGGAACGACTGGCCCCGGACGACTGGCTCCCCCCGGAATACGCCTCCGCAGGCGGCCATGCCGTCGATCTCTGGCTTCAGGCCGCGTCGGGCGGCGAAGCCCGCCTTGCCGTGGCCGTCTGCGAACAGTTTTCTCCCTCTTCCCCGCTTCGAGTGCTCATCACCACCTGGACCAGGCAGGGCCGCGACGTTGCAGAACGGGCTCTCGAAAATCTGAAAAAAAGTCATCCCGCGCTTCGCGTCGTCGTGCGCTTTGCGCCTTTCGACGATCCCGACATCGTGCGCCGCGCGCTGTCCGTCGCTTCGCCGCGCATGGTGGCGCTTCTGGAAACCGAGCTGTGGCCCGGACTGCTGGCCGCCTGCCGGGAAAAACGCATTCCCGTGCAGGTGTTCAACGGACGCATCAACAGTTCCACGGCGCATTTCGGCCGTCTGTTCTCCTCGCTCATGGCGGAAATTTCGCCCGTCGCCGTACACGCCATTTCCCGCTACGACGAAAAGGCCTTCAGCCGCATCTTCCCCTGCACGGTGGACAGAATGCCCAACATCAAGTTCGATCTTGCCTCCCGCGCTCTGGACGCGCCGCTTCCCGCCCACAATCACTGCTTCAGCGTGAGCGGCCCGGTGTTTCTGTTCGCCTCCGTGCGTCAGTGCGAGGAAACGCGCATTCCCGGGCAGCTCGCGCGCCTGTACAAGACCGTTCCCAACGCGGCCGTGGTCGTCGTGCCCCGGCATCTGCACCGCGTGGCCGCATGGAAGAGCGTGCTGGAAGATCTCGCGCTCATGCCCGTGCTGGTTTCGGAAATGCCCGCGGGTCGCTGCCTGCCGCGCAGGCACGTGCTCGTGTGGGACCGCTTCGGCGATCTGCCCAGGCTCTACGCCGCGGCGCGCGCCGTGTTTGTGGGAGGCAGCTTCGGTCAGGGCGGACAAAACTTTCTGGAAGCCCTCTCAGCCGGACGCATTCCCTGCATCGGCCCTTCGGCGCACAACTTTCTCTGGGCCATGGGAAACGGAGAGCCTTCCATGCCGTCTCTGGAGCAGGCGGGACTGCTTCGGGTTGCGCATCATCCGAAGGAAGTCATCGACATCATGCTCGAACAGGCCTCCGCCACCCGAGACAGGATGTCCGTACGCACGCGCTTCCGGGAATGGCTCGAGCCTCGCCTCGGCGGCGCGTCGACCACGGCGCAGAACATAGAAAAAGCGCTGAACGCGGACTGACCCCGCCACCCGCGTCCTATTGCGCAAGGCGAGGCAACGCCACGGCAACGGACAGAACAACGCCGACCTTTCGCGCCGAGCACATCACTGTTCCGCGCGCCTTTGCGTCCGAACAGGCTTGAAGCCCGCATCTTCCGTCGGACGGCAGGACTTAGAAAACCACAACTTCCCCTTTTCTTTCCGGCCCTCGCAGGCTATGCTCCGGAAAGCTTGCGCGCCGACAGCGCCGGACTCCGCCGACGCCCGCCGACCGCAACGGTTCGGGAACACGGCCGTTTTCGCCGTCCCGCTTTTCTGGAGACAGGCATGAACATTCTCGTCATCGGCGGGGCCGGATATATCGGCAGCTGCACCAGCAAGGCTCTGGCCGAAGCCGGCCACCGCGTCACCGTGTACGACAATCTTTCCACAGGTCACAGGGATCTCGTCAAATGGGGCCCGCTTTTCGAGGGCGACATTCTCGACGGCGAGAGCCTGCGCGCGTGTCTGCGCAAAACGCGTCCCGACGGCATTCTCCATTTCGCCGCCTTCTCTCTGGTGGGAGAATCCGTGCAAAATCCCGGCAAGTACTTCCGCAACAACGTGGGCGGGACCCTGAGCATTCTTGAAGCCATGCGCGACACGGGCGTCCGCAACATCGTGGTGTCCAGCTCGGCGGCAGTGTACGGCACGCCGAAAACCATGCCCATCACCGAAGACGCGCCCGCTTCGCCCATCAATCCCTACGGGGAAACCAAACTGTTCATGGAACAGATGCTGGCCGACTTTGCCCGCGCCCACGGCATCTGCTGGACGGCGCTGCGCTACTTCAACGCGGCGGGTGGCGATCCCGACGGCGAGACCGGCGAGCGTCACGCGCCGGAAACCCATCTCATTCCTCGCGCTCTCATGGCTGCGGACGGCTGCCTCCCCGACTTCTGCGTCATGGGCGACGACTACCCCACCCCGGACGGCACCTGCATACGAGACTACATTCACGTGAGCGATCTGGCCTCGGCCCACATCAGCGCCGCAGCGCGCCTGCTTCAGGAAAAGGACGGATCGGGCCTTTCCCTGAACCTCGGCACCGGAACCGGCCTTTCCGTGAGGCAGATTCTCAACGCCGTGGAACAGACGACCGGACTGCCCCTGCACTGCGCCACGGGCCCCCGCCGGGCGGGAGACCCGCCGAGTCTCGTAGCCGACGCCTCGCGCGCGCTCAGCGTTCTCGGCTGGAAGCCGGAGCACTCCAACGTTCAGGACATCATCCGCGACGCCTGGAACTGGTACTGCATCGACAAAGCAAAAAAACACTGAATCCCGCAGATTCGGGCGGACGCCGGACATCCGGCGTCCGCCCTTCCTTTTTCGCGGCAGAGCCGCGCTTTCTCGCAAGGGACGCCCTCGCCGGCATGACCGGATGCTCCGCAACGCCCGAAAAATTTTCACGACGACGTCGCAAACAATATCGGGCGCAGGGGCTTTTTCATCCCCAGAAAACGGCCGCCTCTGCAAAACGCGCCCTCTTTCGCACGCTGCTGCAACACGGCGCACGAATTTTTCCCGCACAACGCCCTCTGGACAGGACAAGCCCCCCGGACATATATTATTCCTGCGGACTGATCCGCGGAATTTTTCATAAGGATAGCCCCATGCGAATCTTCCTTGTTCCCGTCGCTCTCTGCATGCTTCTGAGCGGCTGTTTTGCCAATCCTTTCGGAACGCCCGACGCTCCCGAAACTCCCATACCCGAAACTCCGCTTTCCCCCGTGCCCCAGTTCATTTCCATGAACAACGCCGGCGCGCAGGCCTCCATCGACGACCCCGCCTTCGGCGGCCTTGTGGACGTCATGGTGGAAGGCTCGTTCACCTCAGCCTCCGGCCGCGACTGCCGCCGCGCCGTGGTCAGCCAGCCTCCGCATGAAGCGGAAATCGTCGTCCTCTGCCGTCAGGGCGAAGGATGGGAGCTCATGCCCCGCGTCTGGGGCAACGGTCTTGACTGAGCAGGCCCGTCGTCGGACGATCCCCCGTTCAGCCGAACTTTCAGCATGAAATTTTCCAGCCTTCGGGCAGGTGACTATGTTGCGTCTTTTTCTTGCTTCTCTCGTCATGATGCTTGCCTTCTCCTCGCCGCTTCACGCGGCTGATTCCGCAAGCACCGCCACCGCCACCGCCACGGCTACAGCCACGGCCTCGGCTTCTTCCACCACGCCCTCCACTCAGGAGCCGCATCCCTTCGGCAGCAACCTCTTTCAGGGCAACTTTTCCTCCGGCGGCTCCGCAGCCACCATTCAGAGCGGCGACCGCATTCTCGTCCGCCTGTGGGGCGGCCGCACCCTCGACGACGTGTTCACCGTCTCCCAGAACGGTTCGCTGGATCTGCCCGAAATAGGCAGCATTCCGCTCTTCGGCCTGCCCCGCGGCGACGCCGCCCAGATTCAGCAGTCCATTGTCAGCAAGCTGAACGTTTCCGGCATCAACGACG